>NZ_VITO01000016.1:0-162515 GCF_007828025.1 Nitrospirillum bahiense
GTGCGAACTCCAGCCAGGCGAAGGGCCGGGTTGAGCGGGTAAACCGGACGCTGCAGGATAGGCTGGTGAAGGAGCTGCGGCTTGCCGGGATCGGCGACATGGCGGCTGGCAACGCTTTCCTGGAAGGGTTCATGGAAGGCTTCAATGCCCAGTTTGCCGTGGTCCCTGCCCGGCCGGAGGATTTGCACCGGCCGCTGGGGGCTTTGGCTGAGCGGTTGGGGGACATCCTGTGCTGGCGGGAGCGGCGATATGTGGGGCGGCAGCTGACGCTGTCGTATGAGCGCCGGCGGGTGATGCTGGAAGAGACGGCGGTGACGCGGGGGTTGGTGGGGCAGTATGTGGACAGCTACGCCTTTGCCGACGGCTGGGTGGAGTTCCGCTGGCAGGGCGTTGCCCTGCCCTACACCGAGTTCGACAAGAGCCAGCGGGTGAGCCCGGGGGCGGTGGTTGAGAACAAGCGGCTGTCGGCGGTTCTGGCAGAGATCAAGACGATGCAGGACACCAGGCTTGCGCCCCAGGTGCAGACCAACAGCGAGCGCATCGGTTACGCCAAGACGGGGGGAAAGCCGGGTCGCAAGAGGGGCTCGACGTCACTGTGTGCTGGGGGTGGCCGGTCCACTGCGCCTTCGGCTCCGCTCCCCGCCCACCCCCAGCACTGACAGTTCTACTTTGCGGGACACCCTGACACTTCTATCCGGTTGAAACATAGCATGTAGGCGGGGTGGACTCAAAAACGAAGTGCGACTTTCCAACGTTCTCAGTGAGTTGGGCAGGAGGTCGCAGATGGGGTCTCACTACTCTCACCTGGATTTGTCGGAACGTCGGCTGATTGAGGCCGGTCTTGCTGCCGGTCTCTCATTTGCGGCCCTACTCCCGTACGCACTCATAGGTGCCATTGGAAATGGCCGTGATATTGTCCCTCGTCACCGGCACGCTGCTGCGATAGCCGGCGGGGCAGACGGCCATGATCCGCCAGCCGCCGCGCGGCGTGGCCCGCGTGGCCAGGGTCTGGCCGCTGTCCAACGTGTCCAGGCGCAGCGTGTTCGGGTTGGTGCTGCGGCGCTGTTCCAAGGTGATGGGCTGGGGACAGACGTTGGTCATAAGGCGGACGCCGGCGTCGTCCGGATCGGGCTCGGTATGACGGCAGCGCTCCGCCTGGGGCAGCGTCGCCTGTCCCAAATCCCAGGGCGTGGCCGTCGCGTCCAGAGGGGGACGCTGGCCGGGCGGCAGCGTGGTGGTCAATGCGAAGTCCGGGTTCTGGGGCGCCGTGGGCCAGTCGGCGCGGATCAGGTCGTAGGCGGCGGCCTTTTCCTGGCCGGGTTCCGTCACCACGTCAGGCCGCACCCCCACCCCTTCCCAGCCGTCGCCACCATCCGGCGCCCGCAGCAGCTTGGTGGGCAGGAACAGCGACAGGCCGCCCGGAAGATCCTCCAGGTGGCCCGCGATGCCCGCACCCGCCGTCGTCTGGCCCACGATGGTGGCCCGGCCGGCCCGCTGCAGGCCGAAGGCGAAGCCCTCCGCCGCCGAACCGGTGTGGGCGTCGACCAGGATGTAGAGCTTGGCGTCGGCCAGGCGGCGGCCGGGGACATAGCCGTAGGTCCACTCCTGTTCCTCACGGGCCGGATCGCGGTGCACACCCCGGACCAGCAGGCGCTCCTGCCCCACGCGGAAAAAGTAGGTCGCCAGGAACACCCCGATCTCGCCATTGCCGCCGCCGTTGCCGCGCACGTCGATGATGACGTAGTGCGACCGGGCGGCCAGGGTCATGGCGGCGGCGGCGCTGGCGAAGCCGGCCTCATTGGCCGTCCACGGGCCCGGCGAGCGGATGGTCGTGACCGGAAGGTCGGGATCGACGGTGACGGCGGCGATGCCGTGGTAGGGGCCGGCCACCTCCTCCGGGCCTGGATCGTCGCCAAGCGCCGCGTCGCACCGCACGCTCAGATGCAGGTCCGCATGCTCGGCCCGCAAATCCTCGGTCAGCCTCTTGGCCAGGGGGCATGGCGCCTGCCCGTCATAGCGCCCAGCCTTCAGCCCGCGTGCCAGCGCCTTTCCGTATCGCGCGGAAATGTCAGGCAAAGGATAGTGGTCGCGCAGCAGGCGGCTGATGGTCGCCACCGCATCCGCCACCTGCCCATGATCAAGCGGCGCCGGCCCGGCATCGGCGGCCCCAGCCGCCGTGTTGATCAGCAGGCAGGCACCGGCAAGAAGCGTCAGGGCGCGTGACATGGGACGACAGGCGATCCAGGGTGAGGAAACGCCCCCATCCTATTGATGGTTCAAGATTCGTCACCCCTTATGCAGGCGGTGGCGAATTTGTCGCATCTCAGTTCAGGAGATAGACCCCGGCGTTCAGCGCGGAGGCGAAAGCGACCCAGGCGGCATAGGGCAGGAACAGCAGGGCGGCGATCCGGTCGCTGCGCCAGGCTGTCGCGATGAAGGCCAGGATGGTGACCAGCAGCAGCAGGATGACGGCCAGCGCCAGCCCCGTCAGGTGGGCGGCGAAGAAGATGGGCGACCAGCAGAAGTTCAGCAGCATCTGGATCCACCACAGCCGCATGGGCCGGCTGTCCCTGTCCCGCTGCCATGCCACCCATCCGGCGATGGCGATCAGCACGTAAAGGGTGGTCCAGGCGGGCGCGAACACCCAATTGGGCGGCGTGAAACCAGGCTTTGCCAGGCGCAAGTACCAGAGGCCGGGCACCGTCAGGTAGCCGATGGCGAGACCTATGCCCAGAACCAGGACGACGAAGAGGATGAGGGCCCGGGAAACCGACGATGGCGCCGGCGGTTCATCCTCATGGGGCGTCATGGGCGCGTTCCCTAAATGGTGTCTACCCAACGGTGTCTACCAAGGCATTGGTACACAATAACTTCGTGACTGTCGCGCCCGTTCCATACATCCCGTACGATGCCTGGTTTGTCAGGGCCTGGTTGGTCAGGCGCCTTCCAGCCGTTTCAGCAGATCCGGCGACCAGGTGGCCAAGCGGGCGCCATGCGCGTTGGCCTCCTGCGCCACTTGGTTGTAGAGCTCCAGCAGCTTGCGCGGGTCGAGCAGGCAATCGTTGAAGGCCGCGCGGCCGAAGCGCTTTTCGACCAGCACGGCCATCTCATAGCCCACGGTGTACCAGGCGCCCTGGGCATCGCCCCAGAAGGGGGCCGCGCGTTTCATGATGTCCGCGTCCTGGGTCAGCTTGTCGTCCAGGATGTCCAGCAGCAATTGCTGGATGGCGTCGAGGTCGGTGGCGAAGCGCTGCATGTCACCGTCCCAGCGGGCGCGGACGGGGGCATCGTCCTCCCAGTGGGGGTGCCGGTCGGCGCCGGCGGCGGCCAGCATGGCCTCCCCCTCCCCGAAGGCGCTGAGCCAGGTCACGGCGCGCTTCACATTGGGGGGCAGCCCCGCCTGCAGTTCCTCCTGCCGGGCCGCCAGGCTTTCCAGGCCGATGTGATGGCATTCATGGGCCACCGTATTCTCGAACTGGTCCCGCGATTGCCGGTTGACGGCCAGGAAGATGGCCGGGCCGCCGCCATCATCCGCCGCGGCCGTAGCGGGCTTTTTCCAGACGAAGCTGTTGCGCTGCGGCTTGATTTCCGGAAACACCTGGGCGTGGATGCTGGCGCCCGGCGGCAGCCACGCCAGAACCCCGGCGCCCAGCCGGGCCATGTCCGCCTGTTTCATGGCGGCCAGGGTCGATGCCCAATCCGACCGCTGCGCCGCCGCTTCCGGCGACAACAGGAAGCGCTGGAAGTCCTCGTTGGAAAGGGGGCGTCCCATCGCGGCCTCCCGGGCCTTCAGCCATTGATAGGGCCGGGTCGCGAACAAACGGTTCCAATCCGCCGTCGTGACCGGCTCATGCGCCGCGCTCTTGTCCAGGATGCGCAGGGCCTCATCGGCCTCCGACGTGTCGAGTGCCAGCGACACCGGCGCCTGGGCCATGGCCGTGCCCGCCAGGAAAAGCCACGCCCCGACGATGGCGGAACATATCGCTCCGTTCATGCCCTGCCTCCCCCTCCAGTCCAGGGCAAAAATACCAGGACGCAGTCCGGCGTCCCAGACCGCTTGCCGGTGCCCGGTTGGGGCCACTCGTCGCGCGGCCACCTTCTCCACGCCGGCATTCGATGTCATGATCAGCCCCGCCGTGAATCCATTGAAGGGAGATGTGGGCTTGGTTGGACGCGCGCCATACCGCATCGCCTTGGGCGCCCGCACCTGGACATTCGCCGATCTCAAGGATCTGATGGCGAAGGCGACGCCCCCCCGATCGGGCGACCGGCTGGCCGGTATTGCCGCCCAGTCGGCCGAGGAAAACGTGGCGGCCAAGATGTGCTTGGCCGACCTGCCGCTCAAGACCTTCCTGACCGACGCGCTGGTGCCCTATGAGGAGGATGAGGTCACCCGCCTGATCCTGGACCGGCACGACGCGGCGGCCTTTGCCCCGGTGTCGCACCTGACGGTCGGCGGCTTCCGCGACTATCTGCTGTCGGACCAGGCGACGACGGACGCGCTGGCCGCGCTCGCCCCCGGCCTGACGCCGGAGATGGCGGCGGCCGTGTCCAAGATCATGCGCAACCAGGATCTGATCCTGGCGGCACGGAAGTGCCGCGTCGTCACCCGCTTCCGCAACACCATCGGCCTGCCCGGCACGCTGGCCGTGCGGCTGCAGCCCAACCACCCGGCGGACGACCCCGCCGGCGTGGCGGCCAGCATCCTTGACGGTCTGCTCTATGGCTGCGGCGACGCCGTGATCGGCCTGAACCCGGTATCGGACAGCCTGTCGGTGCTGGCCGACCTGGCCCGCCTGATCGACGGGGTCATTCAGCGCTTCGCCATCCCCACCCAGGCCTGCATCCTGACCCATGTCACCACCAGCATTGAGCTGATGAACCGGGGTGTGCCGCTGGATCTGGTGTTCCAATCGGTGGCGGGCACCCAGGCGGCCAACCAGGGCTTCGGCATCAACCTGGCCCTGCTGCGTGAGGGCATGGAGGCGGCCCAGGCGCTGAAACGCGGCACGGTGGGCGATAACGCCCTATATTTCGAGACCGGCCAGGGCAGCGCCCTGTCCGCCGGCGCCCACCACGGCGTGGACCAGCAGACGCTGGAGGCGCGGGCCTACGCCGTGGCGCGGGAGTTCCGGCCCCTGCTGGTCAACACGGTCGTCGGCTTCATCGGGCCGGAATATCTCTACGACGGCAAACAGATCATCCGGGCCGGGCTGGAGGACCATTTCTGCGGCAAGCTGCTGGGCCTGCCGCTGGGCTGCGACGTCTGCTACACCAACCATGCCGAGGCCGACCAGGACGACATGGACACGCTGCTGACCCTGCTGGCCACGGCCGGCGTGTCCTACGTCATGGGTGTGCCGGGGGCGGACGATGTCATGCTGAACTACCAGTCGACCTCCTTCCACGATGCCCTCTATGTCCGGCGCCTGCTGGGCCTGAAGCGCGCGCCGGAGTTCGAGGCCTGGCTGGCCGCCATGGGCATCACCGGCGCCGACGGCCGGCCCCTGCCCCAGCCGCCCAGCCAGCCTTTGCTGCGGGGATGGCGCTGATGGACAAGCCGACGGTCACGGCCGACGCCTGGGCGCACCTGGCCGCCGCCACGCCGGCGCGCATCGCCCTCGGCCGCGCCGGCGACAGCCTGCCGACGGCGGAGGTGCTGCGCTTCGCCCTGGCCCACGCCCAGGCGCGCGACGCCGTGCACACGCCCTTCGACGCCGCCGGCCTGGTGGAGCAACTGGCGGCCTGGGATCTGGCGCCGGTGGCAGTGCACAGCGCCGCACCCGACCGCGCCACCTACCTCAGCCGTCCGGATCTGGGCCGCCTGCTGGATCCGGTGGGCCGGCAGGCGTTGACGGCCTTGCCCACGACCAGTCCGGACCTGGCCATCGTCATCGCCGACG
Source organism: Nitrospirillum bahiense (assembly GCF_007828025.1). Taxonomy (NCBI): domain Bacteria; kingdom Pseudomonadati; phylum Pseudomonadota; class Alphaproteobacteria; order Rhodospirillales; family Azospirillaceae; genus Nitrospirillum; species Nitrospirillum bahiense. The sequence continues at coordinate 5,904 of NZ_VITO01000016.1, forward strand.
GCCTGTCGGCGACGGCGGTGCACCGCCAGGCCATGCCCCTGCTGACAGCCTTCCTGCCCTGGGCACGCCGGGAAGGCTGGCGCCTGGCCCCGGTGGTGGTGGCATCCCAGGCGCGGGTGGCCCTGGGCGATGCGGTGGGCCAGGCGCTGGGCGCCCGTGCCGTGGCCGTGCTGATCGGGGAGAGGCCGGGCCTGTCCGCCCCCGACAGCCTGGGCGTCTACCTCACCCTGAATCCCGCGCCCGGCCGCCTGGATGCCGAACGCAACTGCCTGTCCAATATTCGCGACGGCGGCCTGTCCCACGACCTGGCGGCCTTCAAGCTGGCCTGGCTGCTGCGCCAGGCGCTGCGCCGCCAGGTGACGGGTGTGGCCCTGAAGGACGAAAGCGACCGCTTGCTGGTCGATGGCCGCAGCCCCATGTTGCTGGCGGACTGAGGAAGAGGATGGCCGTGCTGCGGACAGGTTTGGTGGCGTTGTCGATGATGGCGCTGGCTTCAGGGGCCCAGGCGGAAGCCGGCCGCATCGAGGAACGAACCCTGCCCTATGCGCCGCTGCCGGCCGACCTCAAGGCGGTGGACGAGATCATCAAGGCGCCGCTCAGCGACGACTTCGTGGCCAAGACCTATACCGCCCCGGACGGCCGCACCGTGCCCTATCGCCTGCTGGCCCCGGCCGCGGTGGCGGCCCAGCCCATGGCGGCCAAGCTGCCCCTGGTGGTGGTCCTGCACGGCTCCGGCAGCATCGGACAGGATAATGCCGGGCAGATGACCGGCTTCGCCAAGGCCTGGGCCCTGCCCGACCTGCGCCGCCGCTTCCCCGCTTATGTGGTGGTGCCGCAGGTGGATGCGCGCAGCGCCGACTATGCCCTGGGGGCCGATGGCCTGCCGGCCTCCCACCCCGGCGCGACGCTGCCCGCCGTGCTGGCCCTGGTGGACGACTTGGCGGGACGCCTGCCGGTCGACCCGGCGCGGATTTATGTCGTGGGCTTCTCCATGGGGGCGTCAGCGGCGCTGGACGCGCTGGTGGCCAAGCCCGGGCGCTTCGCCGCGGCGGTCGCCTTCTCGTCCGTGCCGCCGGAAAGGGCGCAAGCCCCAGGGGTGGCGACCGTGCCCACCCTGCAGGTGCACGGCGACCAGGACACCGAGAACCCCTACGCCCCCGACCACGCCTGGGCGGAGGCGGTCGCGGCGGCCGGCGGCGCGCCGGTGTTCGTGCGCTATCAAGGCATGGAGCACCGGGTGCCGCCGGACATGATCCTGGCGCCCGGTTGGCGGGAGTGGCTGTTCGCCCAGCGGCTCACGCCGGCCGTGCCGCCCCGTCCTTGACGGGCCGGCCGTAGCGGGCCAGCAGGGTCAGCACCGCCTCGTCGATCACCCGGCCCACTTCGGCATCGTCCACCACCTGGTCAGCGGCCAGGAAGGTGGGCCAGAAGATCAGATCGTTGATCATGCCCAGGAACTGGCGCGCCGCCAGGGGCACGTCATGAATGTCCATGGTGCCAGCGGCGATTTCGGACCGCAGGTAGGCATGCAGGTGGTTGAGGTAGGGTGCCTTGCCCCGCAGGAACAGCGCCTGGCCAAGCTCCGGGAAACGCGGCGCCTCCGCGATGATGACGCGGAACAGGGGGCCGGTATCGGGCTGGCGCAGCTTGCCGGCATAATCGTGGCCGATGGCGGTCAGCCCGGCGGTGGGGTTGCCGGCCGGCGGCAGCGGGCGCTGCAACTCCGGATCAACCTCCCACAGCTCTTCCATGATGCCTTCGAACAAGGCGGCCTTGGTGGGGAAGTGCTTGAACAGGGTTCCGGTGGAGATCCCGGCCTCCCTGGCCACATGGGCCAGGGTGGTGCGGTCGTAGCCGTGGGACAGGAACGCCCGGCCGGCGGCGGCCAGGGCCGCGGCGCGCTTTTCGGACTTCACACGTTCCCGGTACTCTTCCACAGCCATGGCCGACACATCCCCAATTCCAGCCGTAAGCCGCCTGTATACCGGCGGTTGCGGCTGGGGTTAAGGGTACAGATGTTCCCCTTCAAAGAACGCTTTTAAAGGGGGCCTTGGTCCGAATGTGGCAGCAGAGGGCGGGCGGCGAAGACGGTGGTGTCGATGCCCAGACTATCGCGGGTGGCGGATGGGACATGATCCATCCGGCCCATCGATAACAACGCATGGGTTTTATCGATTTTCCTTTTACCCCCGTACCCCGGTCTAATGCGGACCCAAGACGGGAGGAACAAGGACACCAGCGTAGCCGGGTCGTGAACTCGGGGCGGTCCCGTCGTCCGTAGCGGTACAGACAGGAACCGGCAGCATGGCCCGCACCTTCATCGACATCTCCGTCACCCTCGACAACGACGTGGTGGCCGACCCGCCCTTCATGCGCCCGCATATCGAGTATCAGACGCATAAGGATACGCTGCATGAGCTGACGATGTTCTTCCCCGAGTTGGACCCCAACGATATGCCGGACGCGGAGTTCGCGGCGGCCGAGACCGTGCGCCTCTCCACCCACAACGGCACCCACCTGGATGCGCCCTGGCACTACGCCTCCACCATGAACAAGGGGCAGCGGGCGATCACCATCGACGAGGTGCCCCTGGAATGGTGCTTCAACCCCGGTGTGAAGCTGGACTTCCGCCACCTGCCCGACGGACATGTGGTCAGCGCGGCGGAGGTTGAGGCGGAACTGGCCCGCATCGGCCACACCTTACGGCCCCTGGACATCGTGCTGGTCAACACCCGTGCCGGTTCCCGTTATGGCCATGGCGACTTCCTGGGCGCGGGTTGCGGCATGGGCCGGGAGGCGACGCTATACCTGACGGAACGCGGCGTGCGCGTCACCGGCACCGACGCGTGGAGCTGGGACGCCCCCTTCCCCCACACCGCCAAGAAGTTCGCCCAGACCAAGGACGTGGGCCTGATCTGGGAAGGCCACAAGGCCGGCCGCGACATCGGCTATTGCCACCTGGAGAAGCTGCATAATCTGGAGGCCCTACCCGCCACGGGCTTCACCGTCAGCTGCTTCCCCGCCAAGATCAAAGGTGCCTCGGCCGGGTGGACCCGGGCGGTCGCCATCATCGATGGGTAGTGCCAATTGACGCGACACTGTACAACCATAATAAGAAATTTTTTCGACTCTGCCACTTTTAAAATTGACGGTTGATGCATTGCGGAACACCTTATGCGTGCCCTATCGCACATGCGAACAATTTAAGGCCGCACGCTGCGGCACGCATCGTCCTGGGCGTCAACCCTTTGAAAAATGGAGATCGGAATGGCCGGCGTGACTGAATTCACCAACACCCGCATCTCGGGCCACGGTGCCAACATCGCGGGGGGCATCGGCAGCTATGTCTGGGGCGGCCCGTCCCCCAACGTCACCATCTTCGCCGTGACGGGCCAGGGCCTGTCGAAGGGTGAGGAATACATCATCACCGCCACCGTCCTGCTGGGACCGGCGCTGCCTGTTCCCTTTGTCGTCACCTACACGGGCCAGATGACCGGCGCGCCGGCCATCGCCACCTTCGAGGCGCTCTGACCATCCGCATGGGCACTCCGGAATTAAGGGCGGGGCGGCGTCTGGTGGGCGCCGCCCTGTTCGTTCACGTGCGCAGGTAACGGCTGGGCGGCACGCCCAGCAGGCGCTTGAACATGCTGGTGAAGGCGGCGGGGCTGTCATAGCCTAGATCCAGCGCCACGGTGGTCACCGCGTCCCCCGCCGCCAGGCGGGGCAAGGCCGCGAACAGGCAGGCCTGCTGGCGCCAGGCGGCGAAGCTGAGGCCTGTTTCGCGGCGGAACTGGCGGGTGAAGGCCCGGCGGCTCATGCCCAGATCATCGGCCCAGCCATCGATGGTGGCGTGCGGGTCTGGATCGGTCACGAAGACGCGGCAGCGGGCCGCCAGCCGCGCGTCGGTGGGCAGCGGCATGGACAATGGCAGTACAGGCAGTGATGCCAGCTCATGCAGCAGCAGGGCCATGATCATGCCACTGCGGCTCTCCGCCGGCACATCGTCCACCGGCAGCTCCGCCGCCTCCATCAACAGGGCATGCACCAGAGGGGTGACGCCCACCACCTGGCAGCGCCCGCCCCCAGGGTCCAGCGTGTCGGGCCCGCGCGCCGCCGGCAGCACGGCCGGGTCGATGTACAGGCTGCGCATCGCAGCGGGGCCCACCACCACCGCCACCTCATGCACCACGCCGGCCGGGATCCACACGGCCCGCTCCGCCGGCACCATCCACGATCCCTGCGCCGTCGCCACCGTCATGACGCCCCGGATGCTGTACAGCAACTGGCAGCGGCGGTGTTGGTGCGGCGGCAGGACATGTCCCGGGGGATAATCATTGCCCAGGGCGAACACCGGCTGCGGCGCCATCTCATACACCTGGGAGCGGACGTCCCGCACCATCGTCGTGTCTCCCCCTTGGCCCAGTCCCGCAATAGTTTGGCCTAAAGACGAAAGCAGGCCGCCAGCATGCGCGCTAGCTTGTCCATCGGCCGCCGAAATGCAAGGGGGGCTGGTTGGGAAATCAGGAGGTCGCGGCGCCACGCGGCCCCATGGGATGGGAGTGTCACCAGTGAGTCAGGCTGAAAGCGTGGGTGCGTCCGCACCATCGCCCGTGGTGCAGACGGCTATGGGGCAGATTGGGGCCAAGACCGGGAGCACCGTGTTCTCGGTGCTGGGGGCCATCAGCTTTTGCCATCTGCTGAACGACATGATGCAGTCCATGCTGCCGGCCATCTATCCCATCCTGAAGGGCGGTTTCGACCTCAGCTTCGGCCAGGTGGGCCTGGTGACCCTGGTCTACCAGATCACCGCCTCTCTGCTGCAGCCCTTGATCGGCCTTTACACCGACGCCAAGCCCAAGCCCTATTCCCTGTCCATCGGCATGGGCTTCACCCTGGTGGGCCTGGTGCTGCTGGCGACGGCGCCCAGCTTTCCCCTGGTGCTGGCGGCGGCGGCCCTGGTGGGCACGGGCTCATCCGTCTTCCATCCGGAATCCTCACGCGTGGCCCGCATGGCGTCGGGCGGGCGGCACGGCCTGGCCCAGTCGCTGTTCCAGGTGGGCGGCAACGCCGGTTCCGCCCTGGGGCCGCTGCTGGCTGCCTTCATCATCGTGCCGCACGGCCGGGGCAGCATCGCCTGGTTCTCCCTGGCCGCCTTCCTGGGCATGATCGTCCTGGCCAGGATCGGCCTGTGGTACAAGCGCAACGCCAAGCCCAAGGCCGCCAAAACGGTGAAGGAGGATCTGACCGGCCTGACGCCGCGCCAGGTGGGCTTGGCCTTCGCCATCCTCCTGGCACTGATCTTCTCCAAGTACGTCTACCTGGCCAGCATCACCAGCTACTTCACCTTCTATCTCATCCAGACTTTCGGCCTGTCGGTGAAGGCGGCTCAGTTGCACCTGTTCATCTTCCTGGGCGCGGCGGCGGTCGGCACCATCGCCGGCGGCCCCATCGGCGACCGCTTCGGCCGCAAGCATGTCATCTGGTGGTCCATCCTGGGCGTGCTGCCCTTCACCCTGGTCCTGCCCTACGCCAACCTGTTCTGGACCAGCGTGCTGAGCGGTGTCATCGGCGTCTGCCTGGCCTCCGCCTTTCCGGCCATCGTCGTCTATGCCCAGGAACTGATGCCGGGCAAGGTCGGCACCGTGGCTGGCCTGTTCTTCGGCCTGGCCTTCGGTGTGGCTGGCGTGGCCGCCGCCGCCCTGGGCTGGCTGGCCGACCTGACCAGCATCACCACCGTTTACAAAATCTGCGCCTACCTGCCGGCCCTGGGTATCCTGACGGTGTTCCTGCCGGATATCGAAGGGGCGATGAGGCGGGCGCGCCGGGCGGGGTGAACTCCGTCAGGCGGTTGGCCCTTGTGGCGACAAGTCCAACCGCCTATCGTTTTCAGAAGGCCATGGAGGGCGACGTGGAAAAGCTGGACCGCATTACTCAGCAGCCCGATGTCATGAGTGGCAAGGCGTGTATCCGCGGGATGCGGGTGACCGTAGGGATGATCGTCGGCCAAATCGGCGCTGGTCATGCCATAGAGGAGATCCTTGCCGATTACCCCTATCTGGAAAGGGAAGATGTGCTTCAGGCGCTGCGGTACGCGGCTTGGCGTTCAGAAGAACGGGAAATCGTACTGGTTAACGCATGAAGCTGCTGGTGGACATGAACCTGTCACCCCGGTGGGTGGCGGTTCTGGTCGCCGCTGGATACCAGGCTGAGCATTGGTCAACGCTCGGCCCGGTGGATGCCCCGGACGGCGCCATCATGGCCTTCGCGCTTGCCCATGACTATATCGTGCTGACGCATGATCTTGATTTCAGCGCTATTTTGGCAGCGACGCAGGGTCGAAAACCAAGCGTCGTGCAAATCCGGGCTGATGACGTCAGTCCATCGGCCATTGCTGACAGTGTGCTTTCTGGTTTGCGGCAAGTCGCCGACGAACTGGAACAAGGGGCGCTGCTGACAATCAATCCAAGGCGCAGCCGCCTACATCTGCTGCCTCTGACTCCGCGATAGAAAGGGGCCGCCCCCACGGACGGCCCCTTCCCATTCAGCTCATCGTGACACCCGGCCTCACTTGGCCTCGGCCGTCCAGGTGTTCAGCCAGCCGAGCACCTCCTGGTGCCATTGGACGGAGTTCTGGGGCTTCAGCACCCAGTGGTTCTCGTCGGCGAAGTAGACCAGCTTGCTGGGCACGCCCTTGCGCTGCAGGGCGGTGAAGGCGCCCAGGCCCTGCTCGAAGGGGATACGGAAGTCGCGACCGCCGTGGATGATCAGCTGCGGCTTCACCCACTGATCGACGTGGTTGGCGGGGTTGAAGCGCTCGTACCCGGCCGGGTTCTCCCAGACCTTGCCGCCGTTCTCCCATTCGCTGAACCACAGCTCCTCGGTGGAATAGCCCATCATGCGGTTGTCGAAGACGCCGTCATGGTTGACCAGGCACTTCCACGGGCCGTTCCAGTTGCCGGCGATCCAGTTGATCATGAAGCCGCCGTAGCTGGCGCCCAGCGCGCAGGCCCGGTCGCCGTTCAGGAAGGGGTACTTGGCCAGCGCCGCGGCCCAACCCTTCTGCAGGTCTTCCAGCGGGCGGTCGCCCCAATGCTGGCTGATGGCGTCGGTGAAGGCCTGGCCGTAGCCGGTGGAGCCGTGGAAGTCGATCATGACCACGGCATAGCCGGCACCGGTGTAGGCCTGCGGGTTCCAGCGGAAGCTCCAGGCGTTGCCGAAGGAGCCCTGGGGGCCGCCATGGATGATGAAGGCCACCGGGTACTTGTGGCCTTCCTGGTAATTGGCCGGCTTCACGACATAGCCGTGCACCATCTCGTTGTTCCAACCGGGGAAGCTGAACTGCTCATAGGCGCCCAAGGTGACGCCGGCCAGCTTGTCGGCACCCACATGGGTCAGCTGCTCCGCCTTGCCGCCCTTCAGCGACACCTTATAGGCCTGCGACGGGCCAGACAGGCTGTCGGCCATATAGACCACGCCCTTGTCCCCGCCCTTCACCAAGTCGATGGCCGTCACATGACCGTCGCCCGTCAGCGCCTTCACGGCACCCGACTTCACATCGACGGAGAACAGCTTGGACTGACCGACGTCGTAGGCCGTGGTCAGCAGGGTGCGGCCATCGGCGGTCCAGGCCAGCGTGTCGGCGGAACGGTCCCAATTGGGATCGATCTCGCGCGTCTCGCCGCTCTTCAGGTCGCGGACCATGATGCCGAAGCGGTCGGCCTCGAAGGTCGGCCGCTTCATGGCGCGCCAGGCCAGTTTGGACCCGTCGGGGCTAAACACCGGCCCCGTGTCCATGGCGGCGTTGCCGGCCGTCAGGTTGACGGGGGCGGCGCCGCCGTCCATGGGCACCTGCCACAGATCCAGGTTGGTGCTCCACGGTTCCGTCCGGCCGGCCAGGCGGGCGGTGAAGACCACGGTCTTGCCATCCGGGCTGATGGTGATTTCGCTGTCGTCGCCGAAGGGCTTTCCCGGCGCGTCGCCGTCGAAGCTCTTCATCAGCGGCACGGGCGCGCCGCTGGCCACACCCTCGCCGTTCAGCGCCAGGGCGAACAGATGATTGCGGGTGCCGTCCGCCCACTCGTCCCAATGGCGGACGAAGACCTTGTCGAACACCACGCCGCTGGACTTGGCGATGTCCGCCGGCCTGGCCGGCTTGTCACCCGTCTCGGTGCCGGGAAACACAGCCATGGACACGACGATGTGCGTGCCGTCCGGCGCCAGGTTGAAACTGCCCACATCCAGCGGCAGGGCGGTCACCTGGGTGGCCTGGGTGCCAGCCGCATCAGTCTTCCACACCTGCTGGCTGCCGGACCGGCCGGACATGAAATAGAGGCTCTTGCCATCGGCCGACCAGCGCGGGGTGCTGGCGCCACCATCGGAAATGGCCAGGCGGTGGCCGTCGCCCTTGCCATCGATCTCTTTCACCCAGAGGGAGTGGGCGGCCTTGTTGTTGGCGTAATCGACGGTGCGGACGTCGAAGGCCAGCAGACGGCCATCGGGCGAGACGCGCGCGTCGCTGGCGCGGTCCATCGTCGCCAGTTCCATTGGCGTCAGGCCGTGGCCGGCCATGGCCGGCGTCAGACCGTGCGCGGCCTCCGCCGCCATGGCCACGGGCGAAACGGTGACGGCCAGGGCCAACGCCAAAGGCGCGCCCAGGGCGTACAGGGAACGGTTCATCCAAGCTCTCCGAAAGGCAGGAACCCCATCGGCCTTGCGGCCGCTTGGACGCCGTCATAGCGCAATTCAATCCGATCGCCTACGGCGCTTGATCGCACAAGCCCCGCCGTGCCTTATGCCAGGACCCGAGGTAAGCGCCAGCCGATCAGGCCGCCAATGGCACCGGTCAGCGCCGACATGGCGGTGCCCAGGGCTAGGATCATCGCCGGCACGTCGCCCAGAATCCATGAGACGAAGATGCCCAGCAGGGCGCACGCCCCACCCGCGACGGCCCCGCCGGCGGCGGCCGGTCCCCAGGTCAGCCGCGTCCGGCCATGGACCAAACCGGCCAGCAGCGAGATGAGCATGCCCCCGACGGCGAAGAATTGGGCCACGGCCGGGCTGAAATGGCCGGCGACGACCATGACCAATTGCAGAACCAGGCCGAACAGCGTCGCGCGCAGCAAACTATCGCCGGACATGGGCGCCCCCTTCCCTTTACCGTTATTGGCCCCGGACGACACCGGGGCATGGTTCCCCCATGGACTATCAGCCGGCCCCACGTCATCCTCAACGGCGGAAAAGGTTACAAACCCGACCCGGCACTGCCGGGAAATCCGCCGGAACGCCGGCGGCGCCCCCTTGCCCCGTCATTTCCCCTTGAGACAGTTAAGCCGCCGAAACCTTGGTGTTTTGTCAGGACAACCGGTTCCGTTGGCGGCTCGTCCGGCGATTGGCACGACTTCTGCTATGGCCGTAACAGTTCCAAGACTATCAGGAACCGCCGGCATCGATCGGCGGCCGTTGGATACCAAAGCCCGGGAGGCATCTTAGATGAAGTCCAAGAAGACCCTGTCCCAGAAGACCTTGTTGGCCACCGTTCTGGCCGCGTCCGCCCTGTCGCTGACGGCCTTGCCGGCCGCCGCCGAGGATGTGGTGCGCCTGGGCAACCTGAAGCTGGCCCACTTCGGCGCCGTGTCCTACACCCAGATGCTGACCGATTGCGGCATCAAGGTGGAGGAGCGGATTTTCCCCAAGGGCCCGGACATCATGCAGGCCATCGTGGCCGGTGAGCTGGACGTGGGCGCCACCGCGTCCGAGGCCGCCATCTCCGGCCGCGCCGCCGGCGCACCCATCTACATCGTCGCCGGTTTCGCCAAGGGCGGCGCCCGCCTGGTGGCGGCACCCGAGGCCAAGGTGACCAAGGTTGCCGACCTGAAGGGCAAGAAGGTCGGCGTCACCCGGGGCGGTATCCAGGAGGTGCTGCTGGCCGCCGAACTGGCGCAGAACAACCTCACCTGGTCCGACCAGCCGGGCAAGGACGTGCAGATCATCTACCTGAACTATCCGGACCTGAACCAGGCCCTGATGCTGAAGCAACTGGACGCCATCATGCAGACAGAGCCGCAGGGCTCCCAGGCCGTGAACGGTGGTTTCGGGGTGGAGGTGATGAAACCCTATGACACGGCCATCGGCAGCCCAGTGCGCACCCTGGTGATGTCGGAGGAATTCCACGACAAGCACAAGGCCGTGGCCGAGAAGTTCATGCGCTGCTTCGTGAAGGCCACCAAGACCTTCATCGACAAGCCGGAGGTGGCGTCCAAATATGTGCGCGAGACGCTGTTCAAGAAGCAGCTGACCGAGGCCGATTTCAACAGCGCCATGGGCAACGCCCAGTACAGCTATGACATCGACCCCGCCCAGATCCAGATCACGGGCGAGACCATGGCCAAGTATGGCGTGTCCAAGATGGCCAAGGTGCCGACCGCCACCGATTACGTGAAGCTGGACCTGCTGGCCGACGCCAAGAAGGACCTGGGCATCCAGTAAGCGCCTGGGCCCGCCGCTCTCCAGGCGGCGGGCCTTTTCCCATCCGCCCTTTCCGCCTTTAAGGGGAGTACCCGAATGCGGCGTAACACCTGGTTGGCGGCCCTGCAGGGGGCCGTCGTGCCGCTCGTGCTGCTTGCCATCTGGCAGGCGGCGTCCAGTTGCGGCCTGGTCAATGCCAAGATCCTGCCCTCGCCCGTGGCGGTGGCCGTGCGCTGGTGGGCCTATCTCGCCCCTGGCGATCCGTATGATCCCGCCAACGGCGGCTACATCGCCTGGCTGTTCTCCGGTGAGCTGATCACGGACGCCATCGGCAGCCTGTACCGCGTGGTCATGGGCTTCCTGGTGGGCGCCGTCCTGGCCCTGCCGCTGGGCCTGGCCATGGGCGCCAGCCGGGCCGCCTTCCGTTGGCTGAACCCCCTGGTGGAGGTGCTGCGGCCCATTCCGCCCATCGCCTACATCCCGCTGTCCATCCTGTGGTTCGGCCTGGGCAATCCGCCGGCCATCTTCCTGATCTCGCTGGGCGCCTTCTTCCCCGTGCTGGTCAACACCATCGCCGGCGTGCGCCAGGTGGACGGCATCTATCTGCGCGCCGCCCGCAATTTGGGCGCCGGGCCCCTGACCATCTTCCGCCGCGTCATGCTGCCCGCCGCCACGCCCTATATCCTGTCGGGCGTGCGCATCGGCATCGGCACCGCCTTCATCGTCGTGATCGTGTCGGAGATGATCGCCGTCAACAACGGCCTGGGCTTCCGCATCCTGGAGGCGCGGGAGTACTTCTGGTCCGACAAGATCATCGCCGGCATGCTGACCATTGGCCTGCTGGGCCTGGCCATCGACAGCGGCGTCACCCGCATCAACAACCACCTGCTGCGCTGGCACCGCGGGCTGGAGCACTGAACCATGTCCGACATCCTGATCAATCACGTCTACAAGCGCTTCGCAGTCCCGGGGAACGAGGTGGTGGCGCTGAAGGACATCAACCTGGACATCGCGTCGGGGGAGTTCGTCTGCCTGTTGGGCCCGTCCGGCTGCGGCAAGTCCACCCTGCTGAACGCCATCGCCGGCTTCTCCCACCCCACGGAGGGCAGCATCACCGTGGGTGGCCGCCCGGTGGTGGACCCCGGGCCCGACCGGGGCATGGTCTTCCAGGAATACGCCCTATTCCCATGGATGACGGTGTTCAAGAACGTCCGCTTCGGGCTGGAGGTCAAGGGCGTGGCCAATGACGTGGCCGACGCCCGGGTGCGCGAGCTGCTGGACATGCTGGGCCTGTCGGAATTCGGTGAGCGCTTCCCCAAGGATCTCTCCGGCGGCATGCGCCAGCGTGTGGCCATCGCCCGCGTCCTGGCGCTGGACAGCCCCGTCCTGCTAATGGATGAGCCGTTCGGCGCGCTGGACGCCCTGACCCGCCGCTCCCTGCAGGATGAACTACTGAAGATCTGGGCGCGCCTGGGCAAGACCATCGTCTTCGTCACCCATTCCATTGAGGAGGCCATCTACCTGGCCGACCGCATCGTCGTCCTGACCTACCGCCCCGGCACCGTGAAGCGCGACATAAGGGTGGAGATGCCGCGACCGCGCGACGCCGCCTCGCCCGAGTTCAACACGCTGAAGCGCGAACTGTCCCGCCTGGTGTCGGAGGAGCAGCAGCGTCATGAGGCGGCGGAACGCGCCGGCCTCACCACCGACTGATCCCCACTTGGCCGGCCCCTTCCCCTTCACGGCGCGCCTGCGCGGCATGAGCACCGGCGGCGCCCTGGCGCTGCTGCTGGCGGCGGTGGGGGCCGTGGGGATATGGGTGCTAGCCGTGGGCCATGCCGAGCGGCGGGCGGTGGAGGCCGTGGCCGCCGACGCCCGTCACCGGCTGGAGATCTACGCCAACAACCTGGACAGCGCGGTCGAGCGCTTCGACTACCTGCCCTCCGTCGCCGCGCGGGATCCGGCGGTGGCGGCGCTGGCAGCGGCGGGCTTCGGCCATACCGATCCGGCCGAGGTCGACCGGGTGAACCGGTATCTGGAGGCGGTGAACGCAAGTGCCGGATCCGCCGTCCTCTACCTCATGGACGCCGAGGGGCGGACCGTGGCGTCCAGCAACTGGAACCGGCCCGACAGCTACCTGGGTGTCGACTTTTCCTACCGCCCCTATTTCAAGGACGCGCGTGACCAGGGCGTGGGCCGTTTCTATGGCGTGGGCACGGTCACCCGGCTGCCCGGCTATTTCATCGCGGCACCGGTGGAGCGGGACGGACGCCGCGTGGGCGTGCTGGCGGTCAAGATCGTGCTGGACGCGCTGGAGGATGGCTGGCGCACCTCCCACGACGCGGTGCTGGTGGCCGACCGTTTTGGCATCGTCTTTTTGTCGTCCAATCCGGAGTGGAAGTTCCGTGCCCGCCGGCCGCTGGACCCGGACACCGTGACGTACCTGAATGAGACCCGTGAATATGTCGGGCTGGACCATCCGCCGCTGGTGCTGCCCCGCTCCCTCCGGACCCATCCGGATCTGCTGGTCGAACGGGGGCTCAGCCGTTATGGCTGGACCATCGCGCTGGCCGCGGACGCCCACCCCGTGGCCCAGGCCGCCGCCACGGCCCGTATCGGTCTGGCGCTGCTGTTGCTGCTGGCGCTGGCCATCGGCCTATACGTGCGCCAGCGGGTGAAGCGCCTGCGGGAACAGCGGCTGGCGAAAGCGGCCCTGGACCGCGCCTACCAGGACCTGGAACGCCAGGTGGAAGCGCGCACCGCGGACCTGCGCGACGCCCAGGCCGAACTGGTGCAGGCCGCCAAGCTGGCCATGATCGGCCAGGTGGCGGCGGGCGTGACCCATGAACTGAACCAGCCGCTGACGGCCTTGCGCGCCCTGGCCGACAACGCCCGCCTGCTGCTGGACCAGGGCCGGCAGGCGGAGGTCAGCCAGAACCTGACCCACATCGCCGGGTTGGTGGACCGCATGGCCAAGATTTCCAGCCAGTTGCGCAATTTCTCCCGCCGCAGCGAGGGACCGGCCCAGCCTGTTGCCCTGCCCGGCGCGGTGCAGGAGGCGCTGGCCTTGCTGGACCGCCGCCTGAAGGAGGCGCGGGTCCAGGTGACGGTGGACGTGCCGGAGGTGACGGTGGCCTTCGATCCCGTCCGGTTGCAACAGGTGTTGGTCAACCTGATCCGCAACGCGGAGGATGCGACGGCCGGGGTGGCCGAGCCCCGCATCGCCATCACCGCCGTGCCCGCCCTACTGGACCAGCGCGCCGCCGTGCGGGTGACGGTGGCCGATAATGGCCCGGGCTTGGACCCGGCGGTGCGCGACCGGCTGTTCGACCCATTCGTCACCACCAAGCCGGGCGGCCAGGGCCTGGGCCTGGGCCTTGCCATCTCCCTGGCCATCACACAGGAATATGGCGGGCAGTTGGAGGCCCGCGACGGGGACGCCCGCGATGGTGAAAATACCGGCGCCGTCTTCCTGCTGACCCTGCCTTTGACCTCAGTTGAGCGCGATGACCCAACCGCCTGATATCGCACCCGTTGTCCTGTTCGTGGATGATGAGGAGATCATCCGCCTGACCGTGCGCCAGACGCTGGAGCTGGCGGGCCTGGCCGTGGCAACCTACCCGACGGCGGAGGCGGCGCTAGCCGATATCTCAGCCGACACGCCGGGCGTCCTGGTGACGGACGTGCGCCTGCCGGGGATGAGCGGGCTGGATCTGCTGTCGCGGGTACGGGCGCTGGATGCGGAGCTGCCGGTGGTGCTGGTCACCGGCCAGGGCGATGTCTCCATGGCGGTGCGCGCCATGCAGGACGGCGCCTACGACTTCATCGAAAAGCCCTTCGTCACCGACCATTTCGTGGAGGTGATCCGCCGCGCCCTGGAGAAGCGCGCCCTGGTGCGGGAGAATCGGCGCCTGCGCCAGGCCCTGGACCAGAACGCGGCGGTGGAGAACCATCTGCTGGGCCAAAGCCCGGCCCTGGTGCGCACCCGCCGCCTGGTGGCGGACCTGGCCGGCACGGACGTGGATGTGCTGGTGCTGGGCGAGACGGGCACGGGCAAGGAACAGGTGGCGCGCGCCCTGCACGAGGGCGGGCCGCGGGCTGCATTCCCCTTCGTCGCCGTGAATTGCGGCGCCATCCCGGACAGCATGTTCGAAAGCGAGATGTTCGGGCACGAGGCCGGCGCCTTCACCGGGGCGGCCAAGCGCCGGGTGGGCAAGATCGAATACGCCCATCGCGGCACCCTGTTCCTGGATGAGATCGAGAGCATGCCGCTGGCCCTGCAGGTCAAGCTGCTGCGGGTGCTGCAGGACCGGGCGCTGGAACGGCTGGGCGGCAACGACCGGGTGGCGGTGGACCTGCGCGTGGTGGCGGCCACCAAGGAGAACCTGCTGGATCTCGCCAACGCTGGCCGGTTCCGCGCCGACCTCTATTACCGGCTGAGCGTCGTCACCCTGACCCTGCCGCCCTTGCGCGACCGGCGGGAGGACATCCCCCTGCTGTTCCAGCACTTCGCCCTGCAGGCGGCGGCCCGCTTCCGCCGTCCTTATGCCGAGCCCACGCCGGCCCTGCTGCGCGCCCTGATGCTGAAGGACTGGCCGGGCAATGTGCGCGAACTACGCAACGCCGCCGACCGCCATGTCCTGGGACTGGCTGAAGACGAGGGTCCTGGAACCGACGGCGGCTCCCTGGCCGACATCCTGGATGGGGTGGAGCGGCACCTTATCACCGAGGCCCTTCGTGCCAGTGGCGGCCAGGTGACGCGCGCCGCGGAGACGCTGGGCGTGCCGCGCAAAACGCTATACGACAAGATGAAACGCCTGAATATTGGCGGCGCGGAATGAATTGGGGCACCGAATGAACGCCGATCCCGTGATCCTGACCGTAGCGCCCAACGGCGCCCGCCGGCTGAAGACCGACCACCCGGCCATCCCCCTGGAGCCGGCGGAGATCGCCCAGGATGCCGCCGCCTGCCTGGAGGCGGGCGCCGCCATGATCCACATGCACGTGCGGGACGCCCAGGGGCGCCACCTGCTGGACGCCGATGCCTATGCCGCCGCCACGGCGGCCGTGCGCCAGGCCGTGGGCGATCGCCTGGTCATCCAGGTGACGACGGAGGCCGCCGGCATCTACCACCCGCCCCACCAGATGGCCGTCATCCGCGCCCTGAAGCCGGAGGCGGTGTCCCTGGCCATCCGCGAACTGGCCCCGGACGCCGTGCACGAGAAAGAAGCCGCCGACTTCTTCGCCTGGCTGGCGCGGGAGCGGATCATGGTGCAAACCATTCTTTATTCCCGTGACGACCTGCTGCGCTGGCACGATCTGCGCCATCGCGGTGTCGTGCCGGAGGTGCCGCACTTCCTGCTGTACGTCCTGGGCCGCTACACCGCCGGGCAAGTCAGCGATCCGCGCGACCTGTTGCCCTTCATGGCGCCCGTCGCCGACGCGGCCGATGACAACACCGGCGACGTGCCCTGGGCCGTCTGTGCCTTCGGCCGGCGGGAGAACGCCTGCGTGCTGACCGCCGCCGGCCTGGGCGGCCACATCCGCGTCGGCTTCGAGAACAACCTGCACTTGCCGGACGGCACCCTCGCCCCCGACAACGCCGCCCTCGTGGCCGCCGCCGCCCAAGGCAGCCGCCTCATGGGCCGCCCGCTGGCCACGGCGGACGGGGTGCGGGCGCGGTTCGGTTGACCCGCACCCTAAATCGCGGTGCTGAACTAAGTCGCGCTGCTGAAAAAGTCGTTCGGCATCACCGCCCCCTGGGTCACGTCCATGATGACCCGCATGGCGGCGGCGTCGGGGTGGCGCTGGCCGTTGCACCACCGGGCGACGGTGGAACGGCTGCGTCCGATGCGGCGGGCGAATTCGGCGGCGGTGAGGCCATGCGCCTGGAGGTAGTCGGCGAGCGTCATGGATGAATGGTGCCGAATGGGCAACTTTCTGTCAACGCGTTGCCCGCATGGCGACTGGCGATTGGTAGCCGCTGTGGCAACTTCGCTGTCATGATGGACCGCCCGCCCAACCGTATCCGTGAACTTCGTGAAGCCAAAAGGATGACCCAGGAACAGCTGGGCGCCCTGATCGGCACCGATAAGACGGTGATTTCCAAGCTGGAATCCGGCCGCACCCGCCTGTCCCAGCCACGCATGATGGCGATCGCCGCCAGCTTGGGGTGCGGTGTGGCGGAACTGCTGGAGCCGGTGGCGGCGTCCCCAGCCCCGGCCGACTGGGGGCAGGATTCTTCGGTCGAGGTGGCGGAGGTCGACATCTACGGCGATCGGCGCGGTGGCTTCCTGGCCAGCCATGACGGCAAGCCGCAAGGCTTCCGCGAGGATGAGACCATCGCCCAGTGGCGTTTCCCCGCCGCCTATCTGACCGCCGAACTGCAGGTGCGGGCCGCCGCCGTGCGCATCGTCGAGGTGCGGGGCGATGGCATGGAGCCGACGCTGCTGCCCGGCGACCGGGTCATGGTCAACCTGGCGGACCAGTCGCCCTCGCCCCCCGGCATCTTCGCCCTGTGGGACGGCCAGGGCGTGGTCATCAAGCGGCTGGAACTGATCGTGGCCAGCCATCCGCCCCTGGTGGAAATCCGGTCGGACAACCCGCACCACCGCGTCTATGAACGCGCGGCGGCCGATATCGACATCATCGGCCGTGTCGTCTGGGTGGGCCGGCGCCTGTGAGCGACACCCGTCTTCGATGCGCAAGTTGCCAGAGAAGCAACTTATGAATTGACGGGCGGTTGCCGTTCAGGCACCGTCAGGATATCGGCTGTTCTGCCGATGTTCCCCTTCCCCAAGCGCTGACCGCCTGAGGAGCCCTTTCCCCTTGGAGAGGCTGATGACCCGTCTTGAGCGCACGACACAGTTTTACTGGCAATTGGCCCAGTTGGCGCGGCACGACACTTTCCTGGACCTGGTGGTGCGTGGCCTGGACGGGCTGGCCGTGGTAGCGCGCACTGCCCCCAGCCATCGCTTGCGCCGGGCCGCCGCCGCCCATGTTGGCGTGGCCGCGCGGGCGCATCATTTCCTGAATGCGGATCGGCTGGAACAGGCGGCGGTGGCACTGACCGCCGCGCCGAGCTGGCCGGTTCCTTGCAGGCCAGCTCCGCCATTCGCGCGTAAAACCGGCTGTCCGAAGGGATAGGGGCGCCCGAGGGGATAAGCGGGCGTCTGGTTCATGAGCAATCATAAGTGGTATGGTGGCGCATACCCTCATCAGTGGCGGGTTCACCTGGCAATGAGAGGCCGTGGCGCTGCCCGCTGTTTGGCCTGTTATGACCTGCCTGCGGCAGTGACACCGCTGCCGCTGCGCCCCATCCCGTTCTTCCCACTCCTACCTCTGCCCCCCTGTTGCCGGCGGCGCCATCATGCAGACGCAGATCTGGCTCCCGTCTATGAACATTTGAATGCTAATCGTTAGGATTCTAATATTCTGGACATGGAACAAACGGCCCCCCTTCCCATTACCCCCCGGCACCGGGCCTTCGGCCTGACGCTCCTCTATCTCACCCGGCGCTGGCGGCGGGAAGCGGATGCGACCCTGAAGGCCTATGGTCAATCCGAGGCGACCACACTGCCCCTGGTGGTGCTGGCCCGCCTGGGCGACGGCATCCGGCAGGGTCAGTTGGCCGACCATGTGGGGGTCGAGGGACCGTCGCTGGTGCGGCTGGTGGACATGCTGGAAAGGGACGGTCTGTTGGAACGCCGCAGCGACCCGCGCGACCGGCGGGTGAAGACCCTGCACCTGACGGTGGAGGGCCGGGCCCTGGCCATCCGGCTGGACGACGCGCTGGACGGCATGCGCCAGCGCCTGCTGGCCGAGGTGACGCCGGAGCAGCTGGATACCGCGCTGACCGTCTTCGCGGCCGTCGAACGCGCCCTGGGCCGGTCCCCGGGCGCCAAGGACGGCACCGAGGGAGATGGGCCGTGACCGCCGCCGCCTGGTTCTCATCTCTTTTCCGGGGATTCTCCAAGGGCGCCGGCGACTGGATGTTCGCCGCCAAGACGGCCGCCGCGGCCCTGGCGGCCTTGTACATCGGGTTCAGCCTGGACCTGCCGCGCCCCTATTGGGCGGCGGGCACGGTCTTCATCGTGTCGCAGCCGCTGGCCGGCGCCATGCGGTCCAAAGGCGTGTTCCGCGTGATGGGGACGGTCATCGGCGCCGTGGCCACGGTGGCCATCATTCCCAACCTGGTGGACGCCCCGCCCTTGCTGTGCGTGGCCATGGCGCTGTGGACGATGGTCTGCCTGACCTTGGCCCTGCTGGACCGCACGCCGCGCAGTTATATCTTCATGCTGGCGGCCTACAGCACCGCGCTGATCGGCTTTCCCACCGTCACCGACCCCGGCACCGTGTTCGACGCCGCCCTGGCCCGGGTGGAGGAGATCACCGTCGGCATCCTCTGCGCCACCGTCATCGGCAGCGTCATCTTCCCGCGCGGCATCGGCCCCGTGGTCAGCGATCGCATCGATGCCTTCGCCGCCGATGTCACCCGCTGGGCGCGGGACGCCCTGGCCGGGGCGGAAGAAACGGCGGCCACCCGCTCCGACCGGCGCCGCCTGGCTGCCGACGCGGTCGAACTGCAGATGATGGCCACGCACCTGGATTACGACACCAGCCACCTGCACGGCATGAGCCAGGAGGTGCGGCAACTGCGCCAGCGCCTGGTCATGCTGCTGCCCATCCTTTCGGGCCTGGGCGACCGCGTCCGCGCCTTGAAAGCCGACGGCCGTCCGCTGCCGGCGGCGCTGGAGGCGTTGCTGGCCGACGTCGGCGGCTGGGTGGCGGACCTGGAGGCGCCGGCAGACCGCACGGCGGATTTGCGCACCCGCATCGCAGCGCTGCGCACGGCGCCGGCCAACTGGCACGACGTGCTGACCTTGAACCTGCTGACGCGGCTGAAGGACCTGATGGACGCCCTGCAGGATTGCCGCGACCTGCGCCGGTACATAATCAGCGGCGGCCATGGGCCCAAGGTGCGCCGCCGCCGGGGCGGCCGGGCGGGGGCGGAGGTGGTGATGCACCGGGACCTGGGCATGGCCCTGTGGTCCGGCGCCGGCGCCGCCATCACCATCCTGCTGGGCAGCGCCTTCTGGATCGGCACGGAATGGGCGGATGGCGCCATCGCCCTGGAAATGGCGGCCGTCGCCTGCTGTTTCTTCGCGGCGCAGGACAACCCGGTGCCGGCCATCCTGGACTTCGCGCTGTACAACGCCGTGGCCGCGGTGCTGGCCGGCATCTACATCTTCGCCATCATGCCGCACATCGACGGCTTCGTGATGCTGGCCTTCGCCCTGGGGCCCATGTTCCTGCTGCTGGGCCGCGTCATCGCCAATCCGCGCCTGGCTGGCCGGGCCTTGGCGGTAGGCGCCACCCTGCCCACCCTGGCGGGCCTGAGCAACACCTACAGCGCCGACTTCGCCTCCTACCTCAACAGCGCCTTGGCGCTGGTGCTGGGCATGGGGTTCGCGGGGCTGGTGACGGCGCTGGTGCGCGCGGTGGGCGCGGAATGGGGCGCCCGGCGCATCCTGCGCGCCTGCTGGTACGACATCCGGGCCGTGGCCGATATCCGCACCCCCGCGCCCGACGGCGGCCTGCGCCCCGTGTTCGCCGGCAAGCTGCTGGACCGCATGGGCTTGCTGGTGCCGCGCCTGGCCGCACTGCCCCCAGGGTCGGAAATCGCGGCCGCCGACGCCCTGGCCGACATCCGCACCGGCATGAACGTGCTGGAGCTGCGCGGGGTGGAACGGGCCCTGCCCATCCCAGCGCGGGCGGCGGTGGACGGGGCGCTGTCCCAGCTGGCCGACCACTACCGGGCGGTCTGCCGCGCCGGTGCCCCGCGCCCGCCCTCGCCGCAGCTGCTGGCCGGCATCGACGCCGCCCTGGCGGCGCTGATGCCCCTGCCAGACCGCAAGCCGCGCCAAGCGTTGCTGGCCTTGGCCGGCATCCGCCGGGCCCTGTCGGATGGCGTGCCCGACCTGCCGCCGCCCACCCCCGCCGTTCCCGCCCCTCCCACCCCGGAAGAAAGCCTGGCCGCATGATCGGCGAAATGGACATTCACGGCGTTTTCGTCTCCCCCCTGCTGGTTTGGGGCGTGATCGCCTTCCTCATCTCCATGGCCGTGCGCTGGGTGCTGCGCCTGGTGGGCGCCTATCGCCTGGTCTGGCATCGGCCGCTGTTCGACCTGGCCGTTTACGTCATCGTCCTGGGTGGCGTCGCCGCCGCCTTCACCCACTACACGTCTCATCCCTGATCGTCTGGACCTCGCCGCCATGCGCAGCTTCATCACCGCCCTGACCCGCCTTGCCGTCACCCTGGTCGTGGTCGCCATCGCCGCCCTGGTGGGCTGGCGCTTCTGGATCTACTACATGGAAGAGCCATGGACCCGTGACGGCCGGGTGCGCGCCGACATCGTGGGCGTGACGCCCGATGTCTCCGGCCTGGTGGATGAGGTGCTGGTGCATGACAACCAGACCGTGACCAAGGGCCAGGTGCTGTTCCGCATCGACCGCGCCCGCTTCACCCTGGCGCTGCAGCAGGCCGACGCCGCGGTGGCCGCCAAGAAGGCCAACTTCGACGAACTGGTGCTGGAGCGGAACCGCTATGAATCGCTCAGCAGCTCCGCCGTGTCGCGGGAGAAGCAGGAGCAGACGGTGGCCGCCGCCAAGCAGGCCGAGGCCATCTACCTGCAGGCCGTGGCCGACCGCAACGTCGCCAAGCTGAACCTGGACCGGACGGAGGTGATGGCCACCGTCAATGGCTACATCACCAACTTCGACCTGCGCCCCGGCGACTACGTCACCGCCGGCAAGGCCGTGACCGCCCTGGTGGACAGCGACAGCCTGCACGTCCAGGGCTATTTCGAGGAAACCAAGCTGGGCCGCATCCATGTGGGTGATCCGGTGACCGTGCGCCTGATGGGCGACCCGCGCAGCTTCAGTGGCCATGTGGAGAGCGTGGCCGCCGCCATCGAGGATCGGGAACGCACGGACGGCAGCAACCTGCTGGCCAACGTGAACCCCACCTTCAGCTGGGTGCGCCTGGCCCAGCGCATCCCGGTGCGGGTGGTGCTGGACAACCCGCCGGCCGACCTGCGCCTGATCCCCGGCCGCACCGCCACCGTGGCGGTCGTGGGCTCTGACGCCGTGCTGAAGACCCCTTTGACCAAGCTGCCCCATCCCATCGACCCGCAGCAGGGCGCCCAGCCACAGGCCACCCCCGCCGCGCCGGCTTCCCAGCCGGCGGTTCCCACCAACAAGCCCAAGGCGCGGTGATGAAGACTGTACAAGGAAGAACATGAAAGGGGCGCCGCCGCCCTCTTCATTCAGGGACATGACGTCGCAGGCCGATAGGCTCCCGACAGCCCGCGGGGCCCGCCCCGTTTAATGACCCAGGCGCCCCGTGGGTGGGTACCTGGGTATTGGGGGCGATCGGCATCATGGAAGGGGCATTCGGCACGGCGACCGTGCCCACGGGCGGCATGCCCAGCGCCGAGGCCATCCAGCGGGCGATCCTGCGGCTGGAAGGTGCGGTGGCGGACAGCCCCACATCCATTGATGCGCGCTTCAACCTGGGCGTCCTGCTGCAGGCAGACGGCCGGCGGGATGAGGCCGTGGCGCAGTACCGCCAGGCGCTAGTGCTCAATCCCTTCGACGCCCGTCTGCACAACGCCCTAGGCATTGCGCACCACGACGCCGGCGACCTGGCCCAGGCCATGAGCTGTTTCGAGGATGCGCTGGCCAGCGACCCGGACAATCCCCAGGCGCACAACAACATGGGCCACCTGCTGCAGGTCGAAAACCGGCTGGACGACGCGCTGGCCTTCTTCGACTGGGCGCTGGCTCTGCGCCCGGACTATCCGGAGGCGCTGAACAACAGCGGCGTGGTTCTGCAGATGCAGGGCCGGCTGGATCAGGCCATCGCGCTGTATCGCCGCGCCGTGGCGCTGCGCCCCGACTATGCCGCGGCCCACAAGAACCTGGGCATGACCCTGCTGGCCGCCGGCCAGTACGAGGAAGGCTGGCGGGAGTTCGAGTGGCGCTGGCAGGACGCCCAGTTGGCCGGTACCCGCCGCCCCTTCACCTGCCCGCAATGGCGCGGCGAGGAGGCGCCCGGCCGCATCGTGCTGATCCATGGGGAGCAAGGCTACGGCGATAGCCTGCAATTCTGCCGCTACATCCCCCTGGTGGCGGACCGGAGCCTGCGCGTGGTGGTGGAAGTGCCCCAGCCCTTGGTCCGGCTGATGCGCCGTCTGCCGGGGGTGGAGCAGGTGGTGGCCCATGGCCAGGCCCTGCCGCCGTTCGACCTGCATTGCCCGATGATGAGCCTGCCGCTGGCCTTCGGCACCAGCCTCGCCACCATCCCGGTGCCCATCCCCTACCTGTCGGCCGATCCGGCGGAGGTGGAGGTTTGGCAACGGCGCCTGGTGCTGGCGGCGCCGGGCGACAATCGCCCCCTGGTGGGATTGGTTTGGGCGGGGGCCGCCCGCGCCGGCACGCCCGACGTGGCGGTGGCCGACCGCCGCCGGTCCATGGGCCTAGCCGCCCTCATGCCTCTGTTGGACAATGACCGCGTGCGTTTCATCAGCCTGCAAAAGGACGCGGCGGAGATGGAGGTGCCGCCCGACCTGGGCAGCCTGATCGACAGCGTGGCGGATTTCGCCGACACCGCCGCCCTGGTCAGCAACCTGGATCTGGTGATCAGCATCGACACCGCCGTGGCCCATCTGGCGGCGGCCATGGGCGTCAGCGTCTGGCTGCTGAACCGCTTCGACAGTTGCTGGCGCTGGCTGCGCGGCCGGGATGACAGTCCCTGGTACCCCGGCAACCTGCGTCAGTTCCGGCAAGCGCGCCTGGGTGACTGGGGAGACGTCGTTAAATCCGTACGCGCGGCCCTGGCCGCCACCTTCACCTCTGGAAACCGCCCATGACCGCCCGCCCCGCCGCCGTTCCCAAACCGCCCCTGCCGCCAGCGCAGAAGGCCTTCGCCGCCGCTGTGGTACAGCACAGGGCCGGTCGGTTGGAGGCGGCGGCGGTGCTGTACCGTAAGGCGCTGTCGCTGATGCCCCGCCACCCGGAAAGCCTGCACCTGCTGGGCGTCGTCGCCTTCCAGCAGAAGCGCATGGATGAGGCGGTGGCGTTGATCACCCAGGCCTTGGCCTTGAGGCCGGCCTTCCCCGAGGCGCTGAACAACCTGGGCACGGTGCGGGAGGCGCAGGGCGACATCGATGCCGCCGCCGATTGCTTCCAGCGCGCCGTGGCGCTGAAACCAGACTTCGCCGAAGGATACAACAACCTGGGCAACGCCTTGAAGGCACAGGGAAAGCTGGAGGAAGCCCTGGCGGCGCTGGACCGGGCGCTGGAGCTTCGCCCCGCCTATGCGGAGGCGCACAACAACCGGGGCGTGGTCCACCGCCTGCAAAGCCGCTGGGCGGAGGCCGAAGCCGGCTTTCGTCAGGCGCTGGCGGCCAAGCCCGCCTATGTCAACGCCCTCTACAACCTGGGTCTGGTGCTGCGCCTGACCAGCCGGCTGGAAGAGGCCCTGCCCTGGCTGGAGCAGGCGGTGGACCGGGCGCCCGACCATGCCGAAGCCTGCTTCAACCTGGGCCTCGCCTTGCAGGACCTGGACAGGCATGACGACGCCCTGCCGCACCTGCGCCGGGCGGCAGCGCTACGCCCCGACGATCCTGTCCCCCACAGCAGCCTGGGCACTACCTTGCAAACCTTGGGGCACGCGCCGGAGGCGCTGCTGTGCTATCAGCGGGCGCTGGCGCTGAAGCCGGATTTCGCCGACGCCCACAACAACATGGGCCTTATCCTTTACGTCCACGGCCGCTATGCCGAGGCGGAGTCTTGTTTCGCCCGCGCCATTGCGCTGTTGCCCGGCAATCCCAAGACCCACAATAACTTAGGGCTCGCCCTTCTGGCGCAGGGCAAGGACGTGGAGGCGGCGCGGGCATTCGACCTGGCCATCGACGCCCAGCCGGACTATGCCGAGCCACACAACAATCTCGGCATGGCCCTGCATGCCGAGGGGCGGATGGATCTGGCGCAGGCCAGCATCCAGGCGGCCTTGGCTCTGAACCCGGACTATCCGGAGGCACACAACAACTTGGGCGCCGTCTTTCAGGCGAAAGGTGAGCTGGACAAGGCCGCCGCCTGTTTCCGCCGCGCCGTCGCGCTGAAGCCCGACTACGGCGCCAGCCACAACAACCTGGGTATGTCGCTGCTGGCCGCCGGACAGTATGAGGAGGGCTGGCGCGAATATGAATGGCGCTGGCGCACCCGCCAGATGACGCCCTACGCCCGTCAGTTTCCCCAGCCGCAATGGCGGGGTGAGGACGCCGCCGGCAAGACCATCCTGATCCACGCCGAACAAGGCCTGGGCGATACCCTTCAGTTCAGCCGTTACCTGCATCTGGTGGCGGCGCGGGGCCTGCGCATCATTCTGGCCGTCCAGCCGCAAGTGGCCCGCCTGCTGCGCCCCCTGCCCGGCGTGACCCATATCCTGGTGGAGGGGGAGCCCCTGCCGCCCTTCGACCTGCAATGCCCGATGATGAGCCTGCCGCTGGCCTTCGGCACCACGGTGGAAACCATCCCGGCGGAGGTGCCCTACCTGACCGCCGACGCGGGGGACGTGGCCGCCTGGCGGGACCGCCTGGCCGGGGACGGCCCGGGCCAGCGCGTCGGCCTGGCCTGGGCCGGCAACCCCCGTCGCGACCGGCCGGAGCTGGCGGCCGTGGACCGCCGCCGCTCCGTGGCGCCAGAGTTGCTGATGCCGCTGGGCACCGTACCCGGCGTGCACCTCTATAGTTTGCAGAAGGACCGCACGCCGCCACCTTCCCTCGCTGTGACGGACCACATGGCCGAGGTGGCTGACTTCGCCGACACCGCCGCCCTCATCGCCAACCTGGACCTGGTGATCAGTGTCGATACCTCGGTCGTCCATCTGGCCGGCGCGCTGGGCAAGCCGGTCTGGGTGATGAACCGCCACGATAGCTGCTGGCGATGGTTCCGGAACCGGAACGACAGCCCGTGGTACCCCACCTTGCGCCTGTTCAACCAGATGGTTCCTGGCGATTGGGCGGGCGTCATGGCGCGGGTGTGCGACGCTCTACAGGTGGAGGCGGGTCGGTGAGCCCGGGGACCGGCGGGCCATCGCCCACTTAAAATGGGTATATCCTAAATAGTGAGATCATATTTTTATGCTACTCTGGGGCGCATTCTTTAACGCGTTTTGGAGATAGTCATGATCGCCGTGCAGTTTGGCCTTGGGCTTGAGTATGACACCGGCTATCAGCCGTCCGTGGCGATGAATGCCAGCGGCCTTGCTGTTGAAGTCCACCAATCCGAGGGTGCCTCCAGCAAGCTATGGTCCCGCGTCGGCCGGATTGAGGGCCTGTCGGTGATCTGGGGCCCGGTGGCGCACTTCGATGAAGGCGAACCCGCGCATTGTGCCCTCAATAACGCGGGCGTGGTGGTCGAGGTTCACGCGTCCAATGGCTTTCTCAGTTCTGGGCTGTGGTATCACGTCGGCTCCGCCTCCCCCAGTGGCATTGAATGGGGCGGCAGCAACAAGTATGACAGCGGCGCCCAGCCGGCGATCGCCATCAACGATGCCGGCGACGTCATGGAAGTCCACAAGTCCCAGTCCAATTCAGGACTGTGGTACCGGACCGGCAAGGTCACCGGCAAAACCATCGCCTTCAATTCCAGCGTCTCGTTCGGGAATGGCAGCACCCCGAAGGTAGCGCTCAACAACCAGGGCACGGTGGTGGTCGTCTACCAGGGCGGGGGCAGCGATCTGCTTTACGCCGTCGGGCACCTGCGGGATGGCAAACAGAGCTTCGGTCCTGCCCGGTCCTATGACCAAGGGGCGGCACCGTCGGTGGCCCTCAGCGACGATGGCCTAGTGGTCGAGGTGCACGAATCCCAGACCTTGAACGGGCTGTGGCAACGGGTCGGGCGCGTGGTCGGCGACAGCATTGAATGGATCGGGGGCGCCACCGAGTTCGATAATGGCGCCAAGCCTTCGGTCGCCGTCAGCGGCAACCGGGCCGTTCAGGTCCACCAGGGGGAACTGGCCGCCCGTTCCCTATGGAGTTCGGTGTCGCTGCTGGCCGACCGGGCAAAATGGATGGAAAACAACATGCCGGTGCTCGGGTCCCGCCGCCTGGGCGAAATCGTCATGTCGGCCTCGCATGACGCCGGCATGTACGAAGGCAACGTGGCCGGCCTGACGCAAAATTTGGACATGTATGACCAACTCAGCTACGGCGTCAGATATTTCGACCTGCGTCCCAGCAAGTTTATAAATGATTTCTACATCTACCACGGATTTGCGGCTATCAGGGGGCCATTGCTTTCAAAAGTTCTCGATGACGTAGCCAAATTCATGAGCGAAGGCCATAGGGAGCTGGTTATTCTCAAGCTCTCGCATTACAGCTCGCTCGTGAGCGAGGCCGTCGATCTGGCCGGGAAAGCCACCAAGGCCATTCTGGATGTCGACAAGCCCGATCTCAGCCTTTTCAATCAGATGGTTTACCGCGAACTCGCGAACTTGGTTGAAAGCAAGATCGGCAAGTGGCTGGTCAAGGAAAAGGCTGAAAAGCCGCTTCGCGACCTCAGCCTGGCGGAATTGACGCAAAATGGGGGTCGGGTGCTTGTCGTCTGTGACGGTGGCTATCCGCTGGATATCAAACGCGATGGCTTGTGGGTTTATCGGGACTGGCAGGATGGCGACGCCAACAAGGGTGACCTGATCGTCTACGACCAGTATTCCAACACCACCTCCTTTTCAGACATGCAGTCGGACCAGTTCAAAAATTTCAAAGAATACACGGGAAAGTGCAAGAGTGTCGACCACGTCTGCGACATGTTCCTCCTGTCATGGACACTGACGCCAGCCACGGCGGTCTGGCTGTACTCCAAAGAGGCGAATCGTGAGCTTGCCGCCTCGCTGGGAACACTCAGCATTCCCAACAGCCATAAGCAGATCGTGAATCTGCTTTATGTCGATTATGTCCAGTATTCACGGGCGACGGACATCGCGCTGCTGCTGAATCATTTGCCAGGCTTTGCGGCCTGAAGCTCCAGGCGCCGGGCATCCGGAAATGGCTTTGGCCGGCTTCAGACGCTGACCAGGGCCATTTTCCAGGGACGGCCGGTAATCAGTTGAACTCCGCCAGTTCCGCCTCCAGCCCACGGCTGCGGCAGGCGGCGGTCAGGGTGTTCAGCAGCAGCACGGCGATGGTCATGGGGCCCACGCCGCCCGGCACCGGGGTGATGGCGCCGGCCACGGCGGCCGCCTCGTCATAGGCGACGTCGCCCACCAGGCGGGTCTTGCCGGCGGCAGCCGCCTCGGGATCGCGGGCGGGCACGCGGTTGATGCCCACGTCGATGACCACGGCGCCGGGCTTCACCCAATCACCCTTCACCATCCCCGGCCGGCCGACGGCGGCCACCAGGATGTCGGCGGTGCGGCACAGGGCGGGCAGATCGGCGGTGCGGCTGTGGGCGATGGTGACGGTGCAGTCGGCCTGCAGCAGCAGCTGGGCCATGGGCTTGCCCACAATGTTGGACCGGCCCACCACCACGGCGTGCTTGCCCTTCAGGCTGCCCAGATGGTCCTTCAGCAGCATCAGGCAGCCCAGCGGGGTGCACGGCACCATGCCCGGCAGGCCCACCGCCAGGCGTCCGGCGTTGACCACGTGGAAGCCGTCCACATCCTTGTTGGGGTCGATGGCGCCCAGCACGGCGTTGCTGTCGATATGGGCCGGCAGGGGCAGTTGCACCAGGATACCGTGGATGGCGGGATCGGCGTTCAGGCTATGCACCAGGGCCAGCAGGTCTTCCTGCGTGGTGCTGGCCTCCAGCCGGTGGGTGACGGAGTGCATGCCGGCGGCGTGGGTCTGTTCGCCCTTGTTGCGGACATAGACCTGGCTGGCCGGATCCTCGCCCACCAGCACCACGGCCAGACCGGGCTTCAGCCCGTGACGGATGGTGAGGTCGGCGACCTTGGCGCCGATGCGTTCGCGCAGGGCGCCCGCGAATGCCTTGCCGTCGATGATATGCGCCATGACCTGCTCCTCCGCCAGCGAAACCTGAGAATTGCGCGGGACATTAGCCGCAGCGCACTGCGTCGCCAATCCCTTGGGCTCAAAAGCCTTCCGAACCCTGCCATGCGGCGCTGTCGGTCCCCTCGGCACCGTGACAAGGAACCGATCGAAGTTTTATATTTGACGCGTGTGTTCATATTTGATGTGCTGATCATCAGCCGGGCCGCACGCCGGCCAAAAGAACACCCTGGGAGGGGACATGTCGGACGGCCGCGCGCATCCGCATCAGCACCAAGCCGCACAGCCGAAATGGGCGATTCCCATCGCCCTGATCGTCAGCCTGTTTTTCCTGTGGGGCGTGGCCAACAACCTGAACGACGTGCTGATCGCGCAGTTCCGCAAAGCCTTTGACCTTCAGGATTGGCAGTCCGGCCTGGTGCAGTCCGCCTTCTACCTCGGTTATTTCTTCTGCGCCATGCCGGCGGCCCTGTTCGCCCGGCGCTACGGTTACAAGGCCGCCATTGTCCTCGGCCTGGCGCTCTACGGCATTGGCGCGCTGCTGTTCTATCCAGCTGCCGAGCTGCGGGCGTACAGCGCCTTCCTGGGCGCCCTGTTTGTCATCGCCAGCGGCCTCGCCTTCCTGGAAACCTCCGCCAACCCGCTGATGACCGTGCTGGGCGACCCGGCGGGGGCGGAGCGGCGGCTGAACCTGGCCCAGGCCTTCAATCCCCTGGGCTCCGTCGCGGGCGTCCTGGTGGGGCGGCAGTTCATCCTGTCCGGCGTGGAATACACGCCCGAGCAGCTGGCTGCCCTGTCGCCCGAGGCGCTGGCCCAGTTCCGGGATACAGAGGCCATGGCGGCCCAGTCCTCCTATCTGGTGCTGGGCCTTCTGGTCCTGCTGTGGGCGGTGGTGGTGTTCGCCGTGCGCTTCCCCACCCTGACCGATGGGCCGGAGGAACGGCTGGAGGAAAGGGTGGATGGGCCGGCGGCGGGTGATGGAGGCGGCTTCCGCCGTTTGCTGCGGCACCGCCATTTCCTGTTCGGTGTGGCGGCGCAGTTCTTCTACGTCGGCGCCCAGGTGGGGGTGTGGAGCTTCCTGATCCGCTATTCCCAGCACGCCCTGCCCGGCACCGGGGAGAAGACGGCCGCCGCCTATCTCACCCTGTCCCTGGTGGCCTTCATGGCCGGGCGCTTCGCGGGAACGGTCCTGATGGGCCGGGTGCCGGCGGAACGGCTGATGGGCGTGTTCGCTGCCATCAACGTCGCGCTGTGCCTGGTCGGGGCGTTTGGCGGCGGCTGGCTGGGGCTGGGCGCCATGATCGCCACCAGCTTCTTCATGTCCATCATGTTTCCCACCATCTTCGCCCTGTCGCTGCGCGGCCTGGGGCCGCTGACCAAGCTGGGATCGTCCTGGCTGGTCATGGCCATCATCGGCGGCGCCGCCATCCCGGTGGTCATGGGCCGCGTGTCGGACATGGCCAGCATTGCCGTCGCCATGGTGGTGCCGGGGCTGTGCTTCGCCGTCGTCGGCGCCTTCAGCCTGGCGGGGCGCGCGGCGCCGGTGGGCGAGCGCGATGAGCGCCTGAAGATCGTGGCCACCCACTGAGGGCGACCGGCATGATCGATGCCCACCAGCACATCTGGCGCCTGGGCCGGCACGGGCACAGCTGGCCCACCCCCGACCTGGCGGTCATCCACCGCGACCATGAGGTAGCGGACCTGGAGGCCCTGGCCGCCCCCCTGGGCGTCACCGGCAGCGTGCTGGTGCAGTCCCAGCCCTGTGACGAGGACACCGACTTCCTGCTGCATGAGGCGGCACACCAGCCCTTCGTCCGGGGTGTGGTGGGCTGGGCGGACATGAAGGCACCGGACGCGCCCGCGCGCATCGCCGCCCTGGCCGTCCGTCCCAAGATGCGCGGCCTGCGTCCCATGCTACAGTCCCTGCCCGTGGACTGGATCGCCGATCCATCCATCGATGCCGCCGCCCGGGTCCTGGTGGCGTGCGGCCTGAGCTTCGACGCGTTGGTCCTGCCGCCGCACCTGCCCGCCTTGCTGGACTTCGCCCGCCGGCACCCGGATTTGGCCATGGTGATCGACCACGGCGCCAAGCCCCCCATCGCCAGGGGCGAGATCGACGACTGGGCCGCCAGCATGCGTGACCTGGCCGCCCTGCCCCAGGTCCACGCCAAGCTGTCCGGCCTGCTGACCGAGGCTGGCGACCGGACGACGGACGACGCCTTGAAACCCTACGTGGACATCCTGCTGGACGCCTTCGGCCCCGACCGCCTGATGTGGGGAAGCGACTGGCCGGTGCTGAACCTGGCGGGCGATTACGCCGGCTGGCTGGCCATGGCGCGCGATCTGGTGCCGGCCGAGGTGCACCCGGCGGTGTTCGACGGTACGGCACGCCGCTTCTACCGTCTTTAAAGCACCTCCTCCACCAGCCGGGCGCCCCATTCGCCCAAGCGCTCGTCCAGGCCGCGATGGCGCCAGGCATCGGGTTCTATAGCCCGGGCGTGAGTCAGGTCATGCTGGAACATGGCCTCCATCTCCCGTCCGAACCCGGCGCCCAGGACCACGGCGTTGATCTCGTTGTTGAAGGCGACGCTGCGCCAATCGAGGTTGGAGGAACCGACGGTGGACCAGTCACCGTCGATGACAGCGGTCTTGGCATGCAGGATGGCGTCCGCATACTCGTAAATGTGCACGCCGGCGGCCAGCAGGTCGCTGTAATAGCCGCGCCCCGCCATGACCGACAGGGGGCTGTCGCTGGGGCCCGGCACCAGCACGGTGACATCCACGCCCCGCGCGGCCGCCTGCCTTAACGCCCGGGCCAGATCCGGCGTCGGCACGAAATAGCCGGTGGTCAGGTGGATGGACTTGCGCGCCAGGGTGATGGCCACCAATAGGCTGCGGTAAATCAGCGGCCGGCCCTCCGTCGGCGCGCCGCTCAAGGCCTGCAGGACGATGTCGCCCGGCCGGGTTCGTGGGCCCGGCGGCGGCGCGCTCAAGGCTGGGGCGGCGTCGGCCCCTTGGGCCTGGCGCTGCTGTTCCCAGGTCTCGGCGTACAGGCGCTGGAACTCCGCCACCACCGGGCCGGCGATGCGCACGTCGGTGTCGCGCCAGGGGCGCTGTTCCGGATCCTGATTCTCAGCGCCCGCGCCGGCGTGATGGCGGCGATCATACACCTCACTGATGTTCACGCCGCCCACGATGGCGACGGCGTCGTCCACGATCAGCAGCTTGCGATGGTCGCGGCGGTTGACGTCCAGGGTCAGCAACGTCGCGGGGTCGACCGGGTTGAAGACCAGCAGGTTCACGCCGCCCTGGCGCAGGCGGTCGAACACATCCTTGGGCGTGTCCTGCGAGCCCCAGGCGTCATAGATCAGGTTGACCTCCACCCCTTGCGCCCGCTTGGCCACCAGCTTCTCCGCGAAGCGGGATCCCTCCACCCCGTCGAACTCATAGCTTTCCATGTCGATGCGGGTGCGGGCGCCGTCGATGGCGGCATCCATGGCGGCATAGGTCTCGGTGCCGCTGCGCAGCAGCGTGACGCTGTTGCCACCGACGAAGGGCGTGCCGCCGATGATCTCCCCCTGCCGGCGCAGCAGATCCAGCCGGCTGGTCGCGTCCGCCGTGGCCAGCGCCCGGGCGATGTCGGGGTCGGCCGAGGGCAGCGTGGCGCAGCCGGCGAGGCTGCCGACCAAGGCAAGGGCGATGAGGGCGGTTCTGGCGAAGCTTAGGCGGGGCGGCATGGCCGGATCGTGCCACCGCCACCGCCGGCCGGCCATTGCGACCAGCGGCGGGGCGGACCCGATTTCCGGCTTATGCGGGTGAGTACACCGGCTTATGCCGTCCAGCCACCGTCGATGACATGGATGGCGCCGGTGGTGAAGGATGAGGCGTCGCTGGCCAAATACAGCGCCAGTTCCGCGATCTCCTCCGGCCGGCCCAGGCGACCCATGGGCTGGCGGGCGACGAAGGCGGCCTGCGCGGCGGCATAGTCGCCGGTGGCGGCCAGGCGCTCATCCAGCGAGGGCGTCTGCACCGTGCCGGGGCAGATGGCGTTGCAGCGCACGCCCCGGCCCACGAAGTCAGCCGCCACCGCCTTGGTCAGGCCGATGACGGCGGCCTTGGTGGCACCGTAGGCGAAGCGGTTGGGCACGCCCTTGATGGAGCTGGCGACCGACGACATGTTGACGATGCTGCCCCTGCCCGCCTCAAGCATGCCGGGCAGGAAGGCGCGGATGGTGCGGACCATGGCCGTGACATTCAGATCCCAGGAGAAATCCCAGGCGGCCGCATCGCACTCCAGAATGGTGCCGGCATGGACGAAACCGGCGCAGTTGAACAGCACGTCGATGGGGCCTACCTCGGCCGCGATCGCGGCCACATCCGCGTCACTGCGCACGTCCAGCCGGTGGGGACGGCAGCCCGCCACCTCGGCCAGCTTGTCGG
The DNA here is from genome assembly GCF_007828025.1 of Nitrospirillum bahiense. Lineage (NCBI taxonomy): Bacteria > Pseudomonadati > Pseudomonadota > Alphaproteobacteria > Rhodospirillales > Azospirillaceae > Nitrospirillum > Nitrospirillum bahiense. The sequence goes on from NZ_VITO01000016.1 coordinate 38,884, forward strand.
TGTTGATGTCGGTGGCATGGACGGTGGCCCCCTCGCGCGCGAACAGTTCCGCCGCCGCCCGGCCGATGCCTTGTGCCGCCGCCGTCACCAGCGCCGTTTTGCCTTCAAGACGTCCCATGTGAGTCTTCCCTTGTTCCTCAAGCGCCGGCGGGGGATCCGTCCCTTGGCTGTCCTCGTTCCGCCCTGCGGTACTCACTTCGGGGCCCGCGGTCGCGGGCCACCAGCGGGGGTGAGACTAGCCCACCCCGCTGGCTTACGCAGCCCGCGTGGGCAGGCAGGCGGGGCCCACCGGCTCGAACGATTTGTAGGTCAGGATGAATTCCTGGTGGCCCAGGGCCTCGGACACGGTGCGGTCGCCCGCCGCCGCCGCCTCGACCAAGCCCAGGATTTCGGCCCCCACCTCATCCAGCGTGGCCTTGCCTTCCAGGATGCGGCCGGCGTTCACGTCCATATCCTCCGACAGGCGCACGTAGGTCTCCGGGTTGGCGCAGACCTTGATGACGGGGGAGATGGCGGAACCGACGACGGAGCCGCGGCCGGTGGTGAACAGGATGACGTGGCTGCCCGACGCGATCAATTCCACGATCTCCGCGTTGTCGGAAATGTTGGGGAAACCGAAACGCGGCTCCCCATCCGGTACCACGTCCATCAGGTACAGTCCACCTGACGGCGGAATGTCGCCCGGCTTGATCAGGCCGCTGATGGGGGAGGAGCCGGACTTGGAATAGGCGCCCATGGACTTCTCTTCCTGCGTGGTCAGGCCGCCCTCGGCATTGCCCGGGGCGAAGCTGCCGAAGCCCATGATGGTGTAGTAGCGCTCCGCCTTCTGCACGCAGGCCTCGATCTCGGCGCCCAGCTCCGGCGTCACGGCCCGGTCGGACATGATGCGCTCACAGCCTACCAGTTCGCCCGTCTCCTCGAAGATGCAGGTGGCGCCGGTCTCGACCAGCCAGTCGAAGCAGCGCCCCACGGCGGGGTTGGCGGTGATTCCGCTGGTGCCATCTGACCCGCCGCAGATGGTGCCCACCACCAGTTCGTGCCGGGCCATGGGCACCACCGGCGTCTGGTCGGCGAGGACCTTAAGGCGGGCCACGGCGGCGCGCCCGGCTTCGATGGTGGCCCTGGTGCCGCCGGCCTGCTGGATGACCAGGGTTTCCACCGGCCGGCCGCTGGCCGCCACCACTTGGCGCAGGGCCTCACGGTTGAAGCTCTCGCAGCCCAGCGACAGCAGCAGCACGCCGCCCACGTTGGGATGGGTGCACAGCTTGGTCATGATCTGGAAGGCGTAGCTGTTAGGATAGCAGCCGGGGAAGCCGATCAGGTGCACGTCCATGTCGTCGCTGAGCGTGACGATACGGCGGGCAACATGGTGGGCGCATTCCACCAGATAGGCCACGACCACCACGTTGCGGATGCCCTTGCGGCCATCGCTCCTCAGAAACCCACGCATCTCCGCCATATCAATGGCCCCCTTCGCTGCCGCCGACCACCTGTCGTGTATGACTGGCGATGTAATCGCTTTTCATGTTGTGCATGTGGACATGGCCGCCGACATCCACCGCGGCGGTCATGGAGCCGATGGGCGCGCCGTATTTCAGCACCTTGTCCCCCGCCGCCAGGGTGCGGCGGGCCAGCTTGTGGCCCACGGTCACGTCCTGGGCGGCGGTGACCCGGGTGCCATCGATGTCCAGGGCGTCACCGGCGCGGATGGCGGCGCGGACCACCAGCACATTGTCATCCGGATGCAGCAGGATGAGGGGGGAGATGGGCGTGCTCATGCGGCTTTCGGTGCGTTGGGGGTGGGAACGGGGGCATCCGGATGCAGCAGGCCATCGGCGCGCAGGAGCTGCCACAACTCGGGCGGAATGACGGTGTCCATCAAGGCCCGGGTTTGGGCCACCTGCGCCGTGTCCGCCATACCGGGGATGACGCTGGCCACCACCGGATGGGCCAAGGGAAACTGCAAGGCCGCCGCAGCCAAAGGCACGTCGAAGCGGTCGCAAGCCGCCTCCAGCCGGCGCACGCGGTCGACGATGGCGGTGGGTGCCGGCTCGTAATTGTAGTACAGCGGCGCGGCGCACCGGGTGCCGTTCACCAGGATGCCGGAATTGTAGGGGCCGCCTACGATGACCCTCACCCCGCGCGCGGCGCAGGCGGGGAAGAAGGAATCCAGGGCCGTCTGTTCCAGCAGGGTGTAGCGGCCCGCCAGCAGCACGACATCGAAGTCGGCATGGCCCATCGCCTCCAGGCACACCTGCCACTCATTGACGCCCAGGCCGATGGCGCGCACCGCCCCTTGGTCCCGCAGTTCCCGCATGGCGCGGTAGCCGCCCTCCAGGAAGCGGCGGAAGTGGACGGCATGCGCTTCGCCATGGGTGGCAGTGCCCAGGTCGTGGGCCAGCAGCAGGTCGATGCGCTTCCGCCCGAGCCGCCGCCGGCTTTCAGCGTAGGAGTGCATGACGCCATCATAGCTGTAGTCGAACACCGGCTCATAAGGGGCAGCCTCGGCGAAGCCGTGCCTCACCGGGCCCGCGCCCGCGCCAACCGGCACCAGCACCCGCCCCACCTTGGTGGAAACCAGCAGCTCTTCACCGGGGTCCAGCTCCGCCAGCACAGCACCGAGGCGGCTCTCGCTGAGACCGAAGCCGTAATGGGGGGCCGTGTCCAGATAGCGGATGCCGGCCGCCACCGCCGTCGTCACGGCGGCCCGGGCCGCTTCCTCCGCCGCCGGCTGGTACAGGTTGCCGATGGCCGCGGCGCCGAAGCCCAGTGGGGGCAAGGGCGGACATGTCGGGCTGAAGGAAGAAGAAGAGTCCATCGGGGGCCTTCCCAGGGTGGGGCGACTTTCCATTCATATACGAAATCGCCTTCCGCATATAAAATCGCCGTCCGCATTCCGTAAGTCAAGGCGCCTCACGCCATCTCTTGCCCGGCGGGCAGCCTGATGGCATAGCCGGAGAGCCGCAAACCCAGCCCTCAGGCCCAGGCCGGATTATCCATGACCACCCTTCCTGATGATACCGTGCCCGACCTCGACGCCACCGACGGGTTGAACGGCGACGGCGCGGTGGAAGCCGTGCGCAAGTACCGGGCGCCCGCCCTGGAGAAGGGCTTGGACATCCTGGAGCTGATGGCCAGCCACGGCGCCCCCATGACGCCGTCGCAGATTTCCGCCCGGCTGGGCCGCTCGGTCAGCGAGCTGTTCCGCATGATCCAGGTGCTGGAGTTCCGGGGCTATATCGCGCCGGCGGCGGCGGCCGATGGCTATGAGCTGACCAACAAGTTGTTTACTCTGGGCATGGCGCGGGCGTCGGTGCGCACCCTGCTGGAGGCGGCCCTGCCCCTGATGCGCGAGTTGGCGCTGGCCATCGGCCAATCTTGCCACCTGGCGGTGGCTTCGGATGACCAGATGGTGGTGGTGGCGCGCATCGAGAACCCCGGCCACCTGGGTTTCTCCGTACGTCCCGGCTATCACCGCAGCTTGGTGGAGGCTACGTCCGGCATGGTGCTGTACGCCTTCCAGCCGCCTCTCACCCAGGCCCTGTGGCGCGCCATGCTGGAACGCGCCGTGGGGCCGGAACGGGTGGCCCCGTTCGCCGCCCGCGCCGATGCCGTGCGCGCCCAGGGCTATGCCCAGGCCGCCAGCGACTACGCCCTGGGTGTCATGGACCTGTCCGCCCCCGTCATAGGGGGCACCGGGGCGGCGGTGGCGGCCCTGACCGTGCCCTTCATGCAGCATACGCCCCTGGTCCGTTCCCTGGCGGAAACCATAGGCATGGTGCAAGCCACCGCCCGGCAGATCGCCCAGGACCTCACGGAACGGGCGTGAACCGGCCCGCACGGGATGGCCGGCATGCACGCGCCCAGGGCTGTGACAGAGCCATGGTTTATGCTAGACCCGGGCAACTTCATTCCAAATAACAGCCGCATGCCTTGAGGAATCGTTCGCCGTGACGTCGCAGCCGACCCCCGCCCCCCACAGCCCCTACGTCCTGGTACTGACCTGCCCCGACGTGAAGGGTGTGGTGGCCGCCGTCTCCAGCTATCTGGCCGACAACGACGCCTCGATCACTGAATCCAACCATTTCAACGACCAGCTGACCAACAGCTTTTCCATGCGCACGGCCTTCCGGCCGGACGGCCCGGGATTCCCAGACCTGGACAGCCTGCGCCAGGGCTTTCAGTTGATCGCCCGCCGTTTCCGTATGGACTGGCAGTTGGTGGACATGACGGTGAAGCCCAAGGTGGTGATCGCCGTGTCCAAGTTCGGCCACTGCCTTTACGACCTGCTGCACCGCGCCCGCTCCGGCTCCCTGCCCATCGACATCCCGGCCGTGATCTCCAACCACGACGACATGCGCTCCTTCGTGGAATGGAGCGGCATCCCCTATCACCACCTGCCGGTGAAGGGCGATAAGACGGCGCAGGAGGCGGCGTTCATGGACGTGGTGAATCAGGCCGGTGCCGACCTGGTCGTGCTGGCCCGCTACATGCAGATCCTGTCGGCCGACCTCTGCGGCCAACTGGCGGGCCGCTGCATCAATATCCACCATTCCTTCCTGCCCAGCTTCAAGGGCGCCAAACCCTACCACCAGGCCCACGCCCGTGGCGTGAAGCTGATCGGCGCCACCGCCCACTACGTGACGACCGACCTGGACGAAGGCCCCATCATCGAACAGGGCATCGAGCGGGTGGACCACACCCAAACGCCGGAAGACTTGGTGGACATCGGCCGCGACATCGAATGCGCCGTCCTGGCCCGTGCCGTGCGCTGGCACATCGAGCGCCGCATCCTGGTGACCGGCCAGAAAACCATCGTGTTCAGCTGAACGAAAAGGGTGGGACAGCTAGCCAGCCGTCCCGCCCTTAGACTTCAGGCGCCACTACGGTCAGCGCGGCGTTACGCTGGTGCTGGTCGATGTGCCGCCCGAGGCGTTCACTTTGGCCGATGCGCCCCCGGCGGACACGCTGTCCTGGCTCTGGACCCTGGCATGGTCGTTGGCGGACACGCCGGACTTGCCGGCCGAGACATCAGCGCCGCCGGTGGTGCCGGCCGACACGCCGGCACCACCGTTCAGCGGCGTCGGAACTTTGGCGGCGCCCACGGCCGTGGTGCTCGTGCTGCCGGTGGTCTGGGTCGTACCGGCGGCGGTCCCGTTGGTCACGCCCATGGCGCCGGCGGTGGTGCCGTTCTCGACCTCCTGGGTGGTGGCCGCGGCGCTGGCGGCGGTGTTGCCGGCGGCGTTGGCGTTCGCCTTGGCGGCATCGGTCGCGGCATTGGTGGTGTCCTGCGCCGTCACGGCGGCGCCGTCCCTCACCTGGCTGGCGCTGGCGGCACGGGGGGCGGCCTGGGCGTTCAAGCCGGCCATCGCATTCTGCTGGGCACCCAGGTTGGCGCCGGTAGCAGTGTTCAAGGTGCTGTTGACGCCACCGGTTACGGCACCGGTGGCACGGCCGCCGATGAACTGCGCGTTGGCGGCGCCGGCCAGCAGGGCGGCGACAGCCACGCCGCTCAGGAGAAGACGGGTATTCATGGTGTTCCTCCGTATCGCAGTGCGGCAAGCGCCTTCAAGTTTTCCGCGCCTGCCCTTGCTACGGATGCCAGTTCATTACCCAATGATGGCGGCAATTTGGCAAGGTAATGGATTCAATTAGCCGATAGCGAAGGCCATAATGGTTTAAAATTTAAAATATTCAGCGCGTTATTAAAAATGAAATTGAGATCAGATCTCCCTCCACGCACTTCCGGAAGTTATGCGAATTTTCCAGAGTCATAAGAAAGGGCGGGACATCCCGGGGACATCCCGCCCTGCTTTCGCCGGACACAAGGACCGGTCACACCAACGGCGCTCAGCGCGGCGTGCTGGTGGTGGTGGTCGTGGTGCTGGTGTTGCCGTAGCCATCCGTCTGGGTCGACTGGCGCTCCACCACGCTGCCGTCCGGCGTCTCCACCTTGCTGCCGCTGCGTGTGACCTTGGTGCCGTCCGGATAGGTCGTGGTCGTGGTGCGGGATTTGGTGACACGATCGTCATCCGAGCCAGTGACCGAGCTGTAAGAGGTTTCGGTCGACTGGGTGGTGCCGGGCGCCATCACGTCAGGCGCCGGCGGCTGCACCGTGGTGGTTTCGGTGGTGGTGGTGCGGGACTGGGCCACCGGCACCGAGCTGGTGGTAACCGTGCGGGTCGTGGTCGTTTCGGACTGGGCGCAGGCCGCGCTGGCCAGAAGGCTGGCCAGGGCCGCACCGCTCAAAAGAAGACGGGTATTCATGATACTTCCTCCGTTGTGCGTTTTTGGCATTGCGCATTTTTGACGGGCGCATTGAGTTGAATAAACGCGCCCGCTCGCTACGGAATTGAATATTATTTCCGAATATGGCTGGATTTCGGCACGTAATGGGAATATCTTTGTCGTATTTCACTTTAATATCCGGATACTCTACATAATAAATTAAATAAAAGGCAAAGAAGGACAAGACATCGCAGGATGCCTTGCCCTTCTTTGCTGTCAAAACAGTGAGAGGCGCCGTTCACCTCCCTGATCACCGTCAGCGCGGTGTGCTGGTGGTCGTCGTGGTGCTGGTGGAATTGCCGTAACCGTCGGTCTGGGTCGACTGGTGCTCCACGGTGCTGCCGTCTGGGGTTTCCACCTTGCTCTTGCTGCGCGTGGACTTGCTGCCATCCGGGTACGTGGTGGTCGTGGTCTTCGACTTGGCCGTCCGATCATCATCCGACCCGGACTGGGAGCTGTAGGTCTCCGTCGACTGGGTGGTGCCGGGCATGGCCGCATCCGAGGCCGCATCCGGGGCCGGGGGCTGCTGCGTGGTGGTTTCCGTGGTGGTGGTGCGCGACTGGGCCACCGGAGCGGCCGTGGTCGTCGTGGTGCGCGAGGTCGTGGTTTCGGACTGGGCGCACGCCGCACCGGCCAGAAGGCTGGCGAAAGCCACGCTGCTCAGAAGAAGACGGGTATTCATGGTTATTCCTCCGTATCTGCGTACGGCGGGCATCACATGAAACGATGCGCCTGCCTGTTACCGACCAGAGTTCAGCCCCGTAATATGGCTGGAATTTGGCAATAATAATGGCTCTATTTGCTTAACCCCTTCGCGGACTCCGGTGTATTTTAAAATGGATAGGAGAATCGACGGGCGGCATATACTCTCCATGCCGCCCGAACGAAGCACTCATCACTTAGCCATCATGGATAGACGGCGGTCAGCCATTCGGCCAGCAACGCCGGCTTTTCCTGACCATCGATTTCAATGGTGACGGTGCGGGTCAGCAACCAGCCGCCGCCCTTTTCCTCAACCGAATCCAGGGTCTGGCGGCTGCGCAGGCGCGAGCCGGCCGGCACCGGCGCCAGGAAGCGTATCTTGTTGAAGCCATAGTTCACGCCCTTGCCGGCGTCCCGCACCTCCAGCGTCTGATAGCTGAAGGCGGCCAGCAATGACAGGGTGAGGAAGCCGTGGGCGATGGTGCCGCCCAGCGCCGCCGTGGCACGCGGCACGTCGACATGGATCCACTGATGGTCCTCGGTGGCGTCGGCGAAGCCGTTGATGCGCTCCTGATCCACCACCACCCAGTCGGAGTAGCCCAGGTCCCGCCCCACCAGGGCGGGCAAGTCGGCCATATCCACGGTCAGCATTCTGTTTCCCTCCTCGTTGTTGGCGCACCAAGAGATATCCCGTGACACGAGGGTCCTGCACGCGGTGGCAGGATGCCAAATTGGCGGGGCAAGGGCACGGACTATGCAATTCCCCACAGGCACCATTCGCCTACCATGCGCATCCCCATCCCTGTGGCCCCGCCTTTGGCCCGCCCTGACCAACGGACCATCCATGACCGCCACCGCCTTGCCCGACGATGTCGCCCCGGACGAGCGGGAGCCCGGCCGGTCGGTATGGGCGGAGTTCCGCCGGGGGCTGGCCGCCATGGCGCCCATTCTGCTGGGCGTGGCGCCCTTCGCCCTGGTGCTGGGCTCCCAGGCGGCGATGAAGGGCTTGAGCCCGCTGGAGGTGGCGCTGATGTGCGGCCTGAACTTCGCCGGCGGGTCGGAGTTCGTGGCCATCGAGCTGTGGCGCAGCCCGCCGCAGATTGCGCTGATCGCCGGTATGACCCTGCTGGTCAACTGTCGCCATCTGCTGATGGGGGCCTCATTCGCCCCGCACCTGCGGCGCCTGCGCCCCTGGCAGGCGGCGCTTGTGCTGTTCGTCATGGCCGATGAGACCTGGGCGCTGGGCATGGACGACGCCCGCCGCCGCATGGCCGTCACCGGCCGGCCGGGCATCAGCCTGCCTTACTATGCCGGCCTCGCCGTCTCCCTCTACGTCGCCTGGGTGGCGGTGACGGTGCTGGGCTCCGTGGTGGGGCCGGTGCTGGGCAACCCGCACGCCTATGGCTTCGACATGGCCTTCACAGCCGTCTTCCTGGTGCTGATCCGCGGCATGTGGAAGGGCTGGCGCCGCGCCCTGCCCTGGCCGGTCAGCCTGGGCGTGGCCGCTGTCACCCATCTGGCGGTGCCAGGCGCCTGGTATGTGCCGGCCGGCACGCTGGCCGGCCTGGTTGTCGCCTATTTCGTTGCCGGCACTGAAACCCGGAAGGCCGCGCCGTGAGCGACTTCGCCCGCTATTTCGCCCTGGACGTCCCGTCGCTGCTGGCCATCCTGGCCATGATGGCGGTGACCTACGCCACCCGCGTCACGGGATACCTGGTGCTGCGCAACCGTACCCTCAGCCCCCGCGCCACCGCGGTGCTGGAGGCGGTACCGGGTGCCGTGCTGATCTCCGTCATCGCGCCGGCCTTCACCACCACCAATCCGGCGGATCTGCTGGGCCTGGCGGTGACCCTGGCCATGGCCTGCCGTTTCCCCATGCTGCCCACCGTCATCGTCGGCGTGGCCGTCACCGCCCTGTTGCGCCATGTGCTATGAAGTGGGGCGGCCGTCGCTAAACGGTTGAACCCCAATCGCGTCGTTGGCATCCTTCCCGCCCAAGGCCTATGGGGGAAAAGCATCATGATCGAACTCGTCATCGACCAGCGGCGGCGCGACTTGGGCGGGTTCGAGGTCGGGCGCATCCTGCCCGTGGCCCAGCGCCGCCATGTCGGCCCCTTCGTCTTCTTCGACCACATGGGACCGGTGGACTTCCCCAAGGGCATCCCGCTGGAGCGGGACGTGCGCCCGCACCCGCACATCGGCCTGTCCACCGTCACCTACCTGTTCGATGGTGAGATCATGCACCGCGACAGCGTGGGCTCCGAACAGGCCATCCGCCCGGGCGAGGTCAACTGGATGACCGCCGGCAGCGGCATCACCCATTCCGAGCGCTTCGAAAAGGCTCGGGCCGAGGGCGGCGCGCTGCACGGCATCCAGGCCTGGGTCGCCCTGCCGGAGGCGGATGAGGAGACCGACCCCAGCTTCCATCATTACGGTGCGGACGACCTGCCGACCTATGAGCATGGCGGCCTGTGGGCCCGACTGGTGGCGGGTGAGGCCTTTGGCGCCAAGGCCGGGGTCAAGACCCACTCCCCCCTGTTCTATGTGCACTGGATGCTGCAGCCCGGCACCAAGGCGCAGTTGCCGGCCGAGTATCCGGAGCGCGCAGCCTACGTCGCCGTCGGCTCGGTGGAGGTGGAAGGCAGGACGGTGGAGGCCGGCCACATGCTGGTGTTCACCCCTGGCCAGCCGGTGCTGTTCACCGCCGTCACCCCCGCCGTGGTCATGCTGCTGGGCGGGGAGCCGCTGGGCGACCGCTACATCGACTGGAACTTCGTCTCCTCCCGCAAGGAGCGGATCGAGCAGGCCAAGGCCGACTGGCGCGCCGGCCGCATGAAGCTGCCGGACCTGGACGACAAGGAATTCATTCCGCTGCCGGGGTGAGCGTCACAGCCTCACGGCACTGACGACGATACCGTCCTCATCGGCATAGAGCCAGGCGCCGGGCGTGAACTGCGCACCGCCGAAGGACAAGGGCACGTCCACCTGGCCGGCGCCGGTCTTTGTGCTTTTCTTCGGGTTGGTGCCCAGCGCCTTGATGCCGAGGTCGATGTGGGCCAGGGCCACGCTGTCGCGCACGGCGCCCCACAGCACCAAGCCGGCCCAGCCGTGCTTGAACGCCAGGCCGGCGATGACGTCGCCCACCAGGGCGGTGCGCAGCGAGCCGTGGCCGTCCACCACCAGGACGGCACCCTCGCCCGCCTCGGACAGCGTATGCTTCAGCAGGGCGTTGTCCTCATGGCAGCGCACGGTCCGGATGGGCCCATGGAAGGACGCCCGCGCCCCGAAGGAGCGGAACTGGATCTCACAGCTCTGCAGGCTGTCCTCATAAGCGTCGACCAAATCGGCGGTGCGATGGGTCATGCCGCCCCTCCCTTCCCTGCCAAGATTCCGTTTCATCCTAGCGCATTTTGGCCGGCACGGCAGCGGCGAGGATGGAACCGCGACCACACTCTTAAGTGACTACATGGATGTGTATACTGCAGCGGTAAGGTCTGGTGCCGGACTGGGAAATCAAGGCTAGCGCTGGACCAGGAACGGTGGGGAATTTCCGTGGCTTATTCCGTCTATGTCTTGGTGGTGCTGGTGCTGGCCTATGTGCTGGCCTTCATCGACCGCCAGATCCTGACCTTGCTGGCGGTGCCGATGAAGGCCGATCTGGGCCTCAGCGACCTACAGCTCAGCCTGCTGCAGGGCCTGTCCTTCGCCTTGTTCCTGGCCATTGGCGGCCTGCCCATCGGCCGCCTGGTGGATCGGCGGCGGCGCACGGCGGTGCTGGCCGCCGGTGTTGCGGCTTGGAGCCTGTTCACCGCGGCCTGCGGCTTGGCGCGATCCTTTCCAGCCCTGTTCCTGGCGCGCGTGGGCGTGGGCTTTGGCGAGGCGACCATGGTCCCGTCGGCCTACTCCCTGATTGGCGACCTGTTCCACGGCCGCCGGCTTGGTCTGGCCATCGGCCTGTACAACATGGGCCCTTATGTGGGGGCCGGGCTGGCCCTGATACTGGGCGGACTGGTGCTGCACCATCTGCCGCCGGATGTCGTGCTTCCCCTGCTGGACAACCTGCGCGGCTGGCAGGTGGTGTTCCTGCTGCTGGGGCCCGTGGGCCTGCTGATGGCGCTGTGGGTCGTCACCGTGCGGGAACCGGAAAGAACGGGCGCCGGGGCGCACACCGCGCCCAATTGGGCCGAGGTGCGGGCCTACTACCACGCCCATGGGGGCAATGCCCTGCTGGTCAACCTGGCCGGCACCTTCGCCGCCATGGCGCTGTACAGCCTGGGCGCTTGGCTGCCGCATCTGCTGGCCCGCATCCACCACATGAAGCCGCTGGACATCGGCCAGGGCATGGGCTGGCGCCTGATGGTGTTCGGCGCCGGCGGCGCCTTGCTGGCCGGCATCTTGGGTGACCTCCTGCGCCGGCGGGGCTTGGTCCAGGGACGCCTGGTCGTGATGATCGCCGGTGCCGCCGCGTCTTGCCTGCTGCTTTACCCCGCCCTGCGCGCGCCGGACGGCGACGGCGCGCTGGCATGGCTGGGGCCGTTGATCGGCTGCATGACCCTGGCCATCGGCTCCAGCCCCCCGGCCTTGCAGGAGATCACTCCCAATCGCCTGCGCGGGTTCCAACACGCCGTGGCGGCACTGATCGCCACCCTGCTCGGCCTGGGTGCGGGCCCGTCAGTTGTGGCCCTGGTGACGGACAAGGTGCTGCGCGACGAAAGCCGTCTGGACCTGTCGCTGCTGCTGACCCTGCCCGCCATGCTGGGTGCTTGCATCGTGCTGGCGCTGATCGCGTGCCGCCGCTATGCCGCCAGCCTGGCCGCCATGGCGTCAACCGATGAAACGGTGCCAACGGCCGGCCTTTCCCTTTCGGGGGCAAGCAGAAACGCCACAACCTGAGAAATCTATTTTTGTAGGAAGCTCCCGCAAAAAGATGTATGAGGAGGAATATCGCTTATGCGCGCGTAGGTTGTCGCGCCAGCCCTGGAGAAGAGCATGTACAACACCGCCACCTTCCCTGTGCCGGACGGCACCACCATCAAGATCAACGGTTTCACCAATTCCGCCTATTGGGCCCAGCGCATCGTGATCGAGGTCACGGGCCAGGCGCCCATCACCTGGAACGGCACCGGCGCCCAGAACAACAAGCTGGTGGGCCAGGTGGTGATCCCGCCCGGCAACGGCCGGCAGGTCAGCATCACCATGTCCTATGATCCGGGCGGCGGCTTCGCCCCCTCCACCGTCGTGAAGATCCCCTTCGACGACCCCAGCCTGACCGGCTTCGTCATCGGCGGCCAGGATGCCGGCGGCCGCCCCAATGGCCCGGCCAGCTGGAACACGGTGGCCTTCGTCTATTGGGCAAAGGGCTACTGAGTCCTTGATATACAAAACCCCGGATGGCGAACCATCCGGGGTTTTTAGTGCTCTCTCAAACGCCCAGCGTTGCCGGACGGCGGTTTGGCTTGTCCTCGCTGGGCCCCCTATACACTAACTGGGCGGCGCCCGCTCCAGCGGACGCAGTCTCGCGTCCTACAGCGACATGAGGCTGTGCCTCACGTCGCTGCCAAAGGTATTAGGCCGCTTCGCGGTTCTGCGCCAGGCGGTCCAGCAGGGCGTCCTGCTGGTCGATCAGTTCCTGCGGCGTGTCGCCGCCGAAGCGGCCGAATAGCTCCGACTGGTCACGCAGTTCCGTTTCAGCCTCCACCTCGTTCACCGCCATGACGGCGTCGAACTGGTCGCGACCGAAGTCCAGGCCGGTCCAGGTCAGGTCCTCATAGCGCGGCGTCAGGCCGAACAGGTTCTCCTCCGTCTCCACGGCCCGGCCGCGCACGCGGTCCACGATCCACTTCAGCACCCGCATGTTATCGCCGAAGCCCGGCCAGGCGAACTTGCCGTCCTGGTCCTTGCGGAACCAGTTGACGCGGTAGATGCGCGGCAGGTCATTGATCTTGTTGCCCATGTCCAGCCAGTGGCGCCAGTACTCCGCCATGTTGTAGCCGCAGAAGGGCAGCATGGCGAAGGGATCGCGGCGAATGGCGGCCTGGCCCACGGCGGCGGCGGTCGCCTCCGACCCCAGGGTCGCCGCCCAGTACACGCCCTCGTTCCAGCCGCGGGTTTCAAACACCAGGGGGAAGGTGCGCGACAGGCGGCCGCCGAAGATGAAGGCGCTGATGGGCACGCCGGCGGGGTTTTCCCAGGCCGGATCGATGCTGGGGCATTGGCTGGCCGGGGCGGTGAAGCGGGCGTTGGGATGCGCCGCCTTGCGGCCGCTGGCGGGCGTCCAGTCCTGGCCCTCCCAGTCGATCAGGTGGGCCGGCGGCGTCTCGGTCAGGCCTTCCCACCACACATCGCCGTCATCGGTCAGGGCGCAGTTGGTAAAGATGACGTTGGCGTGCAGGGTCAGCAGGGCGTTGGGGTTGGACTTCAGGCTGGTGCCCGGCGCCACGCCGAAGAAGCCAGCCTCCGGATTGATGGCGCGCAGGGTGCCGTCCGCCGCCGGCTTGATCCAGGCGATGTCGTCGCCGATGGTGCGCACCTTCCAGCCGTCGAAGGCGGCCGGCGGCACCATCATGGCGAAGTTGGTCTTGCCGCAAGCCGAGGGGAAGGCCGCCGCGACATAGGTCTTCTCGCCCTCCGGGCTTTCCACACCCAGGATCAGCATATGCTCGGCCAGCCAGCCCTCCTCGCGCCCCAGGGATGACGCGATGCGCAGCGCGAAGCACTTCTTGCCCAGCAGGGCATTGCCGCCATAGCCGGAGCCATAGCTGATGATCTCATGCGTCTCGGGGAAGTGGACGATGTACTTGTGCCGGGCATTGCAGGGCCAGGCCACGTCCTTCTGGCCGGCGGCCAGGGGCGCGCCGACGGAGTGCAGGCACTTCACGAAACCGCCATCACCCAGCTGGCGCAGCACCGCCTCGCCCATGCGGGTCATGATGCGCATGTTCACGGCGACATAGGGGCTGTCGGACAGCTGCACGCCGATGTGGGAGATGGGGGAGCCCAGGGGGCCCATGCTGAAGGGCACCACGTACAGGGTGCGGCCGCGCATGCTGCCCTTGAACAGGCCCTGCAGCGTCTGGCGCATCTCGGCGGGATCGGCCCAGTTGTTGGTCGGGCCGGCCTCTTCCGCCGTCGGGGTGCAGATGAAGGTGCGATCCTCCACCCGGGCGACGTCGCCGGCGTCGGACCGGCAGAGGAAGGAATTGGGCCGCTTGGCCGGGTTCAGGCGGATGAAGGTGCCCTGGGCCACCATCTCTTCGCACAGCCGGTCATATTCCTCCTGGCTGCCGTCGCACCAATGGACGGCCGCCGGCTGGCAATGGGCGACGACCTCATCAACCCAGTCCAGCAGGGCCTGGTTGGTGGTGGGCGCGCCGGTGGCGCCGCTCAGGGGGGAGGACCTCGTGACGGAGCTGCTCATGGAAATATTCTACCTTTCGATCCGCGAAACCGCTGGCGGTTGGCCCGGTGCCGTCCCGGCCTGCCTGGCCCGGAAGGGGCGCCGGCCATCGACGAAAGCGTCAGGTTCGCAGCATCGTTCCCGGGGGCCGGCAGGGTGTGGGCACAGCCGATGGCAAATGATGCCGCGCCGCTTCCATCGGCGCAGACGGTCATGATTGGTGTGGGGCGTTGAAGGGCGCGACGGCCGACCGTTGACAGGTCAACTATACGCGCAAGCCTCCCTGGCACCGGACAGTCCGGGTGCGGCAGGGCGATCGCCCCGCGAACGGGATCGTCGATGGATTCCGTGGGTGAAGGTCATTGTGCGCTACTCCCCGAAGTTGAGTACGGGTGGGCCGGTCTTTACCGCCAGCTCCACCCTCAAAATATGGCCGGCCCTGTCGCCGGGCGCGTGCCTGTTCCATCTTCTACCGCCGCGCCACCGGATGTCCAGTGGCTTGGCTGTGTCAACGGCGACCAGCCCGGTTGGGAAGGCCGGGCGCCTTTATCCAAGGTATTAACATCATGGCGTATCCGCCAGCATCCGCACAGTCGCCGGGTCACGCCGGTAAACCATGAGGACGGACAGCAAACCGCAGAGGGCGGCGGCGGCCATCCACAGGCCGGGCGCGGCCCTATCGTCCGTCAGATCGATCAGCCAGGTCGACACCAGCGGCGTGAAGCCGCCGAACAGGGCCGTGGCCAGGCTGTAGGCCAGGGAAAACCCAACCGTCCGCACCTCCGGGGGCATCACCTCCGTCAGGGCCACCAGGGCCGCCGCATTGTAACTGGCGTAGAGGAAGGACAACCACAGCTCGGCCACCAGCATGGTGCCGAAGCTGACGTCATGGACCAGCCAGTTCAGCACCGGATACGCCGTCAGCATGGCCAGGATGGTAAAGGCCATCAGCAGAGGCCGGCGGCCCACCTTGTCGGACAGCGCCCCCATCACCGGCAGCCAGATGAAATTGGACAGGCCGACACAGAAGGTGAGCAGCAGGCTTTGCCCGGCATCGAGCTTCAGTACGCTTTTGCCATAGGTCGGCGCGTAGACGGTGATGAGGTAGAAGGACACCGTCGTCATCACCACCATCATCATGCCGGCCAGCACCAGCCGCCAGTTCGCGGCGATGGACCGGACGATTTCCCGAAAGGTGGGACGATGCCGCCGGTGCTGGAACTCCGCCGTCTCCTCCAGCGAGCGGCGGATGACGAAGATCACCGGCACGATCAGGCAGCCGATGAAGAAGGGTATGCGCCAGGCCCAGTCGTGGATTTGCTGCAGCGTCAAAATCCGGCTCAGCCCATAGCCGATGAGGGCGGCGGCCATGATGGCCGCCTGCTGGCTGGCGGATTGCCAGCTGACGTAAAAGCCCTTGCGGCCCGGCGTGGCCATTTCCGACAGGTAGACAGAGACGCCGCCCATCTCCACCCCGGCGGAGAAACCCTGCAGCAGGCGGCCGATCAGCACCAGGGCGGGGGCCAGCAGCCCGATGCTGGCGTACCCAGGCACGAAGGCGATCAGCACCGTGCCCAGCGCCATGATGGCCAGCGTCACCACCAGGCCCTTGCGGCGCCCGATCCTGTCGATGTAGCTGCCCAGGATGACCGCGCCCACCGGCCGCATCAGGAATCCGGCGCCAAAGGTGGCGAAAGTCAGCATCAGCGACGCGGTGTCGTTCCCACTGGGGAAGAAGGTACTCGCGATGTAAGGCGCGTAAAACCCATAGAGGAAAAAATCGAACATCTCCAGGAAGTTGCCGCTGGTCACACGCAGCACCGTGGCCAGCCGGGACGGCTGCTTGGTATTGGAACTCGGCATAGGGGCGATCCTCAGCGGGGGGCTGCGGTGGCGGGCACCAGCCCGGATTTGGTGATCAGCGACGCCGCCTCGGGCGAGGACAGGAACGCGATCAGATCCTCTGCCGCTTGCGTCTCGCGCGTTCCGGCGACGATGCCGATGGAAAACGGTGTCACCTTCTGCGCCTCATCAGGCAGGGGCCCGACGATGTCGATGCCGGACAGCGGCAATAATTCGCTGATCTGCTGGAAGCCGATCTCCGCCTCGCCGCGCGCGACGACGTTGCCGACCGGCTCCGCCGGGATCATCCGCGCCTTGTCCCTCATGGCGTCGGCGATGCCCAGGCGCTTGAAGAGGACCGTGGACAGGAAGACACCGCTGGCGCTGTCGGAATAGGCGACCGACTTGGCGTCCAGCAGCACCTTCTTCAAGGACGCCACGGTCGAGATGTCAGGACGGGGTGCGCCGGCCTTCACGGCCAGGCCGATCTTGGACAGGGCCAGGACCCGGTGGTCCAGATCCATCACCTGCCCGTCCCGCACCAGCGTATCAAGGCTGTCGCCCACCATGATGACGACATCGATATCCTGATGCTGGCGCAGCCGATTGGGGATGGCCTCCGGCGTGTCCCCCATGGACGGGCCCCACACCGAGACCAGCGTGTGCCCGGTGCGTTTTTCGAATTCCGGCGCCAAGGCCTTGTACGCGGCGGCGAAGCCACCGGAACTGGCGACGTGCAGTTCCGCGGCGCTGGCCGGCAGCGGCGACAATGCCAGCAGCAGGGCGAACGCACGCGACATGACGCCGCCCGCGGAACGCGGGACACTTCCGGTCATCACCGTCTCCTCCGGTTTTCATATCGCCGCCATTGTGGAATGCCGGCGACTGGACAGGAATTGCATTTATCTTCTCAATTAATAATGATGGCGCATCAATTGGAGCGCATGGCATGCGGCTGGATTTCGAGTTCGGGGAGGTGCTGGCCTTCGTCACGGTGGCGCAGACGCTGAACTTCCGCGCGGCGGCGGACAGGCTGCATCTATCCCAGCCCGCGCTGAGCCGGCGGGTGGAAAAGCTGGAGGCGGCGTTGGACATGCGTCTGCTGGAGCGCACGACGCGCAAGGTGGAACTGACAGAGGCCGGCCGCCAATTCCTGAACCACGCCGTCGTCATCCTGGAAGAGTTGGAGTTGGCGCGCGCAAGCATGGTGGCGCGCGCCAGCCGGGCCAAGCAACTGGTGACGGTGGCCTGCGTGCCCTCCGTGGCCAATCATGTGTTGCCCGACATCCTGCGCCTTTACGCCCAAACCCATCCGGGAGTACGCATCCGCATCATCGACGAAAGCGCCGGCAAGGTGCTGGATGCCGTGATGGAGGGCGAGGCCGATATCGGGATCAGTTTCCTGGGCGCCCAGAACGCGGAGGTGGATTTCATCCCCATCCGCAGCGAACCCTATGTGCTGGCGGTGCGCCGGGACCATCCCTTGGCAACGGCGCCGGCGGCCCCTTGGACCAGCCTGGAAACGGAGCGGCTGATCGCCGTCTCGCTGAACAGCGGCAACCGCATCCTGATCGAAAATGTCCTGGCCGGCCTGCCGCGGCGGCCTACCATCCATTATGAGACCAACCACGTCGCCGGGGCGCTGGGCCTCGTGTCGGCCGGGCTGGGGGTGGCGGTGCTGCCCGCGCTGGCCCTGGCCAACAACGCCTATCCGGGGCTGGTGGGCATACCGATGCGGGACCCTGAACTCAGCCGCACCCTAGGCCTGGTCACCCGCGCCGGCACGCGCCTGAGCCAGCCCGCGTCCGCCCTTCACGACCTGATCTTGCATAAGATCGGCGAATAACGGCACCTCAGCCCGCCTTGGCCAGCAGGGCGCGGCCGGCGCGGCTGGCGTTAGGGCGGCCAATGGCGTCGGAGATCCAGCCGCCGATGACGGACAGCGCGTCGAGGTCCACGGCCGTCGACAGGCCCTGCCCTTCCAGCATGTAGACCACGTCCTCCGTCGCCACGTTGCCGGTGGCGCCCTTGGCGTAGGGGCAACCACCCAGACCGGCGACGGAGCTGTCGATGACCCGGATGCCCTCGTCCAGGCAGGCCAGCAGGTTGGCCAAGGCCTGGCCGTAGGTGTCGTGGAAATGCGCAGCCAGCCGCGACACCGGAACCTCTTCGGCCACGCGCCGGATCAGGGCGGCCGCCTTGGCCGGCGTGCCCACGCCGATGGTGTCGCCGAGGGAGATTTCGGCGCAGCCCAGCTCCACCAGGCGGGCCGATACGTCCGCCACCTTGGCGGGGTCGATCGCGCCCTCATACGGGCACCCCAGCACGCAGGAGACATAGCCGCGCACGGCGATGCCGTTGTCCCGCGCCAGGCGCGTCACGGGGGCGAAGCGGTCCAGGCTCTCGGCGATTGAACAATTGATGTTGCGCTGGGAAAAGGCCTCCGACGCGGCGGCGAAGACGGCGACCTCTGTCACGCCAGCCGCCAATGCCTGGGTGAGGCCCCGCTCATTGGGCACCAGCACGGGGTAGCCGACACCCGGTCGCCGATGGATGCGGGCCAACACGTCGGCCGTGTCGGCCATCTGCGGCACCCATTTGGGCGAGACGAAGGCCCCGGCCTCCACCACCGGTAGGCCGGTGGCCGACAGGCGGTCGATCAGGGCCACCTTGGTGTCGGTGGGCACCAGCGCCGCCTCGTTCTGCAGGCCGTCGCGGGGACCGACCTCGACGATGCGAATGGCAGGACCACTCATGCCTCATCCCCCTTCACGATGATCAGCTCGGCGCCATCCGGCACCTGGTCGCCCACGGAGTAGCGCACAGCCTCCACCGTGCCGGGTCCTTGCGCCTTGATGGTGTGCTCCATCTTCATGGCCTCCAGCACCACCAAGCCCTGGCCCCTCTCCACCCGGTCGCCGGCCGCCACCAGCACGGCGATGACCTTGCCCGGCATGGGCGCCACCAGGCGGCCACCGCCGCCGGCTTCGACCACACCCACGTCCAGCGGGTCGATCTGGGTCAGGCGGTGATGCCGGCCGGGGCGGAACAGGTCCAGCTCCCGCCCCCGGCGTGACCACCCGGCCGTCAGGCGGCGCCCGCCAACCTCGGCCACCAGGCGGCCATCCGCCGCGAAGCGGGCATTCCCCGCCAGTTCCTGGCCACTGGGGAGGGTGATGTCGAAGCCACCGTCGCGCCGGCGGCAGGCCCGCACCTCCTGCGGCTCAGCGCCCTCGCGCCCATCGGTGAAGGTCAGTATTTCTGGTACGGCGTCGTTCAGGCGCCAGCTGTCCGCCGTGGCCCACGGGCTCCACGGGTCGTTGGTTCGGGCCGCCGCGGCCACCGTCTCCGCCTTGCGCTCCAGCAGCACGCCCAAGGCGGCCAGCGCCAGCACGTCGTCGTCAGGAGCGGCCGGCGCGGGCAGCAGGTCGGCCTGGTATCGCTCGATGAAGCGGGTGTCCAGGTCGGCCGCCAGAAAGGCAGGATGGCCGGCGATGGACGCCAGGAAGGGGATGTTGGCGGCCAGGCCGCCAACCTCCGTCGCCGCCAGGGCCTGGCGCAGGCGCCGCACCGCGGCGGGGCGGTCCACGTCCCAGACGATCAGCTTGGCGATCATGGGGTCATAGTGGATGGAAATGGCGTCGCCCCGGCGCACGCCGGTATCCACACGCACATGCGGCCCCGCTTCCGGGAAGCGCAGGTGCGACAGGGTGCCGGTCTGCGGCAGGAATCCCTTGTCCGGATCCTCGGCGTAGAGGCGCACCTCGATGGCGTGACCGTTCACCGCCAGCTGGTCCTGGCTCAGCGGCAGGGTGCCGCCGGCCGCCACGCGCAGTTGCCACTCCACCAGGTCCTGGCCGGTGATGTACTCCGTCACCGGATGTTCCACCTGCAGGCGGGTGTTCATCTCCATGAAGTAGAAGCGGCCGTCGCCGCCCGTCTCCACCGGGTCCAGCAGGAATTCTACCGTGCCGGCGCCGACATAGCCGATGGCCTTGGCCGCCGCCACGGCCGCCGCCCCCATCTCCTGCCGCAGCTCCAGCGGCAGGTTGGGCGCCGGCGCCTCCTCCACCACCTTCTGGTGGCGGCGCTGGATGGAGCAGTCGCGCTCGAACAGGTAGACGCAGTTGCCATGGCCGTCGGCGAAGACCTGGATTTCCACGTGGCGCGGCCGGCCCAGGTACTTCTCGATCAGCACCCGGTCATTGCCGAAGGCGGCCTGTGCCTCGCGCTTGGCGGAGGCCAGCTGTTCATGGAAGTCCTCGGCCGAGGTGGCGACCTTCATGCCCTTGCCGCCACCGCCGGCCGAGGCCTTGATCAGCACGGGGAAGCCGATGCGGGCCGCCTCCGCCGCCAGCACGCCGCTGTTCTGCTCCTCCCCATGGTAACCGGGCACCAAGGGGACGCCGGCGGTTTCCATCAGGGCCTTGGCCTCGGACTTACCGCCCATGGCACGGATGGCGCTGGCCGGCGGGCCGACGAAGATCAGGTCCGCTGCGGCACAGGCCTCGGCGAAGCCGGCGTTCTCCGACAGGAAGCCATAGCCGGGGTGGATGGCCTGGGCGCCGGTGCGGGCGGCCGCGTCCAGGATGGCGTCCATGCGCAGGTAGCTGTCGCGGGCCGGGGCGGCGCCGATGCGCACCGCCTCATCCGCCATGGCCACGTGCAGGGCGTTCGCGTCGGCGTCGGAATAGACGGCGATGGTGCGGATGCCCAGGCGGCGGGCCGTGCGGATGATGCGGCAGGCGATTTCACCGCGGTTGGCGATCAGCAGCGTATCGATCATCACTTGTCCCCTGCAGGCTGGACCCAGGCGGCCTTGCGCTTTTCCAGGAAGGCGGAAACACCCTCCCGCCCCTCGTCACTGGCCCGGATGCGGGCGATGCGTTCTGCCGTGTCGCTGATCAGCGCGTCGGTCACCGGCTGGTTGGCGCAGTCGAAGACCAGCTGTTTGGCGGCCGCCTGGGCAACGGGTCCGCCCTCGCCCAGGCGCTTCACCAGCGTGGCCACGGCCTCGTTCAGCTGCTCGGCCGGTACCACCTGGTGCACCAGGCCCGCCGCCTGGGCCTCCGCCGCGCTGAAGCGCTCCGCCGTCAGGAAATAGCGGCGGCAGGCACGCTCCCCCATGGCGGCCACGACATAGGGGCCGATGGTGGCCGGGATCAGGCCCAGCTTGACCTCCGACAGGCAGAAGGTGGCGCTTTCGGCCGCGACGGCGATGTCGCAGCAGGCCACCAGGCCCACGCCGCCGCCGAAGGCAGCGCCGTGCACCACGGCGATGGTGGGCTTAGGGCAGCGGTTCAGGGTGCGCAGCATGGTGGCCAGGCCCAGCGCGTCGGCGTGGTTCTGGTCGCGGGTATAGCCCGCCATGCGCCGCATCCAGTCCAGGTCCGCCCCGGCGGAGAAGCTGGGGCCGTTGCCCTTCAGCAGGATGACGCGCACGTCCGGGTCGCGGCCCAGCTGGTCGAACAGCTGGGTCAGCTCGGCGATCACGCCCTCGTTGAAGGCATTGTGCAGGGCGGGCCGGTGCAGGGTGACGGTGGCGGTCCCGGCTTGATCCACTGTGGCAAGAACATCGGTCATGGTCTTGATCTCACATCCGGAAGACGCCGTAGGTGGTCGGTTCCACCGGTGCATTAAGGGCGGCGGACAAGGACAGCGCTAGCACCATGCGCGTCTCGGCCGGGTCGATGATGCCGTCGTCCCACAGGCGGGCGCTGGCGTAATAGGGGTGGCCCTGGTGTTCGTACTGGGCGCGGATGGGGGCCTTGAACGCCTCCTCCTCCTCCGCACTCCAGGTCTTGCCCTGGGCCTCCAGGCCATCGCGCTTCACGGTGGCCAGCACGCCGGCGGCCTGCTCCCCGCCCATGACGCTGATGCGGGCGTTGGGCCACATGTAGAGGAAGCGGGGGGAATAGCCCCGGCCGCACATGCCGTAATTGCCGGCGCCGAAGCTGCCGCCGATGATGACGGTGAACTTGGGCACCTTGGCGCAGGCCACGGCCGTCACCAGCTTGGCGCCGTCCTTGGCGATGCCGGCGTTCTCATACTTCTGCCCGACCATGAAGCCGGTGATGTTCTGCAGGAAGATCAGCGGGATGCCGCGCTGGTTGCACAGCTCGATGAAGTGCGCGCCCTTCAGCGCGCTTTCCGAGAACAGGATGCCGTTATTGGCGATGATGCCGACGGGATAGCCCCACAGGTGGGCGAAGCCGCAGACCAGCGTGGCGCCGTACAGCTGCTTGAACTCATCGAATTCCGACCCGTCGACCAGGCGGGCGATGATCTCGCGCACGTCGAAGGGCTTGCGGCTGTCGGTAGGGATGATGCCGTAGATTTCCTCCGCCGCGTACTTGGGCGCCACCGGTTCGCGGAGCGCCAGGGCCGGCGCCTTAACGCGGTTCAAATTGCCGACGATGCGCCGGGCGATGGCCAGGGCGTGGGCGTCGTTCTGGGCCAGATGATCGGTGACGCCGCTGGTGCGGCTGTGCACGTCGGCGCCGCCCAGATCCTCGGCACTCACCACCTCACCGGTGGCGGCCTTCACCAGGGGCGGCCCGCCGAGGAAGATGGTGCCCTGGTTGCGGACGATGATGGACTCGTCCGCCATGGCCGGGACATAGGCGCCGCCCGCCGTGCAGCTGCCCATGACCACGGCGATCTGGGGAATGCCGGCGGCCGACATGGTGGCCTGGTTGTAGAAGATGCGGCCGAAATGGTCGCGGTCGGGGAACACCTCATCCTGGTTGGGCAGGTTGGCGCCACCGCTGTCCACCAGATAGACGCACGGCAGGTTGTTCTCCCGCGCGATCTCCTGCGCCCGCAGGTGCTTCTTCACCGTCAGGGGGTAGTAGGTACCACCCTTGACCGTGGCGTCGTTGGCCACCACCACGCACTCGGTGCCCGAGACGCTGCCGATGCCAGTCAGGATGCCGGCGGCCGGCACCACGTCATCATAGACGCCGTGGGCGGCCAGCTGCGAGAACTCCAGCCAGGGGCTGCCCGGGTCCAGCAGGTGGCGCACCCGGTCACGGGGCAGCAGCTTGCCGCGCGACAGGTGCTTGGCCCGCGCCTTCTCGCCCCCGCCCTGCTTGATGCCGGTGACGGTGGTGTGCAGGTCGTCGACCAGGGCGCGCATGGCCGCGACATTGTCGGCGAAGGCGGCGGCGCGGGTGTCGATCTGGGAAATCAGCTGGGGCATGACGCGGGTGTTCCCCCTTGTTGTCTCAGGCAGATGAGGTCGGCGGGCCGATGCGCCGGTCAGGTGGCGCTTTCGCGGAACAGTTCCCGGCCGATCAGCATGCGGCGGATTTCCGAGGTGCCGGCGCCGATCTCATACAGCTTGGCGTCGCGCAGCAGGCGACCGGTGGCGTATTCGTTGATGTAGCCGTTGCCGCCCAGGATCTGAATGGCGTCCAGCGCGCATTTGGTGGCGCTTTCCGCCGCCAGCAGGATGGCGCCAGCCGCGTCCTTGCGGGTGATCTTCTTGGCGTCCGCCGCGCGGCCCACGGCGTAGACGTAGGCGCGGGCGGAGTTCAGGGCCACATACATGTCCGCGACCTTGCCCTGGACGAACTGGAACTCACCGATGGGCTGGCCGAACTGCTCCCGGTCGTGGATGTAGGGCACGACCACGTCCAGGCAGGCCTGCATGATGCCCAGGGGGCCGGCGGCCAGCACGGCACGCTCATAGTCCAGGCCGCTCATCAGCACACGGACGCCACCGCCCACCTGGCCCAGGATGTTCTCCTCCGGCACTTCGCAGTCCTCGAACACCAGTTCGCCGGTGTGGCTGCCGCGCATGCCCAGCTTGTCCAGCTTCTGCGCGCAGGAGAAGCCCTTGAAGCCCTTCTCGATCAGGAAGGCCGTGATACCCTTGGGGCCCGCCGACACATCGGTCTTGGCATAGACCACCAGGGTGTCGGCGTCGGGGCCGTTGGTGATCCACATCTTGGTGCCGTTCAGGACGTAGCGGTCGCCCCGGCGCTCCGCCTTCAGCTTCATGGACACCACGTCTGAGCCGGCGCCAGGCTCGCTCATCGCCAGGGCGCCGACATGCTCACCCGAGATCAGCTTGGGCAGGTATCGGGCCTTCTGCTCGGGCCGGCCGTTCAGGCGGATCTGGTTGACGCACAGGTTGGAATGGGCGCCGTAGCTGAGGCCGACCGACGCGGAGGCGCGGCTGATCTCCTCCATCGCCACCATGTGCTCGACATAGCCCATGGCCGCCCCGCCGTACTCCTCCTCCGCCGTCACGCCCAGCACGCCCAGGTCGCCCAGCTTGCGCCAGAGGTCCATGGGGAACTGGTCGGTGCGGTCGATCTCCGCCGCGCGCGGCGCGATCTCCGCCGCCGAGAAGGCGGCGACGGCGTCGCGCAGCATGTCGGCGGTTTCACCGAGGCCAAAATCCATGGTGGGGAACGCGGCGGAGATCGACATGGCGGGCTTGTCCTCCCTCAGGGAATGTGAGATTGCTTATTTACAAACGGTCATACGTTTCTTTCGAGCGGGCCGCAAGGGTGATTTAGGGACCAAATGGGGCGTGATCTTGACGGCCGCCACCCATGGTCCGAAAAGTCGCAAGGCCGGGACGGGCTAAGCCCCGGAAACGTTTGAGATTGGATTTTTGAGCATGGTGCGCACGGTGGGCTCTCGCGGCCCGAAGACGATGGAGGCGATACGCACGGCGGGCCTGCGGCTGATCCGTGAGCATGGCTATGAGGCCATCACGCTGCGCCAACTGGGGCAGGAAGTGGGTATCCAGCCCGGGTCCATGTACAACTACATCCAGTCGAAACAGGAACTGCTGTTCATCCTTATCCGCGACCATATGGTGGCCCTGTCGGCCGAGGTGGCGACGGCGCTGGAGGGGGCGATCGATCCCCTGGACCGGCTGCGGCGCTTCATCCGTTTCCACGTCTCCTACCACATCCGCCGCACGGACGAGGTGTTCATTGGCGGGTCCGAATTGCGCAGCCTGGAGGGGGAGAACCGTACCGCCATCCTGGCCATGCGCCGCGAGTACGAACGCCTGCTGGTCGCCATCCTGGAGGACGGCATGGCCGCCGGCCAGTTCAAACGCACCGACCCGCCCGTCACCGCCTACGCCATCCTGGCCATGCTGACCGGCGTCTGCACCTGGTACAACCCCGCCGGCCGCATGGGCGAGGAAGAGTTGATCCGCCTGCACCAGGACATGATCCTGGGCGGGGTGCTGGTGTGAAGAGGCAGGCAATAGCTGCGGCAGCATGACGCAATGGCGTCCAGGATGGGTTCCGGCATTACTTGCAAAAAGGCGAACATGCCTGGCCTGGGCCGCTCGACTGGAGTTGTCATGATTGTGGGATTGGGGCGTATCGTCCTGTGCGCGATTTTTGCCTTGGCGACGACCAGCGTTGTTTCCCCCGCCCGCGCAGCCAGCTTCGATTGCCATAAGGCAACGACGGCTAATGAGAAAGCCATCTGCGCCAACCCTGCCCTGTCGAAATTGGACGAGAAGCTCTCAGCGACTTACAAGTCGGCGATGGCTAAATTGCCGGCCGAGGGGCAGCGGGACCTGAAGCGGGAGCAATTGGCTTGGCTGAAGCGCCTCGGACCGCATTGCGACGCCCCACGCGACCCTGTGCGCGCAGTGCCGGGATACCTGGCCCGGTGCCTTACGGACGCTTACAAGGCGCAAATAGGCAATCTCGAAAGTGCCGTGGGCCACACCCACGGCCACATCCTATTAACCATCAGCCGGCAGTTCCATCGTGCCTTGGAGGCCAACGGCATGGAGGATGATGACGAGAAGGATTGCCTTGATCATCACAAACCCGCGCCGGGTCATTGCTCGGAAATGGAAGAAAATGGCTATAGCGATGTCAATGATAGCCTCGTCTATGCCTATCCCGAACCGGGGGTGCCGGACGCGTTCAGCAAGTCCACCAACCAACATTTAAATGGCGACGCGCAAGATCTTGATGACTATGGCTCCAATGGGGAGGTCGACGGGACGGAAAGTGTCATCTGCGATGATCGCGGGTTAATGTGCCAGAAGCATATAAGTGGAGGGCATTACTATATCGGGATGACGCATCCCGTATATGATAACAGGAGTGTATACTTCCTCATGAAGGAAGAACGCCCCATGACCTTGGGCGATGTATTCAAAGCCGGTCGTCAAAAAGCAGCGATTGAGAAAATGGCCAAACGGGTGATCACTATCGCCAAGCTCGATTTCCCGAATCCCCAGGCTGGATTGGAGGCGATAATCGAAGTCTGCTCGAGCCTCTCCAACTGGAAGATCGAGTCATCCGGTGTGACCCTGGCCTTGGACCCGTACCAGTTCATCGGTTCCGAAGCGGACGTGTCCGTGGAGTGGACGGATTTGAAAGGCGATCTGTCCGGCAAATTCAGGGACTTGTTCGGCATCAAGTGACGGGCCGCCGCCGCGGCTTACGCCAAGCTCGCCTGCCACGACACGCCGAACCGATCAGTCAGCCAGGCGAAGCGCGGGCTGAAGGGATAGGCATCCAGGGGCATGAGGATACCGCCGCCTTCCGACAGCGTATTGAAGGCATGATCCAGGGCAGCCGTGTCGGTGAACGTCACGAACAGGGACAGCGACGGCGTGAAGGTGAAGGCGTGGGTGACCGGGCTGTCGATGCACAGCACCTCCTGCGCGCCGATGCGGAAGCGGGCCTTCTGTACGCTGCCCGGCGCGCCGGGGCCCTCGGCGCCGTAGCGGGCCATCTCCAGCACCTCCACATCCGGAAAGGCCGCGGCATAAAGCGCCAATGCCCTATCGGCCTGGGCTTGCCCATCCCTGCCGCCGATACGCATCCCGCCGGCCACCTAAAGTTTGGGCTAAAGTTTAGGCGGCGTCGCCTCCAGGAAGCGCGCCACCTCAGCCGGTGTGCCCAGGGGCACCACCGCCGTGAACGGCATGCGGTGCAGGTAGACGGGGAGCCCCGCCCGGATCAAATGGTTGTAAAGCGGGGCGATGTACTTCTCCCCCTTCGCCATGTTGGCCGGGTTGGCGAAGAACTCGGCATAGGATCGGGCGTAGAGGGTGAAGGAGGAGAACCAGTAGAGCCCGACGGTGGCATCGTCGGAGATGCGCTCCTTCTCCCTCAGTTCCGTGATACGGCCGCTCTCATCGGCGCGGGCGAAGCTCCAGGCCGCCCCTGGTCCCGGGAAGCAGGGAACCCAGCCGTCGCCGCGCACGGCATCGGCCGGCAGGTGGGCCGGGTCGACATGGGTGTCGATGTTGTAGACCAGCATGGGCCGGTCCGGACGGGTCACCGCATCCCGGGCCGCCAAGGCGCTGGTCGCCTGGCCGTCGGTCAGCGCATCCAGTTCAACCAAGGACACGTCGCGGATGCCCAGGGCGGCCGCTTGCTCACGAATGAAATCCTCCGCCCCATCCTGCCGCAGGGCCACGAAGATGAAGGGCGATCCTGCCTCGATGAAGGAGCGCAGGCTGAGCATGGACCAGGCGAACAGCGTGCGGCCATGCGCCTCGATCCGATACTTGGGCACGGTGTAGCCGGCGTCGCGGAAGCGCTGGCCCATGCCCGCCATGGTGATGATGACCGTGGGCGGGGCGGCGGTGGACATGGGCACGTGGACCTTCCATCAAGCGGATTGGCTTCAAGCGGCGGTCGCCTGCTCGATCTCTTCCAGGATGGAGCGGGCGGTCAGGGCGAAGCCTAAAATCTTCTTCGGCACGTCGATGTGCAAGGGCGCCATGCTGATGAACAGCGAGGCCTCGCACAGCCGCACCAGCAGGGGGTCGAAGCCCGCCTGGGCCAGCCGGTCGCGGAACAATGTCTGCGCCCAGGCACGCTCCCCAGCGTTGCTGGCCAGGGTCAGGCCCAGGTCGGCGCCCAGCGCCACCTCATACTGCCCGCTGTTGACGAAGTCGTAGCCGCCCAGGATGGAGTGGGACAGCTTGGCCAGGTCGTAATAGGGATCGGTGTGCAGCTCATCGGCCGACTCCACGCCGCGCGGATCGATGAAGCGCAGCAGCTGCGTCGCCTTGGAATAGAGGATGTTGGAGAAGCACAGGTCGCCATGGCCCATCACCAGCCGGTCGGCGGGGAAGCGGTCCCGCAGACCCTCATAGGCTGCCAGGTAGCGGTCGGCCAGCGCGTCGATACCGCCCACCGCGCGGGCCAACAGCGGGGCCAGGTCGCCATAGGCCGGCAGGCTTTTCAGCAGGGCCACCCGCTCCACCACCTTGTCGCGGTAGAGGCGGTCCATGACGGCCCTGCTCTCCGGCCGGCCGACGCGGCGCGCCGGGCGCTGGGTGACGTAGCTGAACACCCGGTCCAGGAACAGGCCGAACTCCGCCGGGGTCATGGTGCCATGAACCCACTGGATGCCCATGTCGGCGATCAGCAGGCGCTCCATGCGATAGCTGGCGGTGTCGCCGTCGTCCTGGAAGTCGAAGGGCTGGACGAAGAAGATGCGCTGCTGCGCCGGCAACAGTCCGTAATACTCGAATTCCCGCCGCAGCTTGGCGCGGTCGCGCGACCGCTTCACCAGGGTATAGTCCGGCCCGTCGCTGATGGAATTGAAGTGGCGCGCGTCGAAGTTGTTGGCCAGGAATCCCACGAACTGCGCCGGGTCGCGCAAATCGATCAGGCCGGTGTCGGCCAGGTCGGGCGCCGTGAAGTCCTTGCGCCGCCGCGACACGAATTCGCGCAGGCGCCCCTGAGCCAGGGCGCTCAGCGCGCCCTCAGCCAGGCGCTGTTCCACCAGCACCAGGCCGGTCCACTCCGCGGCGGTACGCACCGGCCAGGCCTGGTTGCCGGTGGTCTGGGCCAAGGTCTTCAGCAGTTGCGTCAGCTGCCCACGGGGGCCGGCGGCGGCGAGATTTGCGGGGAACAGCAGGAATTGTGTGGAAGCCGGGGCCGTCCCCGCCCGCTCCGCCACTTCATCCAGGGCGGCACGGGTGGTGGCCACCACGGGCGGAGGCAGGCCCGCCTCCTGCGCCGCCTCTTGCACATGGCGAAGCAAGGTCCGGCGGCCGTGGATCAGGCCGCCGAAACTGCCAACGCCGGTCATGCTGAGGATGTCGTCGGGAACCCGGCGGCTGTCATCGAACAGTATGGTCAGGCCCATCGCGATCCCTCCTCGATACCGGCACCGCCGGTGTGGACGACGCATGGCCTGATAAGAATGCAGGGATTGTGCCAGCAGCGGCGGCGCGGCGACAAGAGGCCGCGGCTACCCTTTCCGATGGAAGGCGGACGGGCAACGCCCTGCGTGCGGCCGCCGTGACGGCGGCCGGGTGTGGCATATGGCGTGGGCTTGACGTTTTCCACTCGACGGCGGTCCCTGGAGAGGTCGAAGATCGGTGCAGGACTGACGGGACGGCAAGAGCGTCCCCTTCTCCAGACGGTTTTCATACGGTTTCCATTCCCCATCTCAGAACCGGATCCTGATCCATGCCTGGCACCCCCACCCACACCCCGCCCGTTCCCGACGCCCAGAGCTGCCTGCACGCCGAAGGCCCGCGACTGTCGCCGCTGGTCTGGGGCGCCTGGCGCTCACGCGAGGGGGAAGAAACCGGCACCCCGGCAAAGCTTGCCCGCTTCCTGGACGGATGCCTGCAACTGGGCATCAGCAGCTTCGATCATGCCGACATTTACGGCGATTACGGGGCGGAGGCCCTGTTCGGCCAGGCGCTGAAGGAATGGGGCGGCAAGCGCTCCGCCCTGCAACTGGTCACCAAATGCGATATCGCCTTGCTGTCACCGCTGCGGCCGGGCCATGTGGTGAAGCATTACAACACCTGCGGCGACCATATCATCGCCTCGGTCGAGCAGTCGCTGCGCAACCTGGGCACCGACTATATCGACCTGCTGCTGCTGCACCGGCCCGACCCCCTGATGAACCCGGACAATACGGCCGATGCGCTGGACCGGCTGCTACGGTCGGGCGTGATCCGCCACATCGGCGTGTCCAACCACAACCCGTCACAGGTGCGGCTGCTGCAATCCCGCCTGGGCCGGCCGCTGGTGACCAACCAGATCGAATTCTCCGTCACCAGCCTGGCGCCCCTGTTCGACGGCACGCTGGACCAGGCGCTGGAACTGCGCATGCGGCCCATGGCCTGGTCACCCCTGGGCGGCGGCGGCCTGTTCACCGGCGCCACGGAGCAGGCGCGCCGCACCCTGGCGGCGCTGGAAGCCGTGGGCGCGGAGATGGGCGTCGGCGACCCGGGCACCGTGGCGCTGGCTTGGCTGATGCGCCATCCGTCACGCCCGGTGCCGGTGCTGGGCACCACGCGGCTGGACCGCGTGCGCACCTACATGCAGGCAGCACAGCTGAAGATGCAGCGCCAGCACTGGTTCCAGATCCTTGAGGCCAGCCAGGGCCATGAAGTCCCCTGAATGGGGGATGGTGCCATTTCGCATGGTGCCACCGGTCGTGGCCGATAGTGTCGGGTGGATGTCCTTCCGCCCGGCACGCGCCCAGCCGATACTGCCCCCACGACGCGGCCGGCCGGAGGGGCGGCGCGATGAGGGGGATAGGGAATGACGCGGGCACCGGCAGGCATCGGAATTCTGGGCTATGACGATGTCAACGCCCTGGACGTGACCGGTCCGGCCGAGGTCTTCGCCAATGCCGCCGACCTGGCAGAATGGGGCGAGGCCGAAATGGCGCCGGGGAAACGGCCCTATCGCGTCGTGCCGCTGGGCGTGAAGGCAGGGCCCTTCACCAGCGAGTCCGGCCTGACCTTCACCCCGGCGCACAGCCTGGCGGCCAACGACGTGCCGGACTTGGACACCCTGATCATCGCCGGCGGCAAAGGTTTGCGCGAGCCTGTCACCAATGCTGCCGTGGCGCAGTGGCTGGTCGGAAATGCCCATCGTTTCCGCCGGGTGGCCAGCGTCTGCACCGGCATCTATGGCCTGGCGGCCAGCGGCCTGATGGATGGCCGCCGTGTCACCACCCACTGGCGTCATGCCGCCGACCTGGCCCGGCGCTTCCCGCGCTTGAGCGTCTGTGCCGACGCCCTGTTTCTGAAGGACGGTGATTTCTACACCGCTGCCGGCGTCACCGCCGGCATCGACCTGGCCCTGTCGCTGGTGGAGGAGGACCATGGGCCGGCGCTGGCCCTGGCGACGGCCCGGGAGTTGGTGGTGTTCATGAAGCGCCCGGGCGGCCAGGCGCAATTCTCCGAACCCTTGCGGTTTCAAAGCCGGGCGGCCGACCGTTTCGCCGACCTGTCGGCCTGGATGCTGGGCAACCTGGACCGCGACCTGTCGGTGGAGGAGTTGGCTACGCGGGTGAACCTCAGCCCCCGGCAGTTCCGGCGCCGCTTCACCGCCGCCCTGGGCCGTCCGCCCGCCGATTATGTCGCCGACCTGCGCCTGGGCGAGGCCTGCCGCCGCCTGGTGCAGCCAGGCGTGAGCGTGGAGACGCTGGCCGCCGCCGTCGGCTTCCGTAGCGCCGACGCCTTCCGCCGGGCCTTCCGCCAGCGCTACGGCGTGTCCCCCAGCCAATATCAGGCGCATTTCTCGCCGGCCGGCAGCAGCTGAGCCGTTTCATCCCACCCTGAACCACCGGAGGGCCCCATGGCCTGGTTTTCCCCTGCCCGCCGCCTCACGGCGGCGATGCCCCTGCTTTGCCTGCTGCTCACCCCGGCAACCGGGTCCGCCGCCACCGACAGTCCCGCCCCCTTCGTTCCGCAATTCGACAAGGACGATCGACTGACCTTCCCTGCCGACTACCGCGACTGGGTCTATGTCACCACCGGCATCGACATGGCCTATGGCCCGGCCATGCGCATGGGCCATTCCATGTTCGACAACGTTTTCGTGAACCGTGAGGCCTACCTGGCCTTCAAACAGACGGGCACCTGGCCGGAGAAGACCACCTTCGTGCTGGAGGTGCGCGGCGCTGCGGACAAGGGCTCCATCAACAAGTCCGGCCATTTCCAGACCCCGGAGGTCATGGGGCTGGAGGTTCATGTGAAAGATACCGCCCGCTTCCACGACGACGGCTGGGGCTTCTATTCCTTCGACGCGGGCGAGGCGGCTCCCCCGCCCGCGGAGCAATTGCCGGTGGAGCAGAGTTGTTACAGCTGCCATCGGGACCATGGGGCGGTGGACACTACTTTCGTGCAATTCTATCCAACCCTGCGCCCCATCGCCGAGGCCAAGAAAACCCTCAGCGCCGCTTACCTGGCCGAAAAACCCTAGGTGGCGCCTGCTGCCGACCAAGGCGATCGCGGGCCGGGCCGTCCTTTCGGGCATATGTGACGTATTCTGACACGGCGCCGTTGCCGTCGTGTCGGGGATGGACTATCAGTGCGCTTCGGCAGATAAAAGCGCGGTCATGAAGCCCGGCCTGATCCCCCCCTTGGACCCGTCCCTTTCCGATTCTCCGCCAGCGGCGGCGGGAGGGTCGGCGCCATCCCGCACTGCGGCGCGGCCCCAGGACAGCACCCGGGAACGGCTGATCGACCAGGCGCACACCCTGCTGGCCCAGGGCGGCCTGAAGGCGTTGAGCGTCCGCAACCTGGCCGCTGCCGCCGGCCTATCCACCAGCGCCGTCCCCTATCACCTGGGCGACAAGGACAGCCTGACCCAAGCCGTGTTCCTGGCTGGGGCGGAGCGTGACCGTCAAGCTTGGGCCCAGTTCCGGGTGTCGCTCGGCGATGGCGGCCTGCCCGTCCACGCCCTGGCCGACGCGCTGGTGGTGCAGGCGCTGGACCTGTCGTCCCGCCAGGGCACCATCGAGTTGGTATGGTACGAGCTGATCCACCAGGCCCGCCATACCCCCGCCCTGCGCCCCATCCTGACGCAATGGTATGAGGAGCGGCGCGGCCGCTATCGCGACCTGTTTGCGCTGGCCGGCCTGCCCACCCATATCGCCGACATCATGACCCACTATCTGGTGGGCGACCGGTCCACCCTGCTGGTGGCCGGCGGCGCGTCGGGCTTCGCCCTGTCGGTGGTGGAGAACATCCGCCACCTATGCGACCCGGAAGAAGGCCGCAGCGCCCTGTGGCATGAGCGTCTGCGCCGTCCCGGCGGCGCAAGCGACGACGGCGGGGAACCGGTGGGCGAGACGGAGCGGCGCATCGTCGCCGCCGCCGTGGCCACCATCATCGACCAGGGCGTGGCCGCCGTGACCCATCGCGCGGTGGCGCAGCGGGCGGGCGTCTCCCTCTCCTCCACCACCTATTACTTCCGCTCGCGCGGCGACATCATCCGCCGCGCCTTTCAGTTCATCCATGAGGAGCTGCGGCGGGAAATCCCGACGGTGCATCGCGAACCGCCACCGCTGGACATCTTCCTGCGGGCCGTGGCCGACAACATGCTGACCCCGGTGGAAGGCGGGCGCATCGCCGGCCGCAACACCACCCACGCCATGGGCGACTTCGCGCTGGAGGCCTGCCGGGACGCCAGCCTCGTGCCGTTGTACCTGGCCTTCCGCCAGGGCCGCGGCTCCCGCATCCGCGCGGCTCTGGACTATGTGGTGGGACCGCAATCGTCCCTTTCCCCCTTCCAGGCGCAGATCGTCTCCACCTGGATGCAGGGGCGGGCGCAGATCCTGCACGCCATGGATGACCCGCCCGATGCCGCCGGCCCCGATATCGACGGTTACGCCGCCGAGATGATCGTCCTGATGCGCTACCTGCAGCCGGCGATGCCCAAGACCTGACAAGAAAAGACCTGACAAGAAAAGACCTGACAAGAAAGCCCTGACGTTAAAACGCCAGGCGCCCCAGGTGACGGCCGGCCAGAACCCAGGCGCGGGCGGCGGCCAACTGTTCGCCGTCCAGGACCCGCCGCAGATGGGTTATCCGGCGCGCCTGCTGCCGGCTTTCCAGCACCGTGTAGATATGGGTGTACACGCCGTGACGGCGGTGGACGACGGCGTAGGTGCGGGCGACACAATCCGGCACGCCGGCAAGGGGCATGCGCTCTTCCCGCAGCAGATGCACGGCATCCCCGGGACGGCTGCTGATGCCCGGTGAGGTGCCCAAAGGCAGCGTGGGCGAATCTTCCTCCGCCTGCGTAACGGTACTGGGCGGATTCAGCGGGAAAGCGGCGGGAATATGCACGGGATGTACACTCCAGACGGAGCTGACCCGGCATGACGCGACCATACGCTGCGACCCACTTGGTTGCCGCCGCCCGGGAACCGGGGGCCGCCACATCTCCGCGCGAACGCGGAAACCACCTTGCCTGGGCTGGCAGGTTGGTGCGGGACGCCGGCCCCGCTCCTGATGCAACAGTGCCGGCACGAACACCGACGCGTTGTGGATACCCGCAACCGTCAGCCCTGGCAAGCGGCCATTTGGGCATGACGGCCCCAGTCGTCCGGCGTCCAGTGCGGCGCCAACACCAGGGCGCGGCCAGTGGCGACGATGTCGCCGTCCCGCCCGCTGTCATGAATACGGCACACCGTGGCCAAGTCCACCAGCCGCTTTTTGGGTCGCAGGCGGGTGATGGCCACAGTGGCGGACAGCGCCGCATCCAAGGGCACCCGGCGCCAGAACACCGTGTCTTGCTTCAGGTAGTTGGTGCCCGGCCCCGGCAGGCGGACGCCCAGCAGGAAGGAGAAGAGGCTCAGCACCAGCGGCTCGCGCAGGCGTTGGCCGGTCAGGCGCTCATAAAGCGCCAGATCCTGGTCCGCGTACAGGCGGGTAACGTGGGCGGCGGCGCCCGGCGGCGGCTCACGCCAGTCCTCATCCGGCGCCAGCGGCGCCAGGGTGGCCACCCCGTCACACACGACCTGGCCGTCCGTCCGCCGCTGGGCCACCAGACGCACGTGGGCGCTGTCTTGCGGATCGGCGCGGAAGGTCAGCACCTCGTCCGCGTACGCGGGGGCGGGGAAGGTCACGGCCAAGCGGGCCAGGGGCTGGCCGGGCTGCGCGTCGGCGGCCAGGCCGCGCAGCAGGGCGCACAGCAGGGCGCCGTGGGCCACAGTGCGGCCGAAGCGGGTGCGGGCCGCATGGTCCGGGTCCACATGAATGGGGTTGTCATCGCCCGACAGCCGGGCGAAGGCGTGGAAGTCATCCTGGCTCAGGGTGCGCGTGAGGATCACGAGGCCAGATCCAGGCCCGGCGGCGGCACCAGACGGTGCTTCTGGATCTTGCCGGCGGCGGTGCGGGGGAAATCCTCCACCAGCACGAACCGGCGCGGCACCTTGTAGCCGGCCAGCAGTCCCCGGCAATGCCTGGCCAGGCTGTCAATGTCGGTGCCGGGCTGGGCGCGGACATGGGCATGCCCCACCTCCCCCCACACCGGGTCGGGCACGGCCACCACCGCAACCTCCAGCACGCCGGGATGGCGCAGCAGGGCGTTCTCCACCTCCACCGGATAGACGTTCTCCCCGCCCGAGATGAACATCTCCTTCAACCGCCCCACGGGGTAGTAATAGCCGTCCTCGTCCTGGCGCACCAAGTCGCCGGTGCGCAGCCAGCCGTCCGGGGAAAAGGCGGCGGCGGTGGCCGCCGGCTGGCGCCAATAGCCGGGTGTCACCGCGGCCCCCTTCACCCACACCTCGCCCACGTGGCCGGCGGGCACGTCCCGCCCGGCCCCGTCCACCACGCGCACGCGGCATAGGATCTGCGGCTTGCCGATGGAGCCCACCTTGGCGGCAGCCCCAGCCGGGTCGTTCAGGAACAGGGTGGGCCCCGTCTCCGTCATGCCCATGCCGTTGCACACGACCGCGCCGCGCTCAATGAAGCGGCGGGCCAGCGCATCCTCCAGCGGGGCGCCGCCGCAGGCCCAGCGCCGCACAGCGCCCAAGTCCGTGCTCCTGAAGCGGGGATGCAAAGCCAACTGGCGATAGACGGCGGGCACGCCGAAGAAGGTGGTGATGCGGCCCTCGGCGATCAGATCCAGGACAGCGCCGGCGTCGAATTGCGGCTGCACCAGCACCTCGCCCCCCGCCATCAGCAGCGGCAGGGTGTGCAGGTTGATACCAGCGGTGTGGAACAGCGGCAGGTAGTTCAGGGTGCGGTCGTTCTCCGACAAATCCACGCCCTGGCGCAGGTTGACGTAGTTCGCCATGGCCATGCCGTAGGTGTAGAGCACGGCCTTCGGCTCCCCCGTCGTGCCGGAGGTGTAGAGCAGGTACCAGACATCGTCGGCCGGCCAGACTTCGCGGGAGGGCAACGACGGCTGCTTCGCCACCCGGTCCTCGAAATCATCGTCCAGATCGACAGGGGCCAGATCGACATGGGCCAGCCCGCCGGCCAGGGCTTGGGCCGTAGCTCTGTCCTCGGCCCCATGGAACAGCAGCCGGGGTTGGCAATCGGCCAGCACGGGAGCCAGTTCCGCCGCCGGCATGCGCCAATTCAGCGGCACCAACAGGCAGCCCAGCTTGGCGCAGGCGAACAGCAGCGTGAAGAAGTCCGGCCGGTTGCGGCACAGCACCGCCACCCTGTCACCGGGTTCGGCGCCCAGAGCGGCCAGCAGGCTGGCGGCACGCGCGGCGCGATCGTCCAGGCCGGCATAGGTCAGCGCCCCGGCAGCGGACCCAACCGCGGTGAGGTCCACCAGGGCCCTGCGGTCCGGCGACAGCCGGGCGCGCTGCGCCGTCAGGTCGAACAGATCCCACATGGTTTGGCGCCAGGCGCCCTGCTCCCTCATCGTTCCGGTTCAGAAATGATCCAGGCAACTTAAGGCTTGGTTACTTACGGCTTCAGCCCCCGGGCGATAAAGTCGGCCGCCTCCGCCGCGACCTCCGCCGCCGGGCGGTCATCGCCCCAGACGGCGTAGCGTTGGCCGATGAAAACGCTGACGCCGATCAAGGCCCAGGCCCGCACCTCCACGTCGCCCTCGCGGATTTCCCCCCGTTTCTTGGCCGACTCCAAATTATTGATATAGCCGTCGGCGAACACCTGATAGTAGCGCCGGTAGGCATCCTCGGCAACGAACTGCGCCTCCATCACGATGCGGTAGAGGTTGCGGTGCGCGCGCACGAACTCGATGAACGCCTCCAGTCCCAGGCGTTCCGCCGTCAGCCGGTCAGGCGCGTGGGCCACCCGCTCCGCGATCCAGCGGCGGGTCAGCGCGCCCATATCCTCCACCAGCGCGCGGAACAGCGATTCCTTGCTGTCGAAGTAAGTGTAGAAGGTGCCCAGGGCCACGGCGGCGCGCTGGGTGATGCCGCTGACCGATGCCTCGTGGAAGCCACGCTCACCGAATTCCAGGGCGGCGGCGTCCAGCAGTTTGCGCAAAGTACGCTTGCCCCGCTCGGTACGCGGCGTCTTGTCGGCGGCCGCTTCCCCAGGCGCCGCCTCGGTCTCAGGGCCCTCGCCCACGCCGCCCTGCGTCATGGCATCGGTTTCGCCATCGCCGGCAGCCCGCTTCGCCGCCTCGGGTGAACGCGCCATGCCCCAACCTCCCTCTCTCGTTTTCTAGAACTTGAACGTTGACTCAACTTTCATCTTACGGCAAGCATGACGGCGGGAGGATGATCCGCCGACGCTACCGTCGGTGGATACCACGAAGCGCGGAAAACACCGATGCACGAACTGGGGCGACAGGCCGGGACCCGGCCACGCGGGGAAGACTCACGCCCGCTGATACCGGCTGACGGGGGCCTGATGGCCTATCGTCTGGCTGGCACGGGCCGCCCTCTGGTGCTGCTGCACGGCTGGGCCACCCATGGCGGCTTCTTCGCACCCCAGGTCACGGATCTGGCAGCCTCGTTCCAGGTGCTGGCGCCGGACCTGCCCGGCCACGGCGCTACCCCAGCCACCCACCCCACCGTGCGGGACCAGGCGGATGCGCTGCGTGCCCTGCTGAACGCCCTGGACCTGCGGGGTACCCTGCTGGTCGGCTGGTCCATGGGGGCCATGGTGGCGTGGCGCGCTCTACTGGACGGCGCCCGGGAGCGGGTGGCCGGCCTGGTGGTGGTGGATATGAGCCCGCGCCTGTGCAACGACGCCGGCTGGCCCTGGGGCCTTCGGGGCGCGGTCCAGGCGCGCGGGCCCCAAGCCGCCCGCCTGCTGGCCACCGACTGGGCCGCGTTCGCGCCCCGCATCGCCCGGCGCATCTTCGCCGCCGGCAGCCCGCACACTAGCCTGCGCCGCTGGGTGGAAGGAGAGGTTGCGCGATGCGATGCCGAAGCCATGGCCTCCCTGTGGCTGGATCTGCTGGCTCAGGATTTCCGGGCCGACCTGGGCCAGTTGGACTTGCCCACGCTGATCCTGCGCGGGGGGCTGAGCCAGCTCTATCCCGCCGGCACGGCCGATTGGCTGGCAGCGGCCCTGCCCCAGGCGCGACAGGTCACGTTCGCCGCCTCCGGCCATGCGCCGCATCTGGAGGAACCGCAGCGCTTCAACGAGATCATCACCGGCTTCGCCGCCGGCCTGCCGCCCTGAGGGGTTGGGTGGGGAACGGCGATCAACGGACGAAAGAACGGGCCCATGAACGGGGCCATGGACGGGAGGGCAAAGGGAATGAGCAAGGCTGCACGCTGGTTGTTGGGCGTTTCGGTCGCGGGTCTGATGCTGGGGGATGTGGCGTGGGCGCAACAGGCCGCCGACCCCGCCACCGACAGCGACGTGCTGCAAGAGGTAGTGGTGACGGCCCGCCGCCGGGCGGAAAACCTGAAGGATGTGCCGGTGGCGGTCACCGCCATTTCCGCCGACCAGTTGCAGGCCCAGGGCTCCGTCAACCTGACCGACCTGGAATACAAGTCGCCCA
Source organism: Nitrospirillum bahiense (assembly GCF_007828025.1). Classification (NCBI taxonomy): domain Bacteria; kingdom Pseudomonadati; phylum Pseudomonadota; class Alphaproteobacteria; order Rhodospirillales; family Azospirillaceae; genus Nitrospirillum; species Nitrospirillum bahiense. The sequence continues at coordinate 77,785 of NZ_VITO01000016.1, forward strand.
ACACCACGGTGCAGGTGGCGCGCGGCTCCAACTCCACCCTCATCGCCTTCATCCGCGGCGTGGGCCAGCAGGACCCGCTGTGGGGCTTCGAGCCTGGCGTGGGCCTGTACGTCGATGATGTCTACGTCGCCCGCCCGCAGGGTGCCGTACTGGACATCTACGACGTCAGCCGCATCGAGGTGCTGCGCGGACCACAGGGCACGCTGTATGGCCGCAACACCATCGGCGGCGCCATCAAGTACGTGACCCGCGACATGACCGACCAGCCCACCGCCAATGCGCGGGTGGAGATCGGCAGCTATAACGAGCACAACGTCATCCTGTCCGGCAGCACGCCGCTCAGCGAGAAGTTCGCCATCGGCGGCGCCGTGGCCATCTACCGCCACGACGGCTACGGCCACAACCTCTATACCGGGGCCGACCAGTACAATAAGGACGTGGTGGCCGGCCGCATCAGCGCGGAATTCAAGCCTACCGAGAAATTCACCATCAAGGTGGCGGCCGACCAGACCAACGACATGTCCAACGCCAAGAGCGGCCACCGCGAAACGGCGACACCCGCTGGCGCCGCTCCCCTGCCCGACGATTACGACACCATGGCCGGCGTGGGCGACCACAACTTCGTGACCAACCGGGGCATGTCGCTGACGGCCGAATGGCAACTGTCGGACCAGTGGCTGCTGAAGGCCATCAGCGCCTATCGCGACGGCTACACCCAGACCAACATCGACTTCGACAACCTGCCCCAGCCCTATCTGGACGTGCCCGCCTGGTACAAGGACCACCAGTTCAGCCAGGAGGTTCAGGCCGTTTACACCGGCGAACGGCTGCAGGGCGTGGCCGGCATCTATTACATGGACGCGACCGCCGCCGGCGCCTTCGACACTGATGTGCAGAACCTGGGCCTCAGCATCCTGACCTCCGGCTCGGTCAAGACCAAGAGCATCGCCGGTTTCACCGACCTTAGCTACGACATCACCGATGACCTGAAGGTTTCGCTAGGCGGGCGCTACACCAACGACGACAAGACGGGCAGCGTCTATCGCGCCTATTACCTGGGCATCCGCAGCCCCATGTTCGGCGGCAAGCAGCAGGCGCCCTTCTCAATCCGCACCAACTACACCAACGACCGCAGCTTCGGCGAATTCACGCCGCGCGCCAGCGTCAGCTACAAGCTGACGCCGGACGTGACGGGCTATGTCTCCTACTCCAAGGGCTTCAAGTCCGGCGGCTTCGACATGCGCGGCGACGCCGTGCTCACCCCCGACACGGTCAAGGGCTACAACCCCGAGACGGTCAACAGCTATGAGGTGGGCCTGAAGGGCGATTATCTGGACCGGCGCCTGACACTGAACCTGGCCGGCTTCTACGCCGACTACAGCGGCCAGCAGGTGACAACCCAAGTGCCCACCGCCACCGGCATCGCCAGCTTCGTCGATAACGCCGGCGCCAGCCATATCTACGGCCTGGAATTTGAGGCCGTGGCCAAGCTGACCCGCCAGCTGACCGCCCAGGCCAATGTCGGCTACACCCTGGCGCAGTTCGACAAGTTCCTGTCCTACGACCTGACCAGCAGGCAGTACGTGGACGTGGCCAACACCCGCGGCTTCCAGAACACGCCGAAATGGACCACCGGTTTCACCCTGTCCTACCTGCTGCCCTTCGATGACAAGAGCACCCTGAACTCCTCCGCCAGCGTGTCCTATCGCAGCTTCACCCAGCTGTACGACACCGCCAGCATCCTGGACCAGCCGGGCTACACCTTGCTGGACCTCAACTTCATCTGGACCTCCGCCGATGATCATTGGCAGGTGGGCCTGCATGCCAAGAACCTGACGGATGAGCGGTACCGCGTGGGCGGCTATCCCTTCGGCGGCGCCACCTACGCCAATTCCTTCGCCGCCTACTACGGCCCGCCGCGCACCATCACCGGCACCATCGGCCTGCATTTCTGAGGATGGCCCCGGGCCTTCAACTCCCCGCAGGGCCCGGGTTCCTTGGCCGGCAGGGCTGTTTTGGGCGATCCAGCTCAAACGGTCCTGCCGGCGTTTCATGCTAGAGCCTATAACCAGGACCAGCCGCCCATGAGCGAGAGCACGATGAACGAGACGACCGCCACACCGACGACCGCCCTGGTACGGCCAGGATACCGCGTCCTGGTGATGGCGGCGCTGTTCGTGGTCTACACCCTGAACTTCGTGGACCGGCAGATCCTCAGCATCCTGGCCCTGCCCATCAAGACGGAACTGGGCCTGACCGATACGCAGCTGGGCTGGCTGGGCGGGCCGGCCTTCGCCCTGTTCTACACCTTCCTCGCCATCCCCATCGCCCGATTGGCCGACCGCATGAGCCGGGTGCGCATCATGGCCGTGTCGCTGGCGCTGTGGAGCGGCTTTACGGCACTCACCGGCCAGGTGGGCCTGTTCTGGCAACTGTTCCTGTGCCGCATGGGCGTGGGCGTGGGCGAGGCCGGTGGCGTCGCCCCCGCCTATTCCCTGATCAGCGACTATTTCCCCAAGCACCAGCGCGCCCGCGCCCTGGCCGTCTATTCCTTCGGCATCCCCTTCGGCAGCGCCCTGGGCATCCTGCTGGGCGGCTATATCGCCACGGCGGTGAACTGGCGCCTGGCCTTCACCGTCTGCGGCATCGCCGGCCTGATCATGACGCCCATCTTCCTGCTGACGGTGCGCGAGCCGATGCGCGGTGCGTTCGACGCCGTGAAGAACGCAGGCGCCCCGGTGCCGCTGCGGGCCGTACTGTCCATCCTGGGCACCAAGCCGTCGTTCTGGCTGCTGTCGGCCGGCGCCGCCTCCTGCTCCGTCCTGGGGTATGGGCTGGCGTTCTGGATGCCGTCCTTCCTGGGCCGCATGCACGGCATGGCGCTGAAAGACGTGTCGCTGCTGCTGGGCGTCGGCAGCCTGGTGGCCGGCACGCTGGGCATCTGGGCCGGCGGCGCCCTGGCCGACCGGCTGGGCGGGGCGAAGAAGGCGGCCTACCCGCTGGTGCCAGCCGTGGCCTTCCTGGTGGCGGTACCGCTCTATGCCCTGGGCTTCCTGGCCAAGGAGCTGTGGCTGGTGGCGGCGCTGTGCACCCTGCCCTTGGCCCTGGGCCTCGCCTGGCTGGGCCCCGTCATCGCCGCCGTGCAGCATGTGGTGCCGCCGGCCATGCGGGCCACGGCCTCCGCCATCTTCCTGTTCATCAACAACCTGGTGGGCATCGGCTTCGGCATCTTCTTCTTCGGCCGCCTGTCCGACTTCCTGGCTCCCCGCTACGGCACCGAGGCCCTGCGCTATTCCTTGCTGATCGGGCTGGGCTTCTACCTGCTGAGCGCCCTGTTCTTCATCCTCTCCAGCCGCCGGTTGGAGCGGGATTGGGAGGGGTGAGCCCCTCCCGCCCGGAACTCACTCCGCCAGTTGCGCCTCACGCTGGCGGGCGGAGTTGCGCATGCCGTAGAGGAAGTAGATGGCCAGACCCAGCAGGCTCCACGCGCCGAAGCGGATCCAGTTGCTGAGACCCAGCGAGATCATCAGCGCCACGCAGATCACGGCGCCGACGACGGCCACCACCGGCAGGTAGGGCACACGGAAGGGGCGCGGGCGGTGCGGGTCGCGCACGCGCAGCACCAGGGTGGCGACGCAGACCAGGGCGAAGGCCATGAGCGTGCCCAGGGACACCAGGTCGCCCAGCACGTCCAGGGGGGCGATGCCGCCGATGATGGCTGCCACCACCGTCACCCACAGCGTCGCCTGCCACGGCACATGGTGCTCCGGATTGACCGAGGCGAAGGACGGCGGCATCAGGCCGTCGCGGGCCATGGCGTAGAAGATGCGGATCTGGCCGTAGTTGCAGATCAGGATGGCGGAACCCAGGCCAAGGATGGCGGCCAGGTTGATGATCATGCCCAGCCAGGCCAGGGACGGGCCGGCGTTCTTGATGGCGATGAAGATGGCCTCGGGCGCGTCCAGCATGGTGTAGGGCGCCAGGCCGGTCATGACCAGGCCCACCACCACGTACAGCGTCACGCAGACGGCCAGGCCGCCCAGGATGCCGCGCGGCACCGTGCGCTGGGGCGACCGTGCCTCCTGCGCCGCAGTGGAGACCGCATCGAAACCGATATAGGCGAAGAACAGGGTGCCGGCAGCGCGGAACACGCCGGACCAGCCGAAGGCGCCATCGCCCGTGCTTTCGGGAATGAAGGGATGCCAGTTGGCGGTATCGACGTAGAAGATGCCCACCACCGCGAACAGCACCATGGCGCCAACCTTGATGGCCACGGAGATGTTGTTGAAGCGCGCGGTTTCCTTGACGCCCAGGCTGAGGATGACGCCGCACAGGGCGATGATGAACACGGCCGGCCCGTTGATGAAGGCCCCGGTCCATTCGAAGCCCTTCTCATCCGAGTAGGACAAGGGGGCCGATGCCAGGTTGGTGGGCAGATGCACCCCCCATTGCCCGAGGAAGGCGTTGAGATAACCGGAGAAGCCCACGGCCACGGCCGACCCGCTGATCATGTATTCCAGCACCAGGTTCCAGCCCACGAGCCAGGCCACGATTTCACCCAGCGTGGCGTAGGTGTAGCTGTAGGCGCTGCCCGCCACGGGGATGACAGTGGCCAGTTCGGCGAAGCACAGCCCGGCGAACAGGCAGGCCAGTGCTGCGAAGGCGAAGGAGATGGCGACCGCCGGCCCGGCATGGGTGGCGGCCTGGGAACCGGTCATGACGAAGATGCCGGCCCCCACCGTGCAGCCCACGCCCGCCAGGATCAGGTCCAGCGTACCCAAGCCACGCGTCAGCTTCGCGGCCCCGTGCTTCCCCTCACCGGCCGCGATGAGCGCATCGACCGGCTTGACCGTCCATAACCCCATACCCGTCCCTTTCCCCATTCGCGCCATCAGGTGGGCCGCACGTCCGGGGCCCTGTCCTATTCGTTATTCCCGTCCTAGCACGTTCCGGCACGCCCGTCCCAGCCCGGGCCCCGAACGCGATCAAATTTTTAATCCACGCCTTCATCCTCCGGTGTCGGATATCGGCGCAGCACTGCCTCGATGACGAAATTCTGGCCGGTATAGACATGCTCATACAGCAACTGGGCCGCCTTCTCGCCATCGCCGGCGATCAGGGCGGCCAGCACCGGTTGGCTGCCGGCCCGGTAGGCCGCCGCCCCTTCGGACTGGGGGATGCCCATGAACAGGGGGCGCTGCCCACGCTCGTACAGGTTCTGCAGGATCTGCTGCAGGCGCGGATTGCCCGAGGCCTCGGCAATGGTCTCGTGGAAATCCTGGTCGGCCTCCAGGATCTTGCGGTGCTGGTCGGGGTCGTCCGGCTCCACCGTGATGGTGGTGGCCCGTACCAGGCGGCGGACATGCGCCGTGGTCAGCCGCCCCGCCGCCAGCCGCCCAGCCATGGGCTCCAGCGCCAGGCGGAGCTGGAAGCAGTGCATGATGTCTTCCGGCGTGATGGGCGCCACGGTGAAACCGCTGCGCGCCCGCGCCGCCATCAGCCCTTCCTGGCACAGGCGGGCCAGGGCGGTCCGCACCGGCGCCTTGCCAAACCCCAGCCGCTCCGCCAGCAGGGCCTCACTAACCCGCTGCCCGGGCGTCAGGCGGCAGAGCATGATGTCGGCGCGCAGGGCCTGATAGGCCCGTTCGCTCAGGCGTTCCTCAGTGGTGGTCAAGGCCCGCTTCCCTCCCGCTCATGCCGCCCTAATGCCGCCCCTCTTACTAGAACTCCAGCCCCGCGCCCAGATCGCCGTTCATCACCAGGGCCTTGGCGGCGGCGATGTCGGGGGCGAAATAGCGGTCCTGGTCATAGGCCGGCACCACGGCGCGCAGCTTGGCCCGGGCCGCCTCCAACGCTTCCGAGGTTCGCAGCGGCAGGTGGAATTCCAGGCCCTGGATGGCGGCCAGCACCTCGATGCCGACGATGCCGGCGGCGTTGTCGGCCATGTCGATCAGGCGGCGGGCCGCCCAGGTGGCCATGGAGACGTGGTCCTCCTGGTTGGCGGAGGTGGGGATGCTGTCCACCGAAGCCGGATGGGCCAGGCCCTTGTTTTCGCTGGCGAGCGCCGCCGCGGTGACGTGGGCGATCATGAAGCCGGAGTTGATGCCGCCGTCCTTCACCAGGAAGGCCGGCAGGCCGCCGTTGTGGTGCGGATCCACCAGCATGGCGATGCGGCGCTCCGACAGGTTGCCGATCTCGGCGAGCGCCAGCGCGATCTGGTCGGCGGCGAAGGCCACCGGCTCGGCATGGAAGTTGCCGCCGGACAGGATGTCGCCGGTGTCGGGGAAAACCAGGGGGTTGTCGGTGACGGCGTTGGCCTCGATCAACAGGGTGCCGGCCGCCATGCGCAACTGGTCCAGGCAGGCGCCCATGACCTGCGGCTGGCAGCGCAGGCAGTAAGGGTCCTGCACCCGCTCGCAATCCAGGTGGCTGGCGCGGACCGCACTGCCGTCCAGCAGGCGGCGATAGGCGGCAGCGGTGTCGATCTGGCCCTTCTGGCCGCGCAGCTCATGGATGCGGGCGTCGAAGGGGGTGTCGGAGCCGCGGGCGGCGTCCACCGACAGGGCGCCGGCGGTCAGGGCGGCCTGGAACACCCGCTCCGCCGCGAACAGGCCGTTCAGCGCCAGCGCGGTCGACACCTGGGTGCCGTTCAGCAGCGCCAAGCCTTCCTTAGGGCCCAGATCCATGGGCTCCAGCCCCGCCTTGCGAATGCCTTCGGCGGCGGGCAGGATCTGACCGTCCACCCGCACCTCGCCCACGCCCAGCAGCGGCGCCACCAGGTGGGCCAGCGGGGCCAGGTCGCCCGAGGCGCCGACGGAGCCCTTGGACGGGATGCAGGGATAAACGCCATGATTGGCCAGCGCCACCAGCGCCCGGATGACGCTGCCGCGCACGCCGGAATAGCCGCGCGCGAGGCTGGAAATCTTGAGCACCAGGATCAGGCGCACGATGGCGTCGTCCAGCAACGGGCCGGTGCCCACCGCGTGGCTCAGCACCAGGTTGCGCTGAAGCTGAGACAGCTGGTCATTGCCGATGCGGGTCTTGGCCAGCAAGCCGAAGCCGGTGTTGATGCCATAGGCGGTGCGACCGGCGGCCATGACGGCATCGACCGTGGCGGCTGACTTTTCCGCATTCGCCAGGGTGGCGTCATCGACCATCAGGTGGACAGGGCCCGCCAGGGTGGCGCGCAGGTCGGCCAGGGTCAGGCGGCCGGGGACCAGGGTCAAGGTGTACATGGCACGGAAACTCCGGAGATAAATCAATCGACTAAAGGCCTATCTTCAGGCGGTGCCGTAATGCGCCGCCGCTGAGGACAGGAAGGTTGCGATCATCTGGCGCAGTACGGGCCGCAGGCGGGAACAGCGCCCGTCATCCAGCGACGGCACCAGGCCGGGGGCCAGGTGGGTGTCCTGAGACAGTTCCAACTGCAGGGCGTGGACATGCTCCGCCGGCCGGCCGTAGTGGCGGGTGATGTGCCCGCCCTTGAACCTGCCGTTCAGCACCGCGCTATAGCCGCTGGCCTGGGCTACCTGGAACACCGCGCCGGCGAAACTGCCGGCGCAGGAGGCACCGGCGTTGCTGCCCAGGTTCAGGTCGGGCAGCCGGCCGTCGAACAGCCGCGGCACCTCCGCCGCGATGGAATGCGCATCCCATAACAGGGCGTAGCCGTGCCGGTCCTTCAACCGGTCCAACTCCGCCGTAAGCTGGGCGTGGTAAGGCTGCCAGTAGGTGGCGACGCGGGCGCCCTTTTCGGCCTCGTTCGGCCCCTGCCCCTGTAGATACAAGGGCGTGCCGTCGAACATCACCTCCGGGATCAGGCCAGTGCCAGCCTGGCCGGGATAGAGGTTGGCGTCATCCGCCGGGCGGTTCAGATCCACGACATAGCGGCTGTAGGCCGCCACCAGGGTAGAGGCGCCAAGCTCGGCCGCGAAATCATAGAGCAGATCAACATGCCAGTCGGTGTCGAGCAGGCCGTGGGCCTCAGGCAGCAGGCGGGACGCTATGTCCCCCGGCACCTGGATGCCGACATGGGGAAAGGAGATCAGCAGCGGTGCCGTCCCTTCGCGAAAAGTGAAGATCGGCAGCGTCATTGGACGATCACGGGCAGGCCCAAGCCATGGCGCAGGGCGCTGTCAACAGCAAGTTCACGGCCAGCGGCGATGGGCGCGGCGGGGTTCCCCATTTGACATGCCTCTTTCCAGTTTTGCCGGCCGCCGCCATAGCTGAGGGGCGTTTGACCTCCGAAACTGATGCTTTCGGCAGTGATGGCGGCAACACGGGCGCCATCCTAGCGGTGGACCGATGGTTCGTAAAGGCCTGTTCCGTCATCTGACCTGTCAGTAACTTCGCCGGGGCTGGACCATACAATCCCGCTTGGCCACGATGGATCGCCCGGCCTGATTGCCGATTCCCTGGAAAGCAGTCGGAGCAAATGACGGATTTGTCCTGCGCCTGAATATCGCTGACAATCTGAAATTTCAGGGAGGCTAGCCGGGAGACACACCCCTTCCGCGCCGGGAAATCCGTCGGAGGGCGACGCCTGTGAAAAACGGGGCGTGAAGTGGTCAGGCCGTCTGATCGGGGGCGGCCGACGCCGCCAGCAGGCGGGCCAGGAAGTCGGGCGCGTCCTCGGCGTCGGCCAGGAAGTCCGCGCCGATGATCCGCCGCCCCACATCCACCCGTCGCACGACGATCGGGAACAGGGCGACGCCGTTGGTGACCTCGCTATGGATGCTGACGGTCAGGGCCTGGCCCGGGACAATATCCTCGACACCGCCGTGCACCTGCAGGCCGATGCCCTTGGCCGACCAGTCGACCAGGCGGGCCTGGTGGCGGCCCACCCGCAACGGGTACGCGTCGCCGGACAGGCGTGTGGCCTGGCGGCGATCGGCCGTGGAGGGGGGTATCTCGTCTGTCATGGGCGCCATCCTAACCGGATCAGACGGCCAAGGCTTCAACTGAAAAATTCCTGGCGCCGCGGAAGTCGGCGTTGCGGATGTCGGCCCCGCGCAGGTCGGCCATGGTCAAGGTCGCGTCTGTCAGGCAGGCGCCGGCCAGGACGGCGTTGCGCAGGTTCCCCTGGGTCAGGTCACCATCTTCCAGGCGGGCCATAGTCAGGTCGGCACCCGCCAGGTTCACCCGCACCAGGCGCGCCTTGCTGAAATTGGTGGGCCATTCGTGGCCGTTGCGCAAATCCATGGGACAGGCCACGGCATTGGCCAGGTTGGCCTCGTTCAGCGTCGCCCGCTCCAGGCAGGCGCCGCGCAGATCGGCGCCGGCAAGCTCCGCACCGCGCAGGTCGGCCATGGACAGATCGGCCATGGCCAGCACCGTGCCACTGAGGTTGGCGCCCTTCAGCGTTGTCTGCCTGAGGATGGCGGCGGACAGGTTCAGGTTGGACAGGTCCTGGCCGCTGAGGTCGGTGGCCGACAGGTCCGCGCGCTTTCCCTTGCCGCCGTTACTCAATATCCACAAGCGGTGCTGGCGCAGGGTTTCACCGATGGTGCCCTCAATATCGTCCAGGCGGCGCACCAGGTCGGCACCCGTCAGGTTGGCCATGGAGAGGTCGACATCGTCCAGCAGGGCGCCCAGCAGACTGGCCTTGGACAGGTTGGCGCTGCGCAGCAAGGCGCGGGTCAGCACCGCGCCGTCCAGCTTGGTGCCGCTGAGGTTGGCTTCGGACAGGTCCGCCCCTTCCAGGTTGCAGCCGGTGAGGTCGGAACCGCTGAGGTCCGCCCTGACGAAGATGGCGCCGCGCAGGTCGGTGTCGCGCAGATCGGTCTGGACGACGAAGGCGTTGGACAGCTTGGCGTGGCTGAGGTCGGCCTTGGTCATGGACGCCTCCGCCAGCTCGGCCGAAGGGTTGCCCTGCACATTGGGCGTCAGCTCGCCGTCCTTGCTGCGCATCAGATGACCGTCGCGCAAGTCGGCCTCCACCATCACAACCCGCTGCATGCTGGCCCCACGGAAGGCGGCACCGCGGAGATCGGCCCGGGTGAGGTTGGTGCGCTCCAGCGTGGCGCGGCGCAGGTCCGCCCCGAACAGGCAGGCGGAGCGCAAATCGGCCTCCGACAGGTCGGCCTCGCTGAGCCGCGCGCCGGTCAGATCGGCGCCGGCCAGCACCCGGCCGCGCAGTACGGCGTTGGACAGGTCGCAGAACTTCAGGCTGGCCCGTGCCCCGCCCCGTTGCCCCTGGAGGTAGCGCAGATGAAGGGTTAGCGCCTGCTCGATCTCCCCGGCCGACAGGCGCCGGTACCCAATATCGAGGCTGTCAACGTCGGCCCTAGGGCTCATTATCGATCTCAGGCTGCACGGTTCATCAACGCGGAGCCTATGTGATAGCGGCCGTTCGTTAATAAAAGGTCATTAATCCGAAGCAGGCAGCCGGGGGGGCCAAAAAGTGAGGGAAATCAAATACACCGAGAAACAGCCGGTGGCAGCGATATCCGTTTGATTTGACGCGCGTTCGAGAAAAATCCGGTGACCGAGCAAAATGCCATTGCACGTCCCACCTCGGTAGGGTCGGGCCAAATCTCTTCTCGCGAATGCGCCATGCATGCGGCAAGTTCACCAGTTCCGTCATCGCATTCTTTCTGGTCTCATTAAGCATCACCTGAGGACACCGAATGCCTGTCACACATGCCTCTCCAGCCGCGCATGTTGTCCTGCGTCGTGGACGCCGCAGTTACTTGGCCGGTTTGTTCGCCAGCCTGGTCATGGCGTTTGTGATCGTGCTTGATTTTCCGCAGGCCCAAGCCGCTTGGGTGAAGTTGAGCATGGTGGCGTTCGCGGCCTGGGGCATCCATGGGCTGCGCGTTTTTCGGCCAGGGTGGCTTAAGCTGGTCATCGACGTGGATGGAGTAACCTTGATTCAAGGTCGGAAGGTAGCGGTCTGCGCTTGGGACGATACCGTTATGATGATGCGCGTCATGGGAAACAAATCTCAGGCCGCAGGCATTTTTATTCGGCGGCGTAGTGATGCTGTCGCGGACCAGGGTCGCTTCGATAAAAGTTGGTTCTTCATCCCGGATGACTTCGCGCTAAATCGGACGGCACTATCTGATCTGCTACGACGCTATCATGATCAGTGCGGGCGGCTGCCGTTGCCACCGGAACCGGAGCCTATCCGTTTCACCAAGGACGCCAAGACCGCGTGGGGCGCGGGACTTCTCGTGGCTGGGGCCTTAATTGCCCCAATTTTGGCGCTTGTTGCCATCCTGGTCTTGCGCCACTGAGGCCAAATCCCACAAAAACAACGGCGGGACCCGGGGGCCCCGCCGTTCCGTCCAACTGCCACTTGCCCTGGGGTGATCGCTCACCAGAATTAGGCCAAATGGGTCTCCAGCGCCGCGTTCTTCACGGCCTTCTGAAGCTTTTCGAACGCCCGCACCTCGATCTGGCGCACACGTTCGCGGCTGATGCCGAACTCCTGGGACAGGTCCTCAAGCGTCGTCGGGTCGTCGCGCAGGCGACGCTCCGCCAGGATACGGCGCTCGCGGTCGTTCAGGCCCTTCATGGCGCCGGCCAGCAGGGCCTTGCGCTTGCCCAGCTCTTCCCGGTCGGCCAGACGGATTTCCTGGCTTTCGGTCTCATCCACCAGCCAATCCTGCCACTCGCCCTCACCATCCACGCGCAGGGGCGCGTTCAGGCTGTGGTCGGGGCTGCCCAGGCGGCGGTTCATGGACACGACGTCCTGTTCCGGCACGTCCAGCTTGGTGGCGATAGCGGTCACCGTCTCCGGTGACAGGTCGCCGTCCTCGATGGCCTGCATCTGGCCCTTCAGCTTGCGCAGGTTGAAGAACAGCTTCTTCTGCGCGGCCGTGGTGCCCATCTTCACCAGGCTCCAGCTGTGCAGGATGTATTCCTGGATGGCGGCGCGGATCCACCACATGGCGTACGTGGCCAGGCGGAAGCCACGATCGGGGTCGAAGCGCTTCACCGCCTGCATCATGCCGACGTTGCCTTCGGAGATCAGCTCGGACAACGGCAGGCCGTAGCCGCGGTAGCCCATGGCGATCTTGGCAACGAGGCGCAAATGGCTGGTCACCAGCTGGTGGGCGGCAATGCCGTCCTCATGTTCCTGCCAGCGCTTGGCCAGCATGAACTCCTTCTCCGGCTCCAGCATGGGGAAGCGGCGGATTTCCTGAAGATACCGCGACAGGCTCGATTCCGAACTGACGGCGGGGATGGCGGGCAAGGTGGCCATGGTCAACAACCTTTCACGGTTAAGGACCCCCGGGGATCGGGCGGTCCCCCCGTACCGGATGCTCAAATGGAGCCCCCCGGACGGGGTTGGGGTGACACATTGATCAGTATACGCCTCTGACTCGTATCCGACCACACTTTAAAATCATTCTAAACTAAAGATCAGCCCTGCAAGATCGGCGGGCAGGTCGCTGGTGAAGGCCACCATGTCACCGCTGGCCGGGTGACGGAAGGCGATGTCCTTCGCATGCAACGCTTGGCGACGAAAACCGAGAAGTTGGGCCTGCGCGTCTGGCGTCGCCTCCTTCAGCCGGGCGCCCAGGGCGCCGGTGGGGCGGGCCTTGCCGTACAGCGGATCGCCCACCAGCGGATGGCCGATCTGGGCCATGTGCACCCGGATCTGGTGCGTACGGCCCGTGGCCAGCTTGCATTCCACATGGGCGGCCAGCAGGCCGTAGCGGGCCAGCGTGCGCCAGCGGGTCAGCGCCGGCTTGCCGCCCTTGCTTACCACGGCCATGCGCTTGCGATCCGTCGGATGGCGGCCGATGTTGCCCTCGATTTCCCCCTCACCCGTCGCCGGTGAGCCCCAGACGACGGCGTGGTAGGTGCGCGACAGGGTGCGATCGGCGAACTGGGCCGACAGGCCGGCATGGGCACGGTCGGTCTTGGCCACCACCATCAAGCCACTGGTGTCCTTGTCCAGGCGGTGGACGATGCCCGGCCGGCGCACGCCGCCGATGCCGGACAGCCGCTCGCCACAATGGAACAGCAGGGCGTTCACCAGCGTACCGTCCGGGTTGCCGGCAGCGGGGTGCACCACCATCCCGGCGGGCTTGTCAATCACCAGCAGGTCATCGTCCTCGAAGACGATGGTCAGCGGGATGTCCTGCGCCACCGGCACGGCCGGCTCGGGCGCGGGCACGGCAATCTGGAACACCTGGCCGGGTTTGACCCGGTATGAGGCGTCGTCTATGGTCTGGCCGCCCGGCTGATCCAAGGCCACGCGCCCCTCCCCGATCAGCGCTTGCAAGCGCGAGCGGGTGAGGCCGGCGGCCTCCGGCACCAGCTGGGCCAGGGCCTTGTCCAACCGGTCGCGGGCCGCGGTGTCGGGGATGGTGACGGCGATAAGGGTGCAACCCGCCTCCTCGCCCTCCAGTTCCTCATCATCCGCGCCATCCACCACCGGGGCGCCAAGGTCCAGGCGGTCAGCCCCGCCCTCACCCGCCATGGCGCTGAAACGCGCGACGGCAGGGTCGGCAGGCTGGCCCGGGGCGGCACAGATGGTTGAAGCAAGTGCGGACAATAAAGACCTTCCTCGTCATCATGGGCGTACTGATCGTCGCCGGTTTCACCTTCATCGGGGTGGAGGTCTGGCGGCGTGCCACCGACCCGAACCACCCCCGCGCCTTCGGCCGCCATCCTGATACGGCGACCCTGGGCGCGACCACTGCGGGCACAACCGCCGCTTCAGCCCTGCCGCCCGAGGCCCTGGCCCCGCTGCTGAAACTGCCGGAAGGCAGCCGCATCGAAGCCATGACCAGCGTGGGCAGCCGCCTGGCCGTCCAGGTCGCCCTTCCCGGCGGTGCCCAGCAGATCGTCCTGCTGGAGCCCAGTACCGGAAAGGTCCAGATCGCGGTCGTTACTGGAACCACTTCATCGGGCACCCCATCTTCCCCAGTTGGGGCTTCCACAGGTGGGGTGCCTGAACCCAACCAGACGATGCGCCCGCAGGTTCCCCGGACGCCGTGATTACGGTCACACCGGCCGGCCGCCCACCAGCGTAATCGCCCTACATGACAGAGATTTAATGGCCCCTGTCAGGAAAACGGCGCTGGAATGAGGGCCGGCGGCGGCTGCCCAATATTTCAGCGATGCACGGCAGCATTAGGCTCTTCCATACTTTTTTGCTTCCTCTTCGTGCGCGCCGGCCCCGATCATCACCCGACATCCAGCAATAGGCGAGACGGTCCCCCATGAACTTCATGAGCGACAATGTGGTGGGCGCGGCCCCGGAGATCCTGGCGGCCCTGGCCGCGGCCAATGAGGGCGCGCAGCCCTCTTACGGCGGCGACCCGCTGACGGCGCGGGTGACCCGGGACCTGGCCGAGCTGTTCGAGTGCGACGTCACCGTTTTCCCCGTCGCCACCGGCACCGCCGCCAACGCGCTGGCCCTGTCGGTGCTGACCCCGCCTTACGGCGCCGTCTATTGCCATGACGAGGCCCATGTGCAGGTGGATGAGTGCGGCGCGCCGGAGCTGATGTCCGGCGGCGCCAAGCTGGTTCCATTGGCGGGCCCCCATGGCAAGCTGGACGCGATGGCGCTGAAGGCTGCCTTGGACAAGGGCGGCGCCGGCGTCGTCCACCATGTGCAGCCGGCCGCGCTGACCCTGACCCAGACGACGGAGTCCGGCACCGTCTACACCCCCGACGAGGTGATGGCCCTGACGGAGGTGGCGCGGGCGCACAAGCTGCGCGTCCACATGGACGGGGCCCGCTTCGCCAACGCGGTGGCCAGCCTGGCCTGCGCCCCGGCCGACATCACCTGGCGCGCCGGCGTGGACGTGCTGTCCTTCGGTGCCACCAAGAACGGCGCCCTGGCGGCGGAGGCGGTGATCTTCTTCGACAAGGCCCTGGCTGACAGCTTCGCCTACCGTCGCAAGCGGGCCGGCCACCTGTTCTCCAAGATGCGCTTCCTGTCGGCACAGCTGGACGCCTACCTGACGGACGGCCTGTGGCTGCGCCTGGCCACCCACGCCAATGCGATGGCGACGCGCCTGGCCCAGGGCCTGGACGCCCTGCCCGGCGTTGGCCTGCGCAGCCCGGTGCAGGCCAACGAGGTCTTCGCCGTGATGCCGGAGCCGATGATCGCTGGCCTGGAGGCCGCCGGCTTCCACTTCTACCGCTGGGATGGCGCCTGCATCCGCCTGGTGACCGCCTGGAACACCGACCCGGCGCACGTGGACACCTTCGTCGCCGCCGCCCGGGGGTTGGCCGGGATCGTGTGAGCGGCGGCCAAAGCACGCCTGAGGCAAAAGACCGCCCCGCGTCCACGCCCGCGATGACGTAGGGTCTGGCCACGAACCCGGGGGCGGACGCGCCCCGATAAACTCTCTGGAGATCATATGCGCAAGATCGTTCTCGCCGCCGCCCTCTCGCTGGCGTTCACGGCTCCGGCCTGGGCGGCCCTGCCCAACGGCGCCGCGGCCCCGGCCTTCACCGCCCAGGGCGCCCTGGGCGGCAAGACGTCGACCTTCTCGCTGACCGACGCGCTGAAGAAGGGGCCGGTGGTGCTTTACTTCTTCCCCGCCGCCTTCACCAAGGGCTGCACCGTGGAGGCGCATGAGTTCGCCGAGGCGACGGAGACGTTCAAGCAATACGGCGCCACCGTGGTGGGCATCACGGCCGGCAACATCGACCGCGTGGCCGAGTTCTCCTCGGTGGAGTGCCGGGACAAATTCATGGTGGCGGCCGACCCGGACGCCAAGATCGCCGCCGAGTATGACGCCAAGAGCCAGGGCAATTCCGCCGTCTCCAACCGCACGTCCTACGTCATCGGCCAGGACGGCAAGGTCGTCGCCAGCTACACGGACTACAATCCCGACCAGCATGTCCAGCTGATGCTGAACGCGGTCAAGGCGCTGCACGCCAAGTAGGGGCGGGCCGGTTCCAGCGGCCGCCCGGGCCGTTGGAACCAGTTTGAGATCATTCCGCCAGTATGTGGGCGGTCTCAGCGGCGGTGACGAAGGCCGCGCGGGCGGCCTCTGCCTCACCCGACCCGTCCAGGGCGGCCAGGCACGCGGCGGTGGCGGCTTGGCGGGCGGGATCGTTGAGGTGGGCTTCCGGCCAACGGTAGATCAGCCAGTTGGAAGCCTCGTCCACCGTTGTGATGGTGCGGCGGACGGAAGGGGCTTCCCACACATCGATCGGTGTCAGGGTACGCAAAGGCGGCCTCCTCCAGCTGGTGGGAGATACAACGAGGCAGCGGCGGCAGGGTTCCCGCCCGGCGTCACCTGCCCGTGACCAGCCTGAACGCGATGCCCCACATCACCAGCGCGATGACGCCCTCCAGCAGCCGCCAGGCGGCGGGGCGGGCGAAGATGGGGCGCAGCTGGGTGGCGCCGAAGCCCAGCGAAAAGAAGAACAGGAAGGAACCGGTGATGGCCCCGGCGGCGAAGGACGCCTGGAAGCCGTCGAACTGCGTGGAGATGGTGCCCAGCAGGACCACCGTGTCCAGGTAGACATGCGGGTTCAGCCAGGTGATGGCGAGGCAGGCCAGCAGGGTCTTGCCCAAGCCCTGCCCCTCTGCCTGGGGGCCTGCCGTCAGCGCGCCGGTGGAGCGCCAGGCCGACCATAGGCTTTTGGCCCCGTACCAGGCCAGGAAAGCGGCACCGGCATAGCGCATGACCGGGTCCAGCCAGGGCAGCCAGGCGGCGGCGGTGCTGAATCCGGTCACGCCAACGCCGATGAGGATCGCATCGGACAGGGCGCAAGCCAGGCACACGGCGAAGACGTGCTGGCCACGCAGGCCCTGGCGCAACAGGAAGGCGTTCTGCGCGCCGATAGCGACGATGAGGCTGAGCCCCATGCTCAGGCCCGCGATGTAAACCGAGATATTCATGGTGGTAAGGCGAAATCCCAGAGGTGGCTGGGCCTTGTGATAAGCGCCGCCCCAGGATTAGGCTAATTAAATCACCTAATCCAAATTTAGCGAAACTTAGCCATGATCGATTACCCGGCGGCGCGCGCCGTGGCGCTGGTGGTGCAGACCGGCAGCTTTGAGAAGGCCGCCGCCGCGCTGAACGTCACCCCCTCCGCCGTGTCCCAGCGTGTGAAGCAGCTGGAGGAGCGGCTGGGCGCCGTGCTGGTCGAGCGGGGCATTCCCTGCACCGCCACGGAAAAGGGCGAATGGCTATGCCGCCACATGGACCACGTCAGCCTGCTGGAGCGGGAGCTGACAGCCCATTTGCCGGGCCTAGTCGATCCAACGGCACCGGTGCCGCGCGTGACCCTGGCCATCGCCGCCAACGCGGATAGCCTGGGCACCTGGTTCCTGGCGGCGGCCGCCGCCTTCACCCAGGGCTGCGACCATCTGCTGAACATCGTTATCGACGACCAGGATCACACCGCCGACTGGCTGCGGCGCGGCCGGGTGCTGGCGGCGGTGACCTCGCTGGAAAAGCCCATACAAGGCTGCCGCGTCACCGCCCTGGGCGCGTTGCGCTATCACGCCACGGCCAGCCCGGACTTCATGGCGCGCCATTTCCCGGGCGGGGTGACGGCCGATGCGCTGGCCCAGGCGCCGGCGCTGACCTTCAACCAGAAGGACCGGCTGCAGCATGACTGGATTCGGCGGACGCTGGGCCGGGATATCGTTCTTCCCACCCACTGGCTGCCATCGACCCAAGGCTTCGTCGATGGCGCCCTGGCCGGGATGGGCTGGGGCATGAACCCCGCCCAGCTGGTGCGCGGCCATCTGGAGGCGGGCCGGCTGGTGGAACTGGTGCCCGGCGCCATTCTGGATGTGCCCCTGTTCTGGCAAGTGAGCCGCCTGGCCGCCGACCAGCTTGCCGACCTCAGCCGCCGGGTGGTGGCCACAGCCAAGCGCGAACTGGTACCGCCACCCTAAGATGATATTCGCCTTGGGCGTGTGTTGGCCGGCGGGCATACTGCCGGCGATGCGCCACCAAGGGGGATATCGCCCGTGCCCAACCCGATCAATCGCGCCACGCCCGGCGTCTACATCACGGAGCTTTCGGCCTTTCCACCCAGCATCGTCGGGGTGCAGACGGCCGTTCCCATCTTTGTCGGCTATACCGAGCGGGCCAGCAACCCCGTGAGCCAAAAGCCGCTCCATCTTCAGGCGGTGCCGCTCAGCTCTCTCGCGGACTACACCACCTATTTCGGTGGCGCCTATCCCCAGCCCTTTGACGTGGCGCCGGCGACCGCGGGCACGGCCGATTTCCAGGCGACACCGCCGAATGGCCAGGGAACCGCTTACTACGCGGTCCGCCCCAGCGGACCGCATTTCAACCTGTACCTGGCCATCCAAGCCTTCTATGCCAATGGCGGCGGCAATTGCTACGTCGTGTCGGTCGCGGATTACAGCCAAGGCGGGGTTTCCAAGGACGCCCTGCTGGCCGGCTTGCAGGCCGCCGGCGCGCAGGTGGGGCCGACCATGACCGTGGTGCCGGACGCCTGCTTGCTGTCCGGTACCGATTATGGGGCGGTGGTAACGGCCATGCTGACACAGGCGGCTACCCTGCAGGACCGCATGGCCGTGCTGGATCTGCCGGGCGCCGTCGATCCGGCAAGCTGGACCGCCGACGGCCTGGCCGCCCAGCGCGACGCCTTCTACACCGCCATCGCCCCCGCCTCAGATGCCTTCAGCTATGGCGCCGCCTACGCCCCAGCGCTGCGGACCAGCCTGATCACGGCGGGTGACGTCGACTACACCTGCCTGCAGGGCAGCGCCGCCGTGGTGCTGGGTCTGCTGAACCAAGAGGCGTCGATCCTCTACACCGGCGCCAAACTGGCCGAGGTCCAGGCACAGCTGGCGGCGGCCTTCCCCGAAACGCCCCCGGCCACGGCACCCAGCGCCAGCCAGATCAGCGCCACCAACCAGACCCTGCTGAGTGCCCTGCCCCTGCTGGGCACGATCGAAGGCATCGTGGCGCAGAAGCTGAATGTGACGCCGCCAAGCGGCATCATGGCCGGCATCTGGACGGCGAACGACACCAGTCGCGGCGTTTGGAACGCACCCGCCAATATGGCGCCGGTCGGCGTGACGACGCCCACGGTGCTTCTGAACGACGCGCAGCAGGGGGACTACAACGTCCCGCTGAACGGCAACGCCATCAACATCCTGCGCGCCTTCGTCAATCGCGGCACCCTGGTATGGGGCGCCCGCACCCTGGACGGCAACAGCAACGACTATCGCTACATCCAGGTGCGCCGTACCCTGATCTACATCGAGCAATCCATCAAGACTGCCCTGCAACAGTTTGTTTTCGCACCAAATGATGGCCAAACCTGGGTCACCGTCACGGCCACGATCTCCAACTTCCTGACGGGGCTGTGGAGCCAGGGTGGCCTGATGGGTGACAAGGCCAGCGACGCCTTCAGCGTCCAATGCGGGCTGGGATCGACCATGACCCCGCAGGACATCCTGAACGGCTACATGATCGTTTCCGTGACCTTGCAGCTGGTTCACCCGGCGGAGTTCATCGAGCTGACGTTCAAACAGATGATGCAGGGCGCCTGACCTGTCGCGCCCTCTCGACCTGTAGCACGATCAGGATGTCGGCAGTACCGTCCAGCCGTTGGTGTTGGGGTCCAGGCGTTTGACCGGCCCCTCGAAGCGTCGCATCAGGCCATCCAGCAGGCCGGGCAGGCTTTGATAGCGGTTGAGGATGGCCTGCACCTGCGCCTGGCCCGGGCCGGCGGTCCGGCCCGCCAGGGTGATCGCCTCGTCCAGCGGAATGGCCCGGTGGACGATGGTGCCGGGGGCGGCCTGACGGGTGGCATTGGGGGCCCGGATGTAGGCCAGCAGCGCCGTTTCGTCCACCAGGTGCCGCAGCACGTCATCCAGGGCGTGCAGCACCTCCCCGCGCCAGCGGGTGGTGACGCCGCCGATACGCCGTTCCTCCCCGCCATGGGCGTGGCCGGCGCACACCACCTCCGCCAGGTGCCAACGCAGCCGGCTGGCGTAGCCGCCGAACATGTGGGCGTGCTGGTCCTGTTCCGGCAGGCCGGTCCGGGTGACAACGGGGGCCCCGGTGTTGGCATGGCCGAGGTCGATCGACGACAGGCCGTTCCACACCTCGGCCAGCATGCCGCTGTAGTTGGCCATGCGGGTCGGCCAGACGGCACCGCCGCCGAAGATGTCGGACAAGGCGTTGCGGACGACGCCGACGACGTCACCGAAAACATGGTCGCCTTGCATGGGGGCCAGGGGTGGCGCGGCGGTCGGTGCCGGCTCCGCCGGGATCTGGGCGCCCTGGGGATTGGCGAAAGTGCAGTTGGAAATGAGCGGCATGGGGAAACCCTGTCGGATACGGGCCTGGGGAGCCCGCGGGGAGGCCACACCCTAGCCGGATCAACTGCCCCAACTCATGCGCGCCGAAGCTGTATACCGCCCGGGGAAAGCGCTGATGACGACCTTGATCTTGTTGCGTATTCCGGTTTCGCTCATAGGACGCCATTGAGGGATGCCATTGGGCCGCGCCACCGCAGCGCCCGAGAACGGTTCCCCTCTTTCGGGACCGGTGGCAGAATGGGTGCCGGCTGTTCACCGCCGCAACGGTGAAGGCCCGGCACGACAATGGATGGGCGGTTTACATGATCACGTTCACGCTGAACGGACAGGCGCAGCGTTTCGAGGGCGATCCAGAGATGCCCCTGCTGTGGTATCTGCGCGATGTCCAGGGCCTGACCGGCACCAAGTTCGGCTGTGGCGAGGCGCTGTGCGGCGCCTGCACCGTGCACGCCGACGGCGCCCCCATCCGCAGTTGCCAGACGACGCTGGGCGACCTGTCCGGCGTGGCCGTCACCACCATCGAGGGGTTGTCCCCCGACGGCATGCACCCGGTGCAGGTGGCGTGGCGGGAATTGAACGTGGCCCAATGCGGCTATTGCCAGGCCGGGCAGATCATGTCGGCGGCGGCCCTGCTGAAGGACACGCCCCACCCCAGCGACGAAGCCATCGACGACGCCATGAGCGGCAACATCTGCCGCTGCGCGACCTACCCCCGCATCCGCGCCGCCATCAAGCGCGCGGCCGGCGAGGTACAGCGCAAGACGGCCAGCGGCGGGAGTGCGAAGTGATGAACGGCATCACCAACCTTAGCCGCCGCGCCGTCCTGATGGGCCTGGGTGCCGGCACCTTCGTCCTGGCCGGTGGGCTCGGCCTTGCGGCCGCCCCCGGCGCCCTGGCGGAGGATACGCCCAAGAAGTATGGCGGCGACGCCATGCCCGGCGGGGTGAAGGACGACCCGCGCCTGTTCGTCGCCGTGGCCGCCGACGGCACCCTCACCATCCTCTGCCATCGGGCGGAGATGGGCCAGGGCGTGCGCACCAGCTGGGCCATGGTCATCGCCGACGAGATGGACGCCGACTGGGCCAAGGTGAAGGTGGACCAGGCGCTGGGTGACGAGGCGCGCTACGGCAACCAGAACACCGACGGCTCGCGCAGCATGCGCCACCACTTCCAGGCCCTGCGCCGCATCGGCGCCGCCGCGCGCCAGATGCTGGCCCAGGCGGCCGCCACGCAGTGGGGTGTGCCGGTGGCGGAGGTGACGGTGGATCACCACAGCCTGGTGCATGTCGCCAGCGGGCGACGGCTGGGCTTCGGCGAAGTGGCGGCGGCCGCCGCCACCCTGCCTGTGCCGGCCCGTGAGACCCTGGTGTTCAAGGACCCGGCCAAGTTCCGCTACATCGGCCGGGGCGACGTTGGCCTGGTCGACGGCTTCGACATCACCACCGGCCGCGCCACCTATGGCATCGACGTGCGGCGGGACAACATGCTGTACGCCGTGGTCGCCCGCCCGCCGGTGCATGGCGGCAAGCTGGGCCACTACAACGTGGATGAGGCGCTGCAGGTGCCGGGCGTGCTGAAGGTGGTGGTGCTGAACACGGCACCCCTGCCCTCCGGCTTCCTGCCCAAGGGCGGCCTGGCCGTGGTGGCGGAGAACACCTGGGCCGCGCTGAAGGGCCGCGAGAAGCTGAAGGTCACCTGGGAGGATGGGCCCAACGCCAGCTATGACAGCGCCGCCTACCGGGCGGAGCTGGAGGCGGCGGCCCGCGCCCCCGGCCAGGTGGTGCGGAACGTGGGTGACGTGGACGGCGCGCTGAAGTCGGCGGCCAAGCATGTCACAGCGGAATACTACATCCCCCATCTGGCCCAGGCGCCCATGGAACCGCCGGCCGCCGCCGCCCAGGTGACGGGCGACAAATGCGAGATTTGGGGCAGCACCCAGGCGCCGCAGACGACGCGCGAGACGGTGGCCAAGGTGCTGAGCATCCCGCCTGAGAACGTGACGGTCCACCAGACGCTGGTGGGCGGCGGCTTCGGCCGCAAGTCCAAGCCGGATTACATCGCGGAGGCGGCCCTGCTGTCCCGCGCCATGGATGGCCGGCCGGTAAAGCTGACCTTCACCCGCACCGACGATCTGCACCACGGCTTCCTGCACACCGTGTCGGTGGAGCGGCTGGAGGGCGGGCTGGACGCCAAGGGCAAGCCGGTGGCCTGGCTGCATCGCACCGTGGCCCCGTCCATCGGCGCCACCTTCACCGCCGGCGTGAAGCATGAAGGCGCCTCGGAACTGGGCATGGGCGCCGTCAACACGCCCTGGATCGTGCCCAACCTGCGGGTGGAGAACCCGGAGGCCGAGAGCCACACCCGCATCGGCTGGTTCCGCAGCGTCTCCAACATCCCGCACGCCTTCGCGGTGCAGAGCTTCGTCGCCGAACTGGCGGAGGCGGCGGGACGCGACCCCAAGGATTTCCTGCTGGACCTGATAGGCCCGGCCCGGCAGATCAACCCGGCCGACCTGTCGGACAGCTGGAATTACAACGAAGACCCGGTGGCCTATGCCTATGACACCGGCCGTCTGCGCGGCGTGGTGGAGCGGGCGGCCAGGGAAGCCGGCTGGGGCAAGCCCCTACCCAAGGGCCAGGGACGGGGCATCGCCGCCCACCGCAGCTTCGCCAGCTACGCCGCCGCCGTCGTGCAGGTGGCGGTGGATGCCCAGGGCAAGCTGACCATCCCCCGCATCGACATCGCCTTCGACTGCGGCCCCGTCATCAACCCCGACCGGGTGCGGGCGCAGCTGGAGGGGGCGGTGACCCAGGGCGTCAGCCTGGCCACGCTGGGCGAGATCAGCTTCAAGGCCGGCCAGGTGCAGCAGGACAACTTCGACACCTATCAGGTCACCCGCATCGACACGGCGCCCAAGGACATCCGCGTCCACCTGATGCCGGCGGCCAAGTACGACGCGCCCCTGGGCGGCGTGGGCGAACCCGGCGTCCCCCCCATCGCCCCCGCCCTGCTGAACGCCATCCACGCCGCCACCGGCAAGCGCATCCGCAGCCTGCCGATCCGGGATCAGTTGCGGGCGTGAGGAAAGCCCCGCCAGGCGCCCTTCTGCCCAGTCTAAAGCGACGCCTGACCACCGGCGTGGGACGCCCACAGGTTTCTGCAATCGGTTGCAATTCACTCTTGCTTCAGGCGACTGCGCGCTATAAAAGTTATACGCAACATCTATTAACTGCGACGGCAGGATAGGCGTAGTGACCGCGCCGTCCAAGTCGCCGCCAATAAACGATTGATAAGGGGGGGACTACATCGATGCGGCGACACACGATGCTTTCCGCGCTTCTCGCGGTTGGCTTGGTTACGGGCCTATGCGGCCCGGCCGGGGCAACCGATACCGGCACCTGGATAACCACCTGGGCGTCCAGCCCTTCCCTGCCCACGGAAAAGCTGCCCCTGCCGTTCTGGAAGCCGGCGCCGGAGGTGCAAGGCACGGTGCGCTACACCCTGCGGATCAGCGCCGGGGGCGACCAAGTGCGCGTCCGACTGTCGGCCGAGACCCTGCCGCAGGACCTGCTGGTCGATCATGTCACGGTGGCGGTGGCCGACGCCCAGGGTCATGTGTCGCCCGGTGCCTTCCGCACCCTGACCTTCGATGGCGCCCGCGCCGTTCGCGTGCCGGCGGGCGCACCGCTGCTGAGCGATCCGCTCGACCTGCCGGTCGAGGCCGGCGCGGTGCTGGTGGTGAGCCTGCACCTGCCTCAACCGGTGACGGTGCCGCAGGCGGACAACAACCATCACACCGACATCCTGCCCGGCGATGACCGGACCGAGGCCGTCGCGCTGAACGGCGCGCGGGCCGAGGACGCGCGGGAGATCGTGTCCGCCCTGTTGGTCCATGCCGGCGCGCAGGCGCGCACCATCGTCGCATTCGGTGATTCCATCACCGACGGTTTCGGTGCCAAGGACAGGCTGATGCGGGGCTGGCCGGACCAGTTGGCCGCCTTGCTGCGCGCCAAGGGTCGGCGCGATATCGGCATCGCCAACGCCGGCATCGGCGGCAACCGGGTTCTGCGGGGCGAGGTCGGGCCATCAGCCCTGGCCCGGTTCGACCGCGATGCGCTGGCTGTCCCAGGCGTGACCGACATCGTCCTGCTGGAGGGCATCAACGATCTGGGCCTGAGCGGCCTGCCGACCCTGCGGACCAGCGCCACCCACCCAGCGGTGACGGCGGAGGACATCATCGCCGGCTATCGCCAGCTGATCGACCGGGCGCGGGCGCGGCACCTGAAGGTGCATGGCGCCACCCTTACGCCGGCCATGGGCGCCACCTTCCCCGGGTATGCCACGCCGGAAAAGGACGCGGTGCGGCAAAAGATCAACACCTGGATCCGCACCAGCGGCGCCTTCGACGACGTGATCGATTTCGATGCCGCCGTCCGCGACCCCGCCCATCCGGAGCGCATCCGCGCCGACTATGACTGCGGCGACCACCTGCATCCCTCCGACGCCGGCTATCGCGCCATGGCGGAGGCGGCGCTGGCGGTCATAGCCCGCTGATAGACTATAGGATCACTCCGGCCGCATTCGCCGGTGCAGGGTGCTCCGGTGCACACCCAGTTCCCGGGCGGCGGCGCTGATGTTGCCACGGTGGCGCTCCAGTGCCTGGCGGATGGCATCCTCCTCCCGCGTTTTCAGGTTGGGCGCCGGTGCCGCGCGGGCCGGTACCACATCCGGCGGCAGGTCGGCCGGGGTGATCAAGGTCCCTGGCGGCGACAGGGCCACCAGGGTGCGCAGCAGGTTGGCCAGTTCGCGCAGGTTGCCGGGCCAGTCATGGCGGCGCAGGCGGTCGCGGGCGGCGGGGGCCAGGCGGACGCCCCGCTCGGCAGCGCCGAAGCTGGCCATCAGGGCGTCGATGATGCCGTCCAATGGCCGTTCGCGCAGGGGCGGCAGGGTCACCACCAGGTGCTTCAGCCGGTAATAGAGGTCGGCGCGGAAGGTGCCCTCGGCCACGCATGTCGCCAGGTCGCGGTGGGTGGCGGTGACCAGCAGGAAATCCACCTTCACCGGGCGGCCGCCCACGGGCGTCACCTCCCCATCCTGCAGCACGCGCAGCAGGCGGGCCTGCAGGGCCGGCGGCATGTCGCCGATCTCATCCAGGAACAGGATGCCGCCGTCGGCCTGGCGGATCTGGCCGCGATGGCCGCCCCGCCGGGCGCCGGTGAAGGCACCATCCTCGTACCCGAACAGCTCGGATTCCAGCAGGCCTTCCGGAATGGCGGCGCAGTTGACCGCCACCAGGGGCGCCTGCGCCCGCCCACAGGCGGCATGGGCCGCGCGCACGAACACCTCCTTACCCGTTCCCGTCTCCCCCTGCAGCAGCACGGGGATGCCGGCGTCCAGCGCCCGGACGGCGCGCTCCAGCAGCGGCCGGGTGCCGGCATCCCACAGCATGCCGTCCGGGGCGGCCGCCGGCGGGGACAGGTCCTTGGTATGGGCCGGGCGGCGTATCGCGGGACGGCTCTTGCCCGGCGTGGTGATGCGGGCATGCAGCGGGCGGCCGCCGTCGGCAGTGCGCAGGATACGGTCGCCCCGGGCCAGGCCGCCATCCAGCACGCTCTCCAGCCGCACGCGGCCGATGGCGGCGGCGTCCAGGCCCAACAGGGCCAGCGCCGCCGGGTTGGCCGCGCGCACCACGCCATCGTCCACCGCCAGCAGGCCTTCCTGCGGCGTGCCCAGCCAGCCGGGATGGGCGTGCAGGCGCACCACCAGCTCGTGCCCCTCCGCCGCTTGTGCCGCCCAGCGATGTTCCAGGTGGGCCACCGCCAGGCTGGCCAGGCTTCTGGCGCTGGTGCCCTGGCTGTCCGACCGGGCCGCGCGCGTGTCGCCCGACAAGTCGATGACCCCGGCCAGCGCGCCATAGGGGTCCATCACCGGCATGGCGGTGCAGATGAGAAAGGCATTGTCGGTCAGGTAATGCTCCGCCCCCCGCACCTGCACCAGGGCACGTTCCGCCAAGGCTGTGCCCACGGCGTTGGTGCCCTCGTCATCCTCCCCCCAGCCGGCGCCAGGCTGGAGGGAAACGCGGCGGGCGCGGCGGACAAAGCCGGCGTCGCCGCGCGCATCCAGGATCAGGCCCCGGTCGTTGGTCAGCAGCACCATGCCGCCCAGGTCGCGCATGGCCTGGTGCAGGGTGTCCAGCTCGGGTGTCGCAAGATGCATCAGGGTATGGTGGCGCTCGCGCAGCACCGCCAGATCGGCGCGTGACAGCGGATCCTGGCGTGCGGGTCGGTCGGCGCGCAGGCCCCGATCGGCGCAGCGGCGCCAGGACCGCGCGATGATGGGCGGGATGGAGGCACCCTCCAGGCCGCCAGCCTCGCCCAGCCGCTCGCGTGCCATGGCCAGGACAGCCGCCAGGCTTTGCGGGGCGTTCGCCATGCTGATCCTCCCGATAATCGCGACAGGTGTCGCGGACGTGTCGCGCGTTGCGACAGGTCCGGCGCCGGTCTTTGGGGGAAAGCATGGGGCAGATCGGCGGCCCCCGCAACCCGACCTAAGTGGCATGGATTAAGGGCTTGATCCGGCGGGATTCCTGAAATCGCCAACGCCGTTGGCACGGCCCTTGCCATTGGTAAGCCAGCGCAAACCGCCCGCCTGAGGCGCAAAACAAGCTGGAGGACACGTTACATGGCCAAGATCGCCCCCGGACAGTATGGCAGCCCGGTCTCGTTCAAGAGCCGCTATGGCAATTTCATCGGCGGCGAGTGGGTGCCGCCGGCGTCCGGCGAGTATTTCCAGAACACCACCCCCATCACCGGCCAGGTCATTTGCGAGATACCGCGGTCGAACGCGGAGGATATCGAGCGCGCGCTGGACGCGGCGCACGCCGCCAAACGCGACTGGGGCCGCACCTCGGCCGCCGACCGCGCCCGCGTCCTGGAAAAGATCGCCCAGCGCATCGACGACAACCTGGAAACCCTGGCGACGGTGGAAACCTGGGACAACGGCAAGCCCATCCGCGAGACGCGCGCCGCCGACATCCCCTTGGCCGCCGATCATTTCCGCTATTTCGCCGCCGCCATTCGCGCGCAAGAAGGCGGCATCTCGGAGATCGACCACAACACCATCGCCTACCATTACCACGAGCCCCTGGGCGTGGTGGGCCAGATCATCCCCTGGAACTTCCCCATCCTGATGGCGACGTGGAAGCTGGCCCCGGCCCTGGCCGCCGGCAACTGCGTGGTGCTGAAGCCGGCGGAACAGACGCCGGTCAGCATCCTGGTGCTGGTGGAACTGATCCAGGACCTGTTACCCAAGGGCGTGCTCAACGTCGTCAACGGCTTCGGTGTCGAGGCCGGCAAGCCGCTGGCCAGCAGTTCCCGCATCGCCAAGATCGCCTTCACCGGGGAAACCACCACCGGCCGGCTGATCATGCAGTACGCCTCGCAGAACCTGATTCCGGTAACGCTGGAGTTGGGCGGCAAGTCGCCCAACATCTTCTTCGATGACGTGGCGGCCCAGGACGACGCCTTCCTGGACAAGGCCATCGAGGGCTTCGTCATGTTCGCCCTGAACCAGGGCGAGGTCTGCACCTGTCCCTCGCGCGCCCTGATCCAGGAAAGCCTGTACGGCCGCTTCATGGACAAGGCGCTGGCCCGCGTGCAGGCCATCAAGCAGGGCAACCCGCTGGACGGCGACACCATGATCGGCGCCCAGGCCAGCAGCGAGCAGTTGGAGAAGATCCTCTCCTACCTCGACATCGGCAGAAAGGAAGGCGCCAAGGTGCTGGCCGGCGGCAACCGGGCGGAACTGTCGGGCGACCTGGCCGGCGGCTTCTACGTCCAGCCCACGGTGTTCCAGGGCAACAACCGCATGCGCATCTTCCAGGAGGAGATTTTCGGCCCGGTCGTGGCCGTCACCACCTTCAAGGATGAGGAGGAGGCCCTGCACGTCGCCAACGACACGCTGTACGGCCTGGGTGCGGGCGTGTGGACGCGCGACATCAACCGCGCCTACCGCTTCGGCCGGGAAATCCAGGCGGGCCGGGTGTGGACCAACTGCTACCACCTGTACCCGGCGCACGCGGCCTTCGGCGGCTACAAGCAGTCCGGCATCGGGCGGGAGAACCACGCCATGATGCTGGACCATTACCAGCAGACCAAGAACCAGCTGGTCAGCTACAGCCCCAACGCCCTGGGCTTCTTCTGATGGCGGGCCTGGCCATTCCCAACCCGGACATCCAGGCCTCCACGGATCCCGGACCATCGGAAACGGTGGTCCGGGCCGCCGTGCTGAGGGTCGACGCGACACCGGAGGCGCTGGCGCTGATCCAGAGGCTGGAGGCCCGCCACGGCCCCCTGCTGTTCCACCAGTCCGGCGGCTGCTGCGACGGCAGCGCGCCCATGTGCTACCCGCGCGGGGAGTTCATGACCGGCGACGGCGACGTCCTGCTGGGGGAGATCGGCGGCCAGCCCTTCTACATGGGCAAAGCCCAGTTCGAGTATTGGAAGCACACCCGCCTGACCATAGACGTCGTTCCCGGCCGGGGCGGCATGTTCTCCCTGGAAGGGCCGGAGGGCCTGCGCTTCCTCACCCGGTCGCGGCTGTTCACGGATGAGGAGAACGCGGCGCTGAACGGCTAGGCGGCTGTCCGAATGTCCAGATCGACGCCCAATGCAGCCAAGGCCTGATCGATTTGATCCATGCGCGAGGCATGGTGCACATTGAGCAGACGCGAAATGACGGTCTTGTCCACACCCATTGCCCGCTGAAGATCGGCCCGGCGCCATTCCTTCGCCCTCATGGCGCGATAGACCAGGACCTTGGCCCAGACCAGTGACGGAATGAGGATACTCCTGTCGGAGTTGACCGGTGAAGGATCGGGGATGGCGTCACCATCCTCGATCATTTCGCCGATCATCACGACCGCAGCATCCCGAAGACGGGCGACAGCTTCTTCAATACTGTCCCCCTGATCATACACACCAGGAAGATCGGGGGCGGAGGCGATGTAGACGCCGCCATCTTCCTCGATAGTGATCGGGAAACGCATAGGGAACCTCGCAATTTTTGTAACGCGGACATAAATCAAAGATCCAGATCTGCCCGTGAAAGACCAAGATCTTTCAAAATTTTGAGAAGCAAAACATCGCTGATCTCAAAGCCCTTGCCATGATTCGGGATGTGCGCTTTGCGCCCATTCAAAACAGCGACTTGATGGCCGCCCTTGCCCGGGCGAATTTCAGCACCTAACCGGACTAGTGCACTCTTGAGCACGCGAGGCTTGGTTGGCAATTAGATCTCCTTGTAGGCAATCTGATCCCCTTTCGCGCTGTGGTAGGGTGCTTGGCTGGAAAAAGAATGGGGACAAATATGTCCCTCGTCAACGCAAAAAGGGGACACTCATGTCCCCTCCTGCATGACGCGAAGCCCATGAACTTCGTATGGATTAGGCCGCCGCCAGCCGCTTCCGCCGCGTCTGGAAATAATACCCCAGCCCCAGCGCCAGCCAGATGGCCAGCAGGGCGTAGGGCCGCCAGTCGGTGCCGAAGCCCAGGGCGGCAATGACCAGGGCGGCCACCATGCCCAGGGCCGACAGCGCCTTCACCAGGCCCGGGCTGAAGCGCAGCCGGGCCTGGGCCCGCACTTCCGGGTGCTTGTCCGCCACGTTATAGGCCGCGAGGCAGGAGCCGAAGTATTTCATCATCGTCGGCACGTTGATGGACAGCAGCAGGAACAGCAGGCTGTCCGGCAGGAACAGGCCGGTGCAGGACGCGAGGAAAGCAACGGCGGTGGCCACATGCGGCGTGCCGAAGCGGGGGTGGATGCGGCCCAGCGGCGCCGGCAGGACGCCGCTGGCGCCCATGGCATAGAGGAAGCGGGCATAGACCAGGAAGATGGCGTTCATCGACTTGATCAAGGCCGCCACCGCCGCCGTGACGATCAGGGGCGTGGCCCAGCGGCCCAGCGTGGCCTGCGCCACCATCAGCAGGGGTGCCTTGGCCTGGCCCAGTTCCTCCGGCCCCACGACGCTGAGGGCGGTGAAGGAGACGGCGACGTAGACCACCACGGTCAGCAGCAGACCCAAGGCGATGCCCCAGGGCACAACCACCTTGGCGTTCTTGACCTCCTCCCCCACCTCGGTCGCGGTCTCGATGCCCAGGAACAGCTGGATCATCAGCGGCAGGGCCGCCAAGATGGGCGTCCAGCCGCCGGTCACGGCCTGCACGAACAGTTCCGGCTTCATCGCCGGGGCACCACTGACCACCAGTACGGCGAACAGGCCCAGCAGCATGATCATCAGCACCGTCTGGACCCGCGCCGCCACGGCCACGCCCAGGTAGTTGAGGGCGAAGATCAGGGTGAACAGGCCCAGGATGACCGGCACCGCCGGCAGGGGCAGCACCATGCCCAGGTAGTTCATCAGCACCCGGCCCAAAACGATCATGACCACGGCGTTGCTCAACACCCGCAGCCAGACGATGGAAAAGGCGATGACCGGGTGGCTGAACTGCCGCTGCCACTCATAGGAGGCCGCGGTGCGCGGCACGGCCGAGGCCATGTAGGCGTAGACCAGGGCGAACAGCACCATGGGCAAGGCCGCCAGCCCGGCCGCCACCAGGATGCCGGCGCCGCCCACCTGTGTGGCGGGTCCCAGCACGGAGAAGATGGCGGCGCCAATGGCGGTGCCCGCCCCCAGCATCACCAGGTCGATCAGGGTGACGCCCTGTTTCAAGCCGCCGGGCTTCAGGCCAGCCTTGCTGTCGCTCATCGGGAATGAACCAATCCTAAATGTGCTCGGTCAACGGCATTGCCATGCCGTTGTAGGACGCGGACGCCCGGCGATTGAGGGAACACTACCGGCTCAGGAAAGTCCGCACGTCGCGCGCCAGCGCGGTACGCGCCTCATTGCCCATATAGGGCATATGGCCCGAAGGGTAGAGATGGGTTTCCGTGCGGTCCTGGGGAATGCCGGCGTGGGCGATGGTATAGGCGGCGGAGCCCAGGGTCGTCACCAGATCGTAGTAGCCGGCCCCCACCATAACCCGGAGGCGCGGATTGCGGCGCATGGCGGTGGCGAGATCCTTGGCATGGTTGGTCTCGGCGCCCGAAGCCTTGCCGTAGTCCCAGCGGGCGTTGACCGTCCGGAAGGAAATGGCCTCGTAGGGCTCCGCCACCGTCACGCCCAGGTCGTGACGGATGTAGTCATTGAAAGCGCCGACGAAGCCCGGCACGTACTGGCCCATGGCCGGGTCGTCGGCCACCGGATCCTCGGCGCTGCCGGCCAGCGGCAGGGTGTAGCGGCCATCATAAGCGCCAATCTCCTGGCCCTGTAGCAGTTCACGGGCGAAAACCCCGGTGCTGATGCGCAGGTCGTTGGCCTTGATGACCGCGGGCGGCAGGCCAGTCAGGGACGACAGCTCCGCCGTCACCGCCTCGCGCTCCACCTCCGGCAGGGCATTGCCGGCATAGAGCGCCTTGAGGTAACGGTCGGCCGCGAAGGCCTTGGCCGCGGCCACCTGGCTCTCGGCCGTGCAGCCGGCCGGGCCCTTGTGGTGATAGCAGGCGGTCGCCGCCAGGGTGGGCAGAGCCGTCAGGACACGCACGTCATCCCCCGCTGTGCCCGACATGTCCATGGATTGTCCCAGCAGGATGATGCCATTCAGCGTCATGCCGTCCATGCTGCCCGTGGCCATGGGCCCCCCGGCCAGCAGGCGGGCCACCACGGCGGCGCGGATGGTGCCGTAGCTTTCCGACATCAGGTACTTGGGCGCGTTCCAGCGGTCATGCTCCCGCGTCCAGCGCTCGATCACGTCCACCGTCATCTGCGCATCCTGGGCCGTGCCGTAGAACTGCTCCGGCTTGCCATCGGGCAAGACGCGGCTGTAGCCGGTGCCGGGCGGATCGATCAGAACGATGTCGGCCACGTCCAGCGGACTGTCGGGGTTGTCCACCGTGTGGAAGGGCGGCGTGGTCGGCGGGTGCACCGGGTCGGCGAAGTCCACCCGCTTGGGGCCGACGAAGCCCATGTGCAGCCACAGGCTGGCGGAACCCGGCCCGCCGTTGAAGACGAACACCACCGGCCGTACGGTGCCTTTGGGCACGTCGGTGCGGATGTAGCTGGTGGTGAAGACACTAGCGGTCCGTTGCCCGGCCGGGTTGGTCAGGATGGTTTCCGCAACCGTCGCCGTATAGCGCAACTTCCGACCGTTGAAGGTGCCGCTGTGCTCGGAGGTAAACACGCGGGGTGCGGCGGCGGGCCCCCCGCCCGCCTCCGCTGCGTTCGACGCTTTGCCAGCCAGACAGGCCAGCATTACGCCCGCCATCAACGCCGTCTTGTAGTTGCCCATCGTCATGTTCCCTCAAGCACCGGGCGCCGGCATCCGCCGGCTTGGCTTATCCTCGGTTTCCAGTCCGCTTCGCTCCCCAGAAACCTGGCGGCATGAGTAGGAACTCATGCCGCTGGAGCGTCTTGGCTCAGTCGCCCATGTCATCGTCATGGCCGCCGCCGAACAGGCCGGGCGCGCCCAGGCTATCACCGGGGCCCTCCATCACCTTGGGCACCGTTACCGGCGGGGCGTCGGCGAAGGGCTTGATGCTCAGCGACTGGTAGATTTCGCTGGGGTAGTAGATGGCCCCGCCCTTCATCACCAGGCGCGGCTTCTTGACCGCGCGGATGTCCTGGGTGGGATCGCCGGCGATCAGCACCAAGTCGGCCAGCTTGCCGCGCTCCACGGTGCCCAGATCGCCGTGGCCCATGTACTCCTCGGGCGACAGGGTGGACAGGCGCAGCACCTCGGCCGGGCTGATGCCGGCCATGGTGTACAGCTCCATCTCCCGGTGCACGGTGAAGCCGGTGACGTCGTCCGTGCCCGGCAGCAGGCGTATGCCCTTGTCGTGCAACAGCTTCAGCGTCTCCAGCACTTTACCGAATGCTTTCACGTAGGCCTGGTCGTCGGCGGGCGACTTCAGGGGCACGAAGGTGCGCTTGCGATAGCGCTGATAGCCGATGGGCATGTTGTCGAGGTAATCGACATCGCCCGGCGGGGTCGCGCCGGCGCGGCTCAGCATCAGGCGTTCCAGGATGACGGCAGTAGGGTCGTGGGCGATGTGCCCATCCGCCATCAGCTTCACCGTCGCCTGCACTGGCGCCGAGTTCAGGTCCAGGTCCGCAGCGCGCGCCATGGCGGTCAGGCGCAGGGGCGTGCGGGTGTCCTCCTCCGGCTTCAGCAGCCAGCCCAGCATCAGCTGGTTGATGTGGGTGATCTCGCTATAGCCGTCCCTGATGCAGCGGTCGGGCGTGTCGAAGGCCGGCACGTGGCCGGTGACGGTCATGCCGCGCTTGTGCGCCTGGTCCGCGATGGGACGCACCCAGTCGGGCGTCATGGAATTGTAGATCTTGATCTGGAAATAGCCGCGGTCGGCATACCAGTCCACGGCCTTGACCGCGTCGGCCACCGTTTCCGGAATGATGCCGAAGCGGGCGGAATAGGGGCTGCGGCCTTCCAGGAAACCATTGGGCGTGATGCGCGGCCCCGCCAGTTCCCCCGCCTCGATGCGGGGCATCAGGTCCTGGAGGAAGGCGTTGTCGTTGCCCATGTCCCGCGTCTCGGTGACGCCAGCCGCCAGGTAGAACAGCCCGGAATCGAGCGTGGTGTGGGAATGCATGTCGTGCAGGCCGGGCATCAAGGTGCCGCCCTGCCCGTCCACGATCACCTGGTCGTCAGGTTGGGCCCCATTCCCACCAAATGGGTCCTGGTCCGACGGCATGACGGCGGTGATGCGATCGCGCAGCACGATAACGGTGGACAGGCCGCCCAGCGTGCCGGTGCGCGGATCGAACACATGAACGTTCCGGATGCGAACCGGTTGAGTGTAGCGATGGGCCAGCGCCTTCTGCCGGTCGCGTGCCAGCGCGCGCTCCGCCTCCGCGCCCAGGGCTTGGATGGCGTGCGCCTCTTTCTCATGCCCCTGACGGATGGTCAGGTAGTGGCCGCCGAAGGTGGCAAACAGGCGGCCCGCCTTGTCCAGCAGCACATAGTCCGGCTGCAGGTTCACGCCCTCAATGCGATAGAGCGTCAGGGGCACGGCGTCCTTGCCAGCACCCAGCGTGGTGGCCTTGACCTTCACCAGGCGCATGGTGCCGGCAGGCAGCAGCGGCAGGCTGTTGCCCGGCGCCTTCAACAGAGCGCGGGCATAGACGCCCAGGGCCCAGGGACTGTCGTCGTTGACGACGTACAGCGGCGCCTTGGCCGCCGGCACCGCCCCCTTGTCCGCCTGGCTGGTCCAGCTAGCCTGGCCGCCTTCCCACTTGAAGCTTTCGTTGACGCTGCCCCCCATCAGCGAGGTGCCGCCCACCGTCCAGCTGGTGGGAATGCCGCCGGCACCGATGGTGAGATCTTCCTTGTGCTTCGGGCCCCGGCCGTTGTCGTCGACGTAATAGTCAACGCTGACCGACGCGCCGTCGGTCGTGCCAGTGACGGTGCCGATGTTCTCCCCATTCTGAACGATGACCAGCTTTTCGGTGACGGCGGCGGCCTGCGCCGTCCCGGCGGTCAGGGCCAGCGCGGCAGCGCCGTTCAGCCAGAGGATGGTCGCCAGATGGCGGGGGGAAACGCGCGTGTTCATGCCCGGTGCTCCTGCTTCTTCCCATCAGGCCGGTTGCCGGCCCAGCCTGTCCGGCGCGTCGATGGCGCCGCCGGACCAGGATCCCTGTATTGGGGAAAGCCTATCGCGCGCTGGGGGGATAGATTATGCCGATATGGAGGAAAGCACTCGGGTGTCGCATAAACTATGCCGCCACGGCCCCGGTCCCGGCATAAGGGTGCCGGCGCCGCCGGCACCCCATCCGCCCTTAGTGCTGGGCGCCACCGGCCGTACCGGCGCCGCCGATGTGCCGGTCGAACCAGGCGATGATGCGGCGGTTCAAATCCTCAATGTTTTCCGCCTTCTGCATGACGTGGCCCTCATCGGCGTAGACGATGAAGCTGGTCTCCACGCGCATGGCGCGCAGGGCGTGCCAATACTCGCGTGTCTGCATCACCGGGGTTTCGATGTCGCGTTCCCCCACATGCAGCAGGGTGGGCGTCTTCACATTGCGGATGTAGCGGATGGGCGACAGCCGGTCGTAAATCTCCGGATCCTCGTACGCCGACTTGCCGAAGAAGGGGATCATCCAGCGGTCGATGCCGTTCTGGCCGTAGTAGGAATACCAGTCCGACAGCCCGGCGCCGATGGCGGCAGCCTTGAAGCGCTGGGTCTGGGTGATGGCCCACATGCTCATGAAGCCGCCATAGCTGCGGCCGAAGATCATCAGGCGGTTGTCATCGATGGGCGCTTGCGCCTCCGCCGCGTCGATGCCGGCCATGATATCGCGTAGGTCGCCGCCGCCGAAGTCGCGGATGTTGGCCCGGGTGAACGCCTCCCCCTGGCCGAAGCTGCCGCGCGGGTTGGGCAGGAACACGGCATAGCCGGCCTTGGCGAAGGCGGCCATGATGTCGCCCCAGACGAAGCGTGGCGTATGCGCGGCCGAGGGGCCGCCATGGATGTTCACCACCATAGGCCGCTTGGCATCATTGGCCACCGGCGTCCTGGGTGTCACCAGCCAGCCCTGGACAGTCATGCCGTCGTTCTTCCAGCTCAGGCTGGTGACGGTGACCAACGGCGCCAGGCCGTCGTTGTCGTGGGTGATGGCCACCAGGTCGCCCAGGCGCCCATACTCGATGCGCGGGCCGAAATCGAAGCCCTCCGCCACCCAGGCGGCGTGGGTGCCGGCGCGGTCCAGCGCCAGTCGGCCATCGCCGGCGGTGCGAGTGGCCGCGGCGGTCTTGACCTCCGCTACGGTGCCCTTGGCGGGATCGACCACGGCGCTGCCCGTCTCCCCGCCCAGGGTGACTCCGGCGACCAGCTGGTTGCCCCGCCAGGCCAATGAGGTCAGCGTGCCGGCATAGCCGGCGGTCACGTCCTTGGGCTCCCCGCCCTTGACAGGCACGGTGTAGACGTCGCCGCCGAAGGAGCCGAAGTCGCTCATCAGCCCACCGATGAAGGCCACGGTCTTGCCGTCGGGCGACACGCGCGGGAAGGCGATCTGCATTGAAGAGCTGGCGATGACGCGCATGGTGCCATCGCGGCCGAAGGCGCGCAGGCTGGCGATCCACCAGTTGTTGTCGCCGTTGCCCTCGGCGGCGGTTGCGACGAAGCCCTTGCCGTCCGGCATCCAGTCATAGTCGTAGACGTAGGTCTTGTCCGGGCTGACCAGGCGCACGGCACCGCTGGTGACCGTGACGATGGCGATGCGCTGGACGTCGTCGCCCTCGCCCTGCTCCCCCACCTGGCGGGCACCAGCATGGGTGGCGCCCGCCTCTTTCTTGGCGTTTTCCGTGACCAGCAGCGCGATTTCCGTGCCGTCCGGCGACCAGCGCGGCGTGCTGGCCAGACCCTGGACGGCGGTCAGCGGACGCACCGTCCCGCTCTCTGCCAGATAGAGGATGGCCTGCCCGGCGGAGGTGCCGACGAAGGCCAGGACCTTGTTGTCCGGTGACCAAGCGGGCCCGGCATAGCGGCAGGCGGCGCATGGATCCAGCGTCAGGGCGACAGCGCCGTCCGTGCCGCGCACCACCACGGTGCCATGGCCGGCGCTGCCGGCCCCCTCGGCCTTGTCGGCCTCGACCGCCGCCAGGCGCTTGCCGTCACCCGAGAGGCTGAGGCCGGTGTACTGGTGCGACCTGGCGGCCTGCGCGGCCCCAGCCTGTGCCCCCAATGCCGTGCCAGACACCGCCAGCACCAGGCCGATCGCCGTTGCCCCAACAAACCCGCGATCAGCGCCCCACCAAGAAGCCATGCATCATCTCCTGCATCCGAACCTGCCCCGCCTCCCCGTCGAAGGGGCTGTGGCCCGCATCGAAGGCGGCAACGGTCACGCGGTCAAGAGGAATGCCGGCCCGGTCGATGGCGTAGCGGGCGGAAAGCAGCGGCACGGCCATGTCGTAATAGCCGCCGACCAGCAGCAGGCGGGTCCTGGGCTGCGCCTTCATCACCGGCGCGATGTCGGGTGCGGCATTGAGGTAGAACCCGTCCTCGCGCCTGGCCGGCTGGAAGTTCCAGCCAAAGTTCACGTCCAGGGTCAGGGACACATAGTCGCGGTCCACCGGCACGTTCAGCTCACGCTTGAAATAATCGGTGGCGACGCTGGAGGTGATGACGTTGGTGCGCCCCAGCCCCAGCGCCGGATCCTTGGCGGCGGCCGGGCGGTCGGCGGGCGCGTCTTTGGGCGCGGGGCCGGTGACGCGGCCATCCAGGCGGCCCACCACCAGGCCCTGATCGGCCAGCAGCGTTTCCAGGAAGGTTTGGGTGCCGATCCGCAGGTGGGCGTCGGCGATGGTCTTGGCCGGCAGGCCGATCAGGTCGCCCAGGCGGGCGGCCACGGCGTCGCGCTCCGCCGCCGGCAGCTGGCCGCCCTTCAGCAGGGCCTGGGCGTAGGGGCCTTCGGCATAGTCGGCGGCGATCTGAAACACTTGGTCCGGTGTCTGCGCGTCGATCTTGGCGCGGCCATGCTTCCAGGCCGTCACCGCCATGGCCGGCAGTTCGAAGATGTGTGGCAGGTCGTTGCCGGGATTCTCTGCCGTCGCGGTGAAGTCCAAGGCGGGGGAGATGAGGATCAGGCCGGCGATGGGCAGGTCGCCCACGAACTTCATCATGGTGGCCAGGCGAAAGCCGCCATAGCTCTCACCGGCGATGTAGACGGGGGAACCGGCGCGGCCATTGTCGCGCAGCCAATCCCGGATCAGGCCCAGCACCGCCTGCGCATCACCGTCGGCGTTCCAGTAGGGATGGCCGTCGCCGCCGGGCAGCACCCGGCTGAAGCCGGTACCTACGGGGTCGATGAACACCAGGTCGGCATCGGCCAGCAGGCTGTGCGGGTTGTCGGCCAGCATGCGGTTGCCGTCAGCGCCCTTCACGATGCTGCGCGGCCCGAAGGCACCGAAATGCAGGGGGGAGGATGAGGCGCCGGGCCCGCCGTTGAAGACGAACAGCACCGGCCGGGTCTTCACCACCGGACTCGCCACATAGGCGGTGGCGGAGATCGAGGCCAAGGGCTTGCCGGCCGCGTCCGTCAGAACCTTCTCCGCGAAGGTGGCGGTGTAGCGCACGGTCTTGCCGTTCAGCGTGATGCTGTGCGGTGTCGTCACCGGCCCCAGGATGGGGCCCGCGATCTCGGGCACCGGCGCACCTTGAGCGAGCGCCGTCCCCGGGACGGCCGTCATCATCAGGCTCAGAACCAGGCTGCGCACCCGTTTGCCCATCATAGTATCCCCATTATTTGTTCCCTCAGTCGCCGGGCGGGCGCATCCGCGCCCTTGGCTTCCTCGTTTTGCAGTCCGCTGATGCTCCCCGCAAAACTCCGGCGGCCCCAGTCGGGGCCTACAGCGGCACGAACCGCTGGCGTTATTTGGGCGCGTAGGCCCAGCACTCGACCTCGACGCCCGCGCCCAGCGGCAGGGCACCGACGCCCATGGCGCTGCGGGCCGGCAGCTGGTCTGGCTTGAAATAGCTGACATAGACCTGGTTGAAGGCCGCCCACTGCGTCATGTCGGTCAGCATGACCGTGCATTTGAAGACGGCGTCCATGCCGCTGCCCACGCGGCCCAGGGCGGCGCTGATGTTGTCCATGGCCGCCTTGGCCTGGACGCCCATGTCGCCCACCACCTTGCCATCCTGGTTCACACCCAGTTGGCCGGAAACGTAGAGGATGTCGCCCACGCGCACGACTTGGGAATAGGGCGCCTTGGTCGTCTCCGGGCGGTAGAATTGCACGCCGGCCGGCGGTGCCGCGATGGTGCCATTGGTCATGGCGCCACCCTCATCCGGGCCACCGGGCGGGGCGGCCGTCAGGGCCAGGGCCGGGCCGGCCAGCAGGCAGCCCAGCAAAGCCAAACTGATGATGCGCATGTAAACATGTCCCTGTTCCGGCGGGTGGGAGGCTTGTCACCGCCCCACCCTGCCCGGTATTTTTCTGAATGAACCCAACTGCCAAAACTCTCTTTTTAACAGGCGACCTGAACGTACGACCTAGGCATGACCGAGTGCGGCGAGCAGCTGGTCGATATCGGTGTGGTCGTTGAACACCGAAGGCGTGACGCGGAAGCGGTTGGCGCTGACCGTCATCTTGATCTTGGCCGCCGCCAGCTTGGCCCCCAGTTTCTCCCGCGCGTTCTCATAGGCGCAGGTGACCAGGGGCGTGGTCGCCTCGGGCGGGGTCATCAGGCTGTAGCCCAGCTTGGGCAATTCCTGCTTCAGCCGGCGGATCAGGTCCTGGGCATGCGCCTGGATGGCCGCCACCCCCACACCCAGGATATAGTCCAGGGAATGGTCCAGCTGTGCGATCACCATATGGGCATGGGTGCCGTGAGCGAAGGTGCCCTCCGCCGTGTCGGCGTAGGCGTAGTCGGCGATCATCTCCCCCGGCGGATCAAAGGGGTAGATGTGCGGCTTGAACGCGCTCATCCCGTAATAGCCGTACTCGGTACGGGCCAACTGGGCGCGGGCGGCCTTGGTTCCATAGATGAAACCCAGGCCGAAATCGCCCATCAGCCACTTGTAGCTGGCGCAGGCGGCGAAATCGACGCCGCTGCCCTTCAAATCAACGGGCACGCAGCCGGCGGCGTGGATGATGTCGGCGTAGACCAGCGCGCCGTTGGCATGCGCCAGATCGCACACCGCCTTCAAGTCATGCTCGAAGCCGTTGATGGTGGAGACCAGCGACAGGGCCACCAGCTTGGTGTCCTTGCGGATGGCCTGCTTCAGGTCGGCCAGCAGGATGCGGCCGTCCTTGGGCTCCACCCACGTGACCTCCACCCCATGGCGCTGCATCTCCTCATACAGCGGCAAGGAACCGAAGAAGTGCAGCGTGTCGGTGACGATGTGGCCGCCCGACTTGGGAAGGCCCAGGCCGCGCAGCACCATCTGCTCCCCCGCCGTGGTGCTCTGCACATAGGCGATGTCGTCGGCGTCGGCATTCACCAGACGGGCGAACTTCTCCCGCACGCCGTCGTCGGGCAGGTCATAGTGCGCCGCCGCCGGGTCCAGCATGCGCTTGGACAGATAGGTGTCGACGGCGGCCTTGGCGCCCGTGCTGACGGGGTGCTGGGACCCGCTGTCGAGATAAACCAGGTCGTGGGGGAAAAAGGACGCCTTGTCCGGAAAGCGCGTAGGCAGGGTCGGCTTGGACGCGCCGGTTGGGGCCGTCTGGGCGCCCACGGCGGCCGGCACGACTTCGGCCATGGTGAGGGTGCCGGCGGCCAGCATCACGTCCCTGCGCGTCATTCTCATCCGTGTACTCGTAGGTTTGGAAAAGGCGCCCGTTGGCCAAGAGGTTCCCTGACCGAAACCCATGCTAACGGAAACCCCGGGGGCATTTTTGGCGAAGTTGCAGGCATTTGGGCGGTGCCCGGGAAATTTTATCCGTTGGCCGGATAGACCGCGCATGGACGTGCCCTGAGGGGGTGTTCCCGGAATTATCCTTCCGCCCCATTGACGATGGCGCGGCGGTGCTTCTCACCCGCTTTGGCGGCATCTCTGCATAAAACCTGCTCATGTTGGTCAGGACGATGGAAATTCCACCGGACCGACGGCGGCTTTTCTGCGAACTCCGGAAAGAAAAACCCCATCCCCTGCCCTAAGGTGGTTCGGGAACAGGATGACAGGGAAGACACCTATGGGTTTCGCGCCGTCCGGCCTTGCCGTTTTCGATGCCGCCGCCGTCCGTGCGGGCCTGGGTTATGGGGCGGCCATTTCCGCCATCCGCCAGGCCATGGTGGACTTGAGCACCGGACGGGTGCGCCAGCAGCTGCGCAGCTTCATCAGCCTGGGCGCCGGCCGCACCTTCGCCATCATGCCGGCGGCCTTCGTCGGTGCGGACCAGCCCGGCTATTTCGGCGCCAAGCTGGTCAGCGTCTATAACGATGGCCAGGGTCGCAAGGCGCATGAAGGCCTGGTGGTGCTGTTCGACGGCGCCAGCGGGCGGCCCGTCTGCCTGGCCGACGCGGCGGAGGTCACGGCCATGCGCACGGCGGCGGCCAGCGCCGTCGCCACCGACGCCCTGGCCCGGCCGGACGCCGACACCCTGGCCCTGGTGGGCATCGGGCGGCAGGCCCTGGCCCATGCCCTGGCGCTGGCCAGTATCCGCACCGTGCGCCACATTCGCGTGTGGGGCCGCGACCCCGCCAAGACCCTGGCCTTCGCCGCCCAGGTGCAGGCCGCCACCGGCATCGACACCCAGGCCCATGACAGCGTGCAGCGGGCCGTGGCCGGTGCCGCCATCGTCTGCACCGTCACCGCCGCCGCCGATCCCATCCTGCGCGGCGACTGGATCGCCCCCGGCACGCATGTGAACGTCGTTGGCTCCAGCGGTCCGGCCCAGGCGGAGATTGATACCGACCTGGTGGCGGCCAGCCGCTTCATCGTCGACCACCGGGAGCATGTGCTGGTCCATGGCGGGGAGTTCCTGCGCGCCAAGGCGGCCGGCATCCTCGGTGACGATCACATCGCGGCAGAGATCGGGGAGGTGCTGGCGGGCCGGGCGCCAGGCCGGCAGTCGGCGGAGCAGATCACCGTTTACAAGTCCCTGGGCCATGCCGTGCAGGATCTGGCCGCCACGGCCTGGCTGTATGAGAACGCCCGTCATCCCGCCGTGTCGCCCTTGCCCATCATCGACGGGCACGCCGTGGCGGAGCGCCTGGGCTACGACACCTGCATTCCCCTCGTGCGCCAAGCAATGACCGCCCTGTCGAAGGGGGAGACGCAGCAGCTGCCGCGCGGCGTGCTGCCTCTGGACCATGGCCATATGTTCGGCGTCATGCCCGGTGCCCTCAACGGCGGGCCCTCTGGCGGCGGGCCCTTCGGCGCCAAGCTGGTGGCCGTGTTCCCGGACAATTTCAACAAGGGCCTGCCCTCACACCAGGGCGTCATCGTGCTGTTCGACCGGGACAGCGGCCGGCCCATGGGCGTGGTTGACGGTGGGGAGGTGACGGCCATCCGCACGGCGGCGGCCAGCGCCGTGGCCACCGACGCCCTGGCCCGGCCCGAGGCCTCGACGCTGGCCCTGCTGGGCTACGGCGAGCAGGCGCTGACCCATGCCCGCGCCATCGCCCGGGTGCGCCGCCTGACCCGCATCACCGTCTGGGGCCGCGCCCCCGGCCGCGCCGCCGCCTTCGCCGCGCGGCTAGCGGAGGAACTGGACCTGTCCGTGCGCACCGCCGCCAGCGCGCAGGAGGCGGTGGTGGACGCCGACATCGTCTGCACCGTGAC
Organism: Nitrospirillum bahiense; assembly: GCF_007828025.1. NCBI lineage: Bacteria > Pseudomonadati > Pseudomonadota > Alphaproteobacteria > Rhodospirillales > Azospirillaceae > Nitrospirillum > Nitrospirillum bahiense. The sequence continues at coordinate 120,323 of NZ_VITO01000016.1, forward strand.
AGCCGCGAAGGACCCCATCCTGCACGGGGCCTGGGTGGCGCCGGGGACGCATGTGAACGTCGTGGGCTCCAGCATCGCCGGCCCGGTGGAGGTGGATCATGATCTGGTCATCCGGTCGCGTTTCATCGCCGATTGCCGGGAGCATGTGCTGCGCCAGGGGGCGGAGTTCCTGCGGGCCAAGGCCGCCGGCCTGATCGACGACGCCCATGTGGTGGCGGAGATTGGGGAGGTGCTGGCCGGCCACGCCGAAGGTCGGCAGTCAGCGGAGCAGGTCACGCTCTACAAGTCGCTGGGCCATGTGGTCCAGGACCTGGCCGCCGCCTGGCCCCTGCTGAAGAAGGATTGAAACCATGGCGAACGCGGAACTGGACGCCATCGACATGAAGATCCTGACCCACATGCAGCGCGACGCCTCGCTGACCACGGCGGAGCTGGCGGAGCGGGTGGGCATCTCGCAATCCCCCTGCTGGCGCCGCGTGCAGCGCCTGCATGACGAGGGCTATATCAAGTCCCAGGTGGTGCTGGTCGACCGGCAGAAGCTGGGCTTCGACATGCACATCTTCGCCCAGGTGAAGATCGCCCGCCTATCGGAGGAGGAGCGCGAGACCTTTTTCCGGGGCATCCAGAACATCCCCGAGGTGCTGGAGTGCTACACCGTTTTCGGTGAAATGGACGCCCTGCTGAAGATCGTGGCGCCGGACGTGAAGTGGTACCAGGAGTTCATCTTCAATACCCTGATGAAGCTGCCGGGGGTGGAGGACATCCGTTCCATCGTCACCCTGTCGGAGGCCAAGAGCACCACGGCCATCCCGCTGAAGCCGCGCACATTCCAATAAGCGTCCCTGCGATGCATAGCCTATGCCCGGGCCCCAGTGCGGGGCCGGCACTGGGAAAACATAAACCTGCCGCCGTCCGCCATCATGCGGGAACGCGGGGGCGTACGAGCGGCCGGCATACGGCCGGACAGAACAGGTGGGGACCATCCATGAGAAAACTGACCTTGGGCCTGCTGGCCACCTCCATGCTCACGTTCACTGCCGCCGCCGCCGAGGCGCCAGCCCCCCTGGACGTCGTGCTGCGTCCGCACGCCAGCGGCGGCGTGGCCGATCGCATGGACGTGGAACTGCGCATCGCGCATCCCGGCGTGGCCGCCGGCCAGCCCCTGCTGCGCATGCCCACCACCATCGTCTCCACCCCCACGGCGGGCTATGATGCCAGCGCCATCGTGGCGCGGGACGACAAGGGCCCCCTGCCGCTGACCATGGCGGATGAAGCGCCGACGCCCACCGGCACCTACCGCCACTATGACGTGGGCCGGGCCACGGTGGGCGACGTGGTGGTGCGGTACGGCACCCCGCCCCGCGCCGTCAGCGTCGCCACGCGCAACGGCCCGCTGTTCGACCTGCGCCAGCAGGCGGACGGCCTGATGGGTGCAGGCGTCTATTTCATGGCCCTGCCGGCGGGGGAGCAGCCCTACCGCATCAGCCTGAAGTGGGATCTGTCCGACATGCCCAAGGGCGCCCGGGGGATCTGGAGCCTGGGCGAAGGCGACCAGTCCACGGTCGCCCCGGCGGAGTTGCTGGCCTTCTCCTTCTACGCCACCGGTTCGGTGAAGAGCGTGCCGGCGGCGGGGAAGGGCAATTTCGGCCTGTACTGGCTGGTCCAGCCGCCGTTCGACATGAACGACCTGTCCACGGGCATCCAGCGCCTCTACGGCTACATGGCCCATTTCTTCAAGGATGACGGCGCGCCCTACCGCGTCTTCATCCGGGCCAATCCCTACCCCGCCGGCGGCGGCACGGCCCTGGCGAAGTCCTTCATGTTCGGCTACGGCGTGGATGGCACCACCGCCGCCAGCGACACCCAGATGCTGCTGGCGCATGAGATGACCCACAACTGGCCCAGGCTGGACGGCGGGGAGCATCCCGCCACCGCCTGGTACACCGAGGGCATGGCCGAATATTATTCCGTCGTGCTGGCCCGGCGCGCCGGCGTGATCGACCAGGCCAAGTTCCTGCGCGTGGTCAACGACCATGCCTCCGGCTACTACAGCAACCCCTACGTGGCGCTGACCAACACCCAGGCCGGTGCCAAGTTCTGGAGCGACGCCCGCGCCCAGCGCGTGCCCTACGGCCGGGGCTTCATGTACCTGGCCCGCGTCGATGCCGAAATCCGCGCCAAATCCGGCGGCACGCGTAGCCTGGACGATCTGGTCTTAGAGGTGCTGGAGCGCCAGCGCAAAGGCGAGAAGGTGGGCCTGGAGCAATGGGTCGCCATGGTGGTGCGCGAATTGGGCGACAGCGCCCGACAGGAGTACGAGGACATGGTGGCCGGCAAGCTGATCGAGCCCGCGCCCACCGGATTCGCCCCCTGCTATCGCGCCGTGGAGGCGGCGGAGCGTCCCTTCGACTTGGGCTATGACGAGATGCGCCTGGGTGTGGTGGCCGATCTGCGCGCCGACAGTCCGGCCGCCCGGGCCGGCGTGAAGGAAGGCGACCTGATCGTGAAGTCCAGTCCCAAGCAGGCGCTGATGGACGACCCGGCCAAGCAGATGGAAATCACCGTCAAGCGCGACGGCCAGGAGCGGAGCTTCACCTACCTGCCGCGCGGCCAAGCCGTAGCCAGCTGGCATTGGGAACGCGTGCAGGGGGTGGAGGACAGCGCCTGCCATCTTTGATCGGCTGGGTCGACACATCGGGGGCCGGGTCTTTCCCGGCCCTTTTTCATGGCCTCCGCTGGGCCGCCGCCGGCCGGTGGTTCCCCGAAACCGGCGCTACCGGAGGCGGTTCAAAGCAGGTAGATTTATGCCGGACAGGGGCGGAAGACCCCCATGGGCGATACCAGATTGAACAGGGGACCACATAGGATATGCCGGCTGCGGAACTCGACGCCATAGACATGAAAATCCTGACGCTGATGCAGAAAGACGCGTCACTGACCACGGCGGAACTGGCTGAAAAGGTGGGGATTTCCCAGTCCCCCTGCTGGCGCCGCATCCAGCGCCTGCAGGGCGAGGGCTATATCAAGGGCCAGGTGGTCATCGTCGACCGGGAGAAACTGGGCTTCCACATGCAGATCTTCGCCCAGGTGAAGATGGCCCGGCTGTCGGACGAGGAACGCCAGACCTTTTTCCGGGGCGTGGAGAACATTCCAGAGATCCTTGAATGCTATACCGTATTCGGGGAGATGGACATCCTGATGAAGGTCGTGGCGCCGGACGTCAAATGGTATCAGCAGTTCATTTTCAGCAGCCTGATGAAGCTGCCGGGCGTGCAGGACATCCGCTCCATCGTGACCCTGTCGGAGGCCAAGCACACCACCGCCGTGCCGCTGAAACCACGCCAGTTCCAGTGAATAAAATTACCCGCCGGGCCCGGTCAGGGCTGGCGGGTGATGAAGCGGCCAAGGTCGGCGCTGAGGCGCACCCGCGCCTCAGCGTCGCGGTACATCATGTGGCCGCCGCCGTAGCAGTTCACCGATAGCCGGGCGGATAGGCCCGGTTCCAGCTTGGCCTTCAGAATCTCGTTAGCAGCACAGCTGTTCAGGCTGTCGTACAACCCTGCGGCGGCAAAGACGCGCAGCTTGCCGTCCATCTCCATGGCCCTGCGGATCCAGGGTTCCGCACCGGGCGGCCCCTCACCCGCGCGCGCGACAGCAATGGCGGCGGCGAAGGCGGCCGGTGAGGTATCCCCGGAATTGTAGTCCCACTGCTCGCCCACCGGCTTGGCCCCCGGATCGGTGTCCTTCTCCAGCCCCAGGTAAGGCAAGTCGGTGCGATAGCCCAAGGTCTCGCGCAAATAGCGCACCATGACGGCGGCGCCCGGCTCCTCGGCGTCCACCTGGCCGGCCCCCGGGTTCAGCGGCGTGCTGATACGCATGTCAAAGGTATCCAGCCGACGGCCAGGCAGCAGATTGTTCAGGAACTGGCGGGAGGAAACCGTCAGGCTGGTCCTGTCGACCAGGGACGGGTCCACGCCCATGTGGTGGGCCACATCCTGGGCCAGGGCGGCCTTTTGCTGGGCGCTGAGATCGCCCAGATGGGCCAGAGCCGGGGCGTAAACCTGTTCCGCCCAGGCGCGGGTGGCATCGGCCGTGGCCGACGGGCTGGTCCCCGCCAGGCTGGCCGGCAGGCGGCCGTGCACCTGGGCGGCGGCGGCACGGCCCGGCAGCTTTAGCGCGGTCACCAGTTCCTTGGGCAGCACCGGCCCCACGGGAATGCCGCCGGAGATGAGGACGACGCCCGCCACCGGCCGGCCGCGCTTCTCCAGCGCCTCCGCCACGCCGGCGGCGCGCCAGACGCCGAAGCTTTCACCGATGAGGTAGACCGGTGTGCGGGCATCGGCATGGCGCTGAGTCCAGGCCTGCACGAAGTCGGTGATGGAAGACTGGTCGCCCAGGGTGCTGTAAAAACGCAACCCATCCTGCGCCGTCGCCGGGCGGCTGAAGCCCGTGCCCACGGGATCGACGAACACCAGGTCGCTATCGGCCAGCAGGGTCTGGGCGTTGTCCACCAGGGCGCCGCCCTCCAGCCGCTTCGGGCCAAAGGCCTCGAAATGCAGCAGCGTGGAATTGGCACCAGGCCCACCGTTCCACAGGAAGGTGACCGGCCGCCCGCCCTGTCCGGGAACATGATAGGCGACGTAGAAGATGTGGCCCCGCACCACACCCTGCGCATCGGTCAGGTCCAGGGTCGCGGCCTCGGCCACGTAGCGCAGCGGTTTGCCCGCCAGGGTGATCTGCTGGGCGACCCCGGAAGGGGGGGCCATCGCCGGGTCATGGGCCGCACAGCCCGCCAAGGCCAGGGCCACCGCGCTGATGCCGTTCCGTATCGCCGCCCGCATGCCCCCACTCCCCCCGTTGCCGCGTTTCCCTCAGCGATCCCGCCAGGCCCGCAGGCCGGCGTGCAGCCGGCTCAATCCCCGGTCCAATGTCTCGGCATCACCGGCGTAGCCCAGGCGGACATGGCCGGCCAGGCCGAAATACTCGCCCGGCGCCACCAGCAGATCGACCTGGTTCCACAGGTGACGGGTCAGCGCCAGGGTGTCCGCCACCCCGACGATGCGGGGGAAATAAAGGCAACCGGCCGCCGGCACGGCGCCCTCGATCAGGCCCTCGTCCCGCATGGCGGCGGCGTGGCGGTGCAGCACCGGCGTGGTGGCGGTCATCACCGCCTGCCAATGCCGGTCGAAGGTGTCGGCGTTTTCCATGACATGGGCGGCCACGGCGTGCGACAGCTTGGACACGCCGACGTCCCCCTCCGGCTGGCCGGCGCGGATGCGGGCCAGCACCTCGGGTGCCGCCACCATCCAGCCGCACTTGAGCGCGAACAGGCCGAACACCTTGGTCAGGCTGGCCAGGCTGACGATGTTGGGCGCCAGCTTGGCCGCCAGCCCGGCCGAGGGGCGCCGGGCGAAATCGCCGTAGACCTCATCCACCACCAGCAACGCGCCGACGGTGGCCGCCGCCTGCGCCACAGCCTTCAGGGTGGCGTGGTCCAGGAACACGCCGGTGGGGTTGTGCGGATTGGTCAGGATGACCAGGCGGGTATCGGGCGTCAGCCTGGCCGCCACCTGGGCAGGGTCGATGCCGAAATGCGGCGCCGGCCGGTCCAGCTCATCCACCGCGGCGCCCGCCTCCAGGGCCAGGTTGGTGAGAAGCTTGAAGCCCGGGTTTTCGATCAGCACCCGTTCGCCCGGCTTCACCAGGGCGCGCAGGATCAGCTGCAGGGCGCCGGTGACGCCGGTGACAGTCTGCAACCGCTCCGGCGTCTCGTCGTAGCGCGCGCACAGCGCGTCGACCAGGAAGCGGTTGCCGTTGGCGAAGACGCTGACGTAGCGGCTGCTGAGCTGTGGCGCGCCGTCGTCATCCACGGCGACCAGCGACTTGGCCACCAGCCCCGCCAGCAGATCCGAAGGTTCGCTGATGGTGCTGTCGTACAGGGCGATGGCGTTGGGCCGGCCGGCGAGCGCGCGCATAGCCCCCCGCACCCAGTCGGAATATTGGGCGGCCGCGAAGAAGTCGCCGCCGGACGGGGTGCCGGACGGGACGTTGGATGCGGGACCGACGGATTTACCGGCAGATTTCAAGGCGTACTTCCTATTCGGGCGAGGCGTTCGGGCGTGAAAGGCCACCGAAGCCGGCGATGCCAAAATTCTATTCGACTTGGCGGGTGCTTTTTTGCGTATGGCCGGGTCCGGCAGGGTGCCGACGGTCGGTTTATGCGGCATCTCGCCGGAGCCGCGCATAAGCTGACCGCACCGGTTCCCGCCCTATCGGCAATTGGCCGGCGCATCCGGACGACGGGCCCATTGATAGGCCTGCACCGTTTCGCCCCGGGGCAGGTAGGTGATGGGGAAGACCTGGCTGTCGCGGCGTATCTGCAGGGTCAGCGTGGCCTGCTGGTTTCCCTGGATCATGTCCTGCGGCACGGGCTTCACGATCTCATCCCCGTCGCGCAGGCCGGCGTCCGCCGCGGCCGAGCCGGGGATCAGGCCATGCACGATGCGCTTGGGCTGGATCAGCACCTCGGGATCAAAGCCCAGCTGATAGCGGCGCAAGGGGGCGGTGGTGCGGGTGAAGCAGGGGCCGAAGGCATCGTCGTCCGGCAGGACCAGGGCGCCGTTCAGCATGGCGTCCAGTTCCAGCTTGCCGCGCGGGCCCAGTTCATGGGTGATGATCTCCACCCAGGCGGCGTGGTCCATGGGCCGGCCGTGGCGGCGGCGGTCCAGCATGGCCAGGATCAGGTCATCCAGGGAGCGCTTGCCGTGGCTGGCCTTGCGCACCTCGCCATCCACCAGGGCGAAGTAGAGGGCACCCCGGTCGTAGGGCAGCACGCGGATGCGGGTGTCGGCCCAGAAGCGGTCCGGGATGGCGCTGTTGGGCGTGCCGTTCAGGGCGTTGGTGTAGTAGCGGGCGGCGGTGGTGTTGAGATCCTTCAGGAACTCATCACCCGTGATCATGCCGGCGCGCAGCGGCAGGCGGTTCTGGTAATAGACCGCGATGCCCTCGCTGAACCAGGACGAGGCCAGGCCCTGCGGCCCGTCTTCCTTTGAAGCATCCAGCGACCGCACGAATGTGTGCACCATTTCGTGCGCCAGGGTGAACTTGAAGTCCTTCACGTCGGTCTTCTGGTCGAAGGTGCCGATGAAGGCGCCGTTCAGTTCCACGCCACCGCCAGCGTTCACCAGGTTGGGCCGCAGGAAAACGCCGTAGGGCGGCGTGCCCACCGCTTTGAAATAGCCCAGGTAATGGTGATACAGCGATTCCGTCCACCGCATCAGTTCCCTGCCGTCGAAGGGCGGGCTGCCCTGCCAGGCGGAGAAGAAGCCTTGCTTGGGTGGCGCCTCGGGGTAGCGGTGGATGGCCCCCCCCATGACATAGGTGGCGCCCAGGTCGTCCGCACTCAAGGGACCGCTGGAGGTCACGTCACCCGTGCCAAAGTTGGAAACGCCGGCGGCGCCTGGGCCGGCCGCCGACAGGTCCCAACGCAGTGCCAGGCCATACTTGGCATCCGCCTCCGGCAGGATAAGGAAGGTCTCGGCAGCGCCGGAAAAGCCGCCGCCGTCGGTGCGCAGTTCCAGCGGCGGGGCGGCGCCACGCGGGTTGGCCAGGGTGGTGTTGGGGGCGCGGTAACGGACCGTCAGCGCGCCTTTGACCGCCCGCGCCGCCGTCCAGTGGCGGTAGGCCATGGCCGGCCTGTCGGCATCGTCCTTGGCCGTCAGTGCTACGGGACCGGCGGCGTCTCTGGCCGTCAGGTCCGTCAGCGTGTCGGCGACACTCTTGACGTTGTTGGCCACCAGCGGCAGGCGCAGCAGCGGCGCGCCCGCCTCCACCGCCACGTCCGGGATCTCAACCGTGACGTCGACAAAAGGTACGATCCCTTCCCCATTGGGCCCTACCCCCTCCGCCGCCGCTGGCTTCAACGTCACGGCCAGCTGGGGCGCTGCCGCCAAGGCCGCCGGTGCTGCGGACAACGCCAGCAGGGCCGCCAAGCCACCCGTCTTGAAATACCGCATCGCCCCCGCCTGCTTCTACCGACCCCGGAAAACAGGGGGCCGACCCGGTGCTGCCGGACCGGCCCCATCACTCACGCGTCCATCAAGGCTTGGTCATCAGAAGTCTTTGCTGATGGTCATGCCGAAGGTACGCGGCTGGATGATGGCCGCCGAGTAGATGCCCGTGCGGGTGATGGTATCCAGCGGGCCGCCGGAGACGAAGGCGATCTCGTTGCCCAGGTTCTTGGCGTAGACAGACAGGTTCCAGTCGTCGTGGGTGACGCCGGCGCGCAGGTCCACCGTGGTGTAGGACGGCATGAAGAAACGCTGGCCCGTGGACTTGGTCGGGAACACGCTGTAGCGGTCGCCGATGTAGGACACGGTGGCGCCGACGAAGCCATTGAAGCCGTCCACGATGCGGAACTTCTGGTCCGCCGACAGGCTGCCGCTGAACTTGGCGGAGTACGGCAGGCGCTGGCCCTTCAGGCCGTACAGGCCCGAGGTCTTGATGTTTTCGGTCAGCGTCGCGTCGGTGTAGCCCAGGTTGGCCACCACGCTCAGCCCTTCCGAGGGCGTCAGGGTCAGCGTCAGCTCGCCACCACGCGACCGGGCCGTGCCGCCGTTCTGCACGTAGGAGAAGCCGGTGGGCGACGCCGCCTGCAACTGGATGTCATCCCACTCGATGTCGAACAGGGCGGCGTCCACCGTCAGCAGGTGATCAACCACGACACCCTTGAAGCCCACCTCGTAGTTGGTGGTGGTGTCGGAGTTGTAGGCGGCGGGCTCACCCGGGGCGGCGTTGGGGCCGCCGGGACGGAAGCCCGTGGACACGCGGCCATAGACCATCATGTCCTTGTTGATGTGGTACTGCGGCCCCAGGGAGTAGGTGAAGACGCTGGTGCCGGAATGGATGTCGGTGATCTCGTTGTCACCCTGCAGCACGCCGCCGACATCCTGGTAGCTTTCCTGGAACTGCCGGCTGAAGCGGCCGCCGAAGGTGAAGTCCAGCTTGTCGTCGAAGTGATAGGTGGCGGAACCGAAGCCGGCATACTCCCGGTAATGCGACGGGCCAAAGACGGTGTAGAGGTCGGGGAAGCCGACGTTCTCGCCGTTGGCCTTGTTGGCGACGTAGACGTTCTGGCGGTTGAGGTTGTCCTCATTGGTGGCGAAGCCGCCGACCATCCAGTCGATCATGCCGCCCGGCTGGGATTCCAGGCGGATTTCCTGGCTGAGCTTGTTCGTCTGGTAATAGTTGTAGATGCCGGTGCCCAACGCCGGCAGGGCCGGGGCGGGGAAGAAGAAGCCCAGGTAACGGCCGAAGGTGCCGGTGGTGTCCTGCGGGCCGTTGAACACCGTGTGGCTGTAGGAGGTGACGGCCACCAGGTTGGCGAAACCCAGGTCGGCCTTCAGGTTGCCGTTGTAGATACCCATGTCGAGATAGCCGGTGTTCAGGCCGGCGATGGGCGCTTGGGTGTAGTCGCCATAGGTGGGCACGCGATCCACCGAGACGTACTCGTTGGCCGAGCCGCCGGCCGTCATGTGCTGGTAAGTGGCGGAGGCCTGGTAGCTGATGCTGGGCGTGATCTGCCACAGCAGGCTGGCGCGGCCGCCTTCCGTGCGGTTGACGTTGATTTCCGTCTGGCCGCTGTTGGCGTTGGTCATGTAGCCCGGGTCCATGCGGGCGAAGGCGCTGACCCGCAGGCCCAGCTTGTCCTCGACGATGGGCACGTTGATGTAGGCGCGGCCGCCGCCGCCCTCGCCGCCGTGGGCGACGCTGGAACCGGACACCGCCACCTGGCCGAAGGTCTCGGTCAGGTTGGGCGCCGCCGTCACGTAGCGGATCAGGCCGCCCATGGAACTGGCGCCGTAAAGGCTGCCCTGGGGTCCGCGCAGCACTTCGATCTGCTGCAGACTGGACGGATCGATTTCCGGCACCACCGCGTCACCCAGGCCGCCGCTGGTGGCGGAGCCGATGGGAACGTCGTCGATGGTCAGGCCCACGGTGGGGTTGTTGCCGGCACCGGTGGTGATGCCACGGATGGCGATGGTGGTGCGGCCGTTGCCGCTGGACGTGACGTTCAGGCCCGGCACCTGGGTGTAGAAGTCACGCAGCTGGGTGTTGTTGGCCTGCAGCAGCGACTGGCTGGAAACGACGGCGATGGAGGCCGGCACATCCATCAGGCGCTCAGTCTTCTTCTGCGCCGTGACGACGATCTCTTGCAGCTCATCCAAGCTGTCATCAGCCGCCGCGCCATCGGCGTAGCTGGGCAGCGACCAGAAAGAAAAGGTTGTAAGAATAGTCGTGGCGAGCAACGCCCGGATTCCATTCTTGCCCTGCATATTACTACCCCCTGTTCTTATGAGCGCCCCCTGCCGCCACCAATCCTTGTGGGATTTTGTTATTCGGCGGGGTCGAAAAAGATAATTTATGATACCGCCACGCTTGGGCTTTTCTTTCCAAATTGCGTATGTCGAAGCGGGTGGGGAGAAAATTTTATTCCCGAGGTGTGCGCTGCGGAAATTTTCTGCCGGGACTGGTCGGCCGCCCATTCCGCACAGGCGGGTGAAGGACCATCAGGCGGAACCGAACACCCCTCGACTGTCAGAAGATGGCATTTCCAATGCCGTCGATCCTGGATCGAGGAATAGATTTTCCCTGAATGCGCACGCTAAGCCGGTGCCTGTCGCAAAGCCAAAAAACAAACGCCCGCAGGCGGCACCTGCGGGCGTGGATTTCCGGGATCGCCGGCGTCAGGGTGCAGTATGGACGAAGGCGCGGATGTCGGCGCCGAACTTGCGGGCGGCGCCCTCATCCGTGTAGGCCATGTGCCCGCCCTCATAGAAGGTCAGGCGCACGCGGCCCTCGGGCCAGCCCCCCTGGCGGGCCAGCAGCTCCGCCGCCCCCACCGTGGTCTGGGTGTCGTAATAGCCGTTGCCGATCAACAGCCGCATCTTGGGATTGGCCTTCATGGCCTTCAGCAGGCGATCGCTGTAGGCCCAGTTGGCGAAGGGCGAGGCGAAGCCCCATCCCCAGTCGTCCAGCCCCTGGACCTCCGCTATCTCCGCATAGGGTTCGGCGCGGTCGACCTTCAGGTCGGTGTGGAGGTAGTCCTTGAACAGGCGGGAGAATGCCGGCATGACGGCCGCGGCGAACGGATCGGGCCCGATGCCCTTGTCGGTGATGGGGGCGGCATAGCGCGCGTCGGCGCGGCCCAGCAGCAGGCCTTGGTCCTTCAGCAATTCGCCCCGGTACTGCTCCTTGCTGATGCGCAGGGAATGGTCGCGGTAATAGGCGGCGGGAATGCCGGTCAGATCCTGCAGGCGCTGGGCCACGCGGTCGCGGTCCGCCGCCGGCAATTCGCCGCCCTGGTACAAGGCAGGCATGTAATCGCTCTGGGCGTAGCGCCGCGCCTCATCCACGAAAGCTTCCAGCGACAGGCCGTGGCGGTCCACCTTCTGGTGGTACCAGGCAATGGCCGCCAGGGTGGGCAGCGACACCACGTAACTCATGATGTTCTGCGGCCGTTGCACGTATTCGATGATGTTGACCGCCTGGCCCATCAGCAGCACGCCAGCCAGCGGGATGGGCTTGGGCAACTCGGCCAGTTGGCCCGCCACCTCGGCCGCGCGCATGGTGCCGTAGCTTTCACCCAGCAGGTAAACGGGGGAACCCTCGCGGTGATGCTGCGCCAGCCAGGCCTGAATGAAGGCAGTGACCTCCTGCCCGTCCGCCTTCACCGAGAAATAGCTTTTGGGATCGACGCCCTCGGCCACGCGGCTGAAACCGGTGGAGGCCGGGTCGATGAACACCAGGTCGGTGGCGTCCAGCGGCGAATAGGGGTTGTCCACCAGCGTGAAGGTGGAGGGATCAGCCTTCAGGTCATCCGGCACGGCCACGCGTTTCGGCCCCATGACACCCAGGTGCAGCCAGAGGGAGGCGGTGATGGGCCCGCCGTTGAAGACGAAGGTCACCGGCCGCTTTGCCGCGTCCTTGGCTTCCACGGTGTAGGCGAAGCTCACCAGGTGCGCGCCCGGCTTGCCCGCGGCGTCATTCACGTCCGTCCCTTCCACCGTCGCGGTGTAGGCCAGCTTGTGGCCGTTCAGCGTGGTGGTGTGGTGGGTCACGGTCGGCGCGTCCGCCAATGCCGGCATGGATGTGGCCAACATCAGCACGGCCAGCAGGCCCCCCACTTTACGTCCGGTGGCTTTCCCGGTCATCGTCGTCCCCCTGTCGCAGGCGCCCTGTTGTCAGGGGGAGATAATACCGGCCGACGGCGGAATGTTTTTGCGTTATCCCGCCCGCCGGGCGGGTGACGGCAAGTTTTATGCGGGGACTGGCCGTCAGGGGGTGGCCTTGGCCGTGGCGTGGCGCGCCTGGTAGGCTTGCAGGGCTTCCTGGTACGCCGGGGATTGCTGCGCGGCCGGTAGGGCGCGGAGCTTCTTTTTCTGCTTCAGCACGAAGGTTTCCGCCGTCAGGCTGGCATGCTCCCCACAGAACTTGGCGCAGGCGCCGGTGGGATCGCTGAAGCCCACCTCATCGCCGCTGAGGGTCATGGTCAGCAGGCAGCGCTGTGTGGGCGCCGGATCCTGGAAGACGAAGCTGCCGATCTTTTTGTATTCCGCGATGCCGGTCAGGGTGCAACTCTGCCCGTTATAAAAGGACAGGCGCATGTCCAGGTAGGCGGCGCCATCCGCCACCGGCGTCACCTGCAGCACGTCCTCCGCCCCGTGGATGCTGTCGGCGGTCTTGACCGGGTGACGGTAGATGCCGGCGATGCGGGCCAGCAGCATCTTGGCGTCGGCCTTGCTGCCATCGGGGGCGTAGGCCATGGCGCGCTTGGCCGATTCCGCCTGCACCGCCTTGATCTTCACCCTGTACTCCCGTTCCAGGCAGGCGCGGGCGTCCAGCGTGGCATCGCAGCGCTGGAACATCGCCTCGTCCACCGTCCAGGCACGGCCCAGGCGGACATAGGGCACATCCTGAACACTGTCGATCAACTGGCGCAGGCCGGGATCGGCGCACAGCGCCTGGAAGGAGGCCGAGGTGGGCGCCTGGCAGTCCGCCGGCGTGAGACCGGGCACGGGCGCCTCCGCGGCCACCGCCCCGCCGCTTCCCAACACGACCGCCAGAAAGGTGATGACCGCCCGCTTGCCCATGACGCCCCCAACGCCCCAGTGCTTACCCGGGTGAACTGTGCCTAAGGGCAACGGTGGGCGCAAGGGATCGCCTGGGCACCCACCGTTTTGCACCCTAGGCACCGCGCACCAGGACGTGGCGCTTGCGCCCCGCCGACAGGCGCACCGGCAGAGCTCGCGCCACGATGCGGGCATCCAGGTCCGCCACTGCCACCCCATCGACCCGCACGCCACCGCCGGCGATCAGGCGCCGCGCCTCCCCTTTCGAGGCCGCCAGGCCGCCGCGCACCAGCAGGTCGACCACCAGGGCGCCGTCCGGCACCTCCTCCCCCGTCAGCGCCACCGCCGGCAGGCCCTCGGCGTTGGTGCCGGTGAAGGCCCGGCGGGCGGTCTCATTGGCGGCCTGGGCGGCCTCGGGCCCGTGGGCCAGGGCGGTCGCGGCGTTGGCCAGCACCTCCTTGGCCTGGTTGATCTCCGCCCCCGGCAGCGCCTCCAGTTCCGCGATGCGCTCCAGCGGCAGATCGGTGAACAGGCGCAGGAAGCGGCCGACGTCGGCATCCTCCGTGTTGCGCCAGAACTGCCAGTAGTCGTAGGGCGGCAGCCGGTCTGCGTTCAGCCAGACGGCGCCGCCGGCGGTCTTGCCCATCTTCGTGCCGGACGCGGTGGTCAGCAGCGGGGTGGTCAGGCCGAAGACCTCCCGCCCCTCAAGCCGGCGCACCAGATCGATGCCGTTGACGATATTGCCCCATTGGTCCGACCCGCCCATCTGCGCCAGGCAGCCGGCGCGGCGGTGCAGTTCCAGGAAGTCGAAGGCCTGCAGGATCATGTAGTTGAATTCCAGGAAGCTCATCGGATCCTGCCGCTCCAGCCGCGCCTTCACGCTGTCGAAGGACAGCATGCGGTTGACGGAGAAGTGGCGGCCGATGTCGCGCAGCAGGTCGATGTAGCCCAGGCGGTCCAGCCAGTCGGCGTTGTTCACCATGACGGCATCGATGGGGCCACCGCCGAAGGTCAGGAAACGTTCGAACACCCGGCGGATGCCCTGGATGTTGGCGGCGATCTGGTCTTCGCTCAGCAGCGGACGTTCGGTGGCGCGAAAGCTGGGGTCACCCACCCGGGTGGTGCCGCCGCCGATCAGCACGATGGGCTTGTGCCCCGCCCGTTGCAGGCGGCGCAGCGTCATGATGGGCAGCAGATGGCCGACGTGCAGGCTGTCGGCCGTGGCGTCGAAGCCGATGTAGACCGGCACCACACCGGCGGCGAAGGCCGCGTCCAGCCCGTCCAGGTTGGTGCATTGATGGATGTAGCCACGCGCCTGCAACACCTGCAGGGCGGCGGAGCGGACATCATGTCGGGGTAGGTCCTGGGTATCCATGAAGCGGTGTTCCTAAGGTGGGACCGCCACCAAGGAGGAAACCGCTTTTGGGAAACGACTGCCGCCTTGGCGGCGGCATCGTTTCAACATGGTCGAACAACGCCGCTCCTATGAGGAGGGCGCGTAATACGTGCAGCAGAGGGGCAGCGTCGTGACCATGGGCGGATGGTGATCATCCTGCCGCCATCCTGTCAAGCCGCCGCAGCGCATAGCTTCCTTATTCAACATAATTTTGCAGTCAATTATACAGATTGACTCTCAATATATCGTTAATTTAGCCTCAGCGCAGATCGTAAAATAACGCACATTGGTCGTTAAATAGCGCATCGTTAAGTGTGGATTTGCGGGAGACCATGATGGGTAAAGCCTATTCCGCCCTTTGCCGCCTGGCCCTGGCTGCAGTCCTGGCCCTGGGGATTGGCGCGGCATCCGCAGCGGAAAAGCCGGTGCGCATCGGCTATCAGAAATACGGAACCCTGCTTCTGCTGAAGGAAAGCGGCAAGCTGGACGAACAGCTGAAAGCCCAAGGCGTCGCTGTGGAATGGCGGGAATTCCCCGGCGGCCCGCAGTTGCTGGAGGCGCTGAACGTCGGCGCGCTGGACTTCGGCATCACCGGCGAAGCGCCCCCCATCTTCGCCCAGGCCGCCGGCGCCCCCCTGGTCTATGTCGGCGTGGAACCGCCGGCGCCCAAGGGCGAGGCCATCCTGGTGCCCAAGGACAGCCCGCTGAAAAGCGTGGCCGACCTGAAGGGCAAGAAGGTGGCACTGAACAAGGGCTCCAACGTCCACTACCTGCTGGTGAAGGCGCTCGAGGAAGCGGGCCTGGCATACAGCGACATCCAGCCCACCTACCTGGCGCCGGCCGACGCCCGCGCGGCGTTCGAGCAGGGCAGCGTCGATGCCTGGGTCATCTGGGACCCCTACTACGCCGCCGCGGCCGCCGCCACCCAGGCCAGGGTGCTGTTGGACGGCGTGCGCCCCGACGGCAGCAACCTGGTGGCCAACCACCAGTTCTACCTGGCCGAACGCGGCTTCAACGACAGCCGGCCCCAGGTGGTGCAGACCATCCTGGCCGCCCTGCGCGACATCGACGCCCAGTCCAAGGGCGACCAGAAGGCCGTGGCCCAGCGCCTGAGTCCGCAGGTGGGCATCCCGGCGCCGGTGCTGGAAACGGCGCTGGCCCGCATGGGCTACGGCGTGCAGCCCATCACGCCCGAGGTGATCGCTGCCCAGCAGAAGATCGCCGACACCTTCCACCAGCTGGGGCTGATCCCCAAGCCCATCCGCGTCTCCGACGCCATTCCCGGATCGAAGTCATGAGCGACACCCCCCTTCACCCCGCCGAACCGGTGACGGAAGCGAACGTCTTCTGGTTCATCCCCACCCATGGCGACGGCCGCTATCTGGGCACCACCCACGGCGCCCGCGCCGTCAGCTTCGATTACCTGAAGCAGATCGCGCAGGCGGCCGACAGCCTGGGCTACTACGGCGTGCTGCTGCCCACCGGGCGCAGTTGCGAGGACAGCTGGGTCATCGCCTCGGCCTTGGCCCCGCTGACGGAGCGCTTGCGCTATCTGGTGGCGGTACGGCCCGGATTGCAGTCGCCCACCGTTTCGGCCCGCATGGCGGCCACACTGGACCGGGTGTCCAACGGCCGGCTGCTGATCAACGTCGTCACCGGCGGCGACCCGGTGGAGAACGCCGGCGACGGCATCTTCCTGTCGCATACCGAGCGTTATGAGGTGACGCGGGAATTCCTGTCGGTCTGGACCCGCCTGATCGCCGGCGAGACGGTGCATTATGAAGGCAAGCACATCCGCATCGAGGATGGGCGGCTGTTCTTCCCCTCCCTGCAACGGCCCTACCCGCCCCTGTATTTCGGCGGATCATCCTCCGCCGGCATCGACGTGGCGGCGGAGACGGTCGACAAATACCTGACCTGGGGCGAGCCACCGGCGCAGGTGGCGGAGAAGGTGGCCGTCGTCCGTGCCGCCGCGGCCGCCAAGGGCCGCAAGGTCACCTTTGGCATCCGCCTGCACGTCATCGTGCGTGAGACCAACGAGGCCGCGTGGCGCGCCGCCGATGAGCTGATCCAGCACGTGGATGACTCCGCCATCGAACAGGCGCAGAAGACCTTCGCCCGCATGGACAGCGTGGGCCAGGCCCGCATGCAGGCGCTGCACGGCGGCCGGCGCGACAAGCTGGAGGTCAGCCCCAACCTGTGGGCCGGCGTGGGCCTGGTGCGCGGCGGCGCCGGCACCGCCCTGGTGGGCGATCCGGAAACGGTGGCGCAGCGCATGAAGGAATACATGGCCGTCGGCATCGACAGCTTCATCCTGTCGGGCTACCCGCACCTGGAGGAAGCCTACCGCTTCGCGGAGCTGGTCTTCCCCCTGCTGCCGCTGGCCCCCGGCAATGGCCGGGACAAGGGCGAGGCCACCAACCACGGCCCCTTTGGCGAGCGTATCGCCAACACGCTGCCCCCGGCGCCCAAGGAGACCGCCGCCCTGCGCCAGGCATCGGCATCATGACCAGGACGAAAGCCCTGCGCCGGGGGCTGGTCCCCTGGCTGCTGCCCCTCGCCCTGCTGGCGGTGTGGGAGGTGGCGGCCAAGGCGGGGTGGCTGTCGGCCCGCGTGCTGCCGGCGCCCAGCGACATCGCCGTCGCCTTCTGGACCACGCTGAAGGACGGCAGCCTGCCCCACCACGTCGGCATCAGTGCCGAACGCGCCGTGCTGGGCCTGGTCATCGGCGGCGGCCTGGGCTTTGCCCTCGGGCTGATCAACGGCGCCCTGCCCCTGGCCGAGGACATCCTGGACAGTTCCTTGCAGATGCTGCGCAACGTGCCGCACCTGGCCATCATTCCCATGGTCATCCTGTGGTTCGGCATCGGGGAGGAGGCCAAGGTCTTCCTGGTGGCCGTGGGCGTGCTGTTCCCCATGTACCTCAACACCTTCCACGGCATCCGCTCGGTTGACCGGGGCCTGGTGGAGATGGGACGGGTCTATGGCCTTGGCCCCGTGGCCCTTTACCTGCGCGTCATCCTGCCGGGCGCCTTGCCCGCCATCCTGGTGGGCCTGCGCTATGCCCTGGGCATCATGTGGCTGACCCTGATCGTGGCGGAGACCATCTCCGCCTCCTCCGGCATCGGCTACATGACCATGAACGCGCGGGAGTTCCTGCAGACCGACATGGTGCTGCTGGGCATCATCGTCTACGCCCTGCTGGGCAAGCTGGCCGACATCGCGTCGCGCTGGCTGGAGCGCAGGGCGCTGGAGTGGAATCCGTCCTTCCATACCGGGCTGGAGGCGGCATGATGGTCCCCCTGCGCGCCGCGCCCCCACCCGAAGTTCAGCCCGAAGCTACCGTTACCGGCAAGGGCTTGGAACTGGCCTTCGACGGCGTCACCAAGGCCTTCGGCGACGTGAGCGTGCTGAAGGGCCTGGACCTGGTCATCCCGGCCGGTCAGTTCGTCGCCGTCGTCGGCCGCTCGGGCGGTGGCAAGACCACGCTGATGCGCCTCATCGCCGGGCTGGACGGCCCAACCAGCGGCACCATCCGCATCGACGGCACGGCCCGCCGAGGCCTGCAGCCCGACGTGCGCCTGCTGTTCCAGGACGCCCGCCTGCTGCCCTGGCAGCGGGTGCTGAGCAATGTCGGCATCGCCCGTGGCCCCGGCTGGAAGGAGCGCGCCCAGGCGCTGTTGGCCGAGGTGGGCCTGGCGGATCGCGCGGGCGACTGGCCCTACGTCCTGTCCGGCGGGCAGAAGCAGCGTGTGGCCCTGGCCCGCGCCCTGGTGACGGAGCCCGGCATCCTGCTGCTGGACGAACCCTTCGGCGCCCTGGACGCCCTGACCCGGGCCGACATGCACCGCCTGCTGACCCGGGTTTGGCGCCAGCACGGCTTCACCGCCATCCTCATCACCCATGACGTGGCGGAGGCCGTGGCCCTGGCCGATCGCGTGCTGGTGCTGCGCGACGGCCGCGTGGCCGAGGACATCACCGTCGATATCCCGCGCGGTGCCCGCGCCACCGGCGCCCCCCGCCTCGCGGAGCTGGAACGCCGCATCCTGGGCGCCGTCTAGAAGAGAGCGCCCCTGGACGCGCAACGATCACTTTTGAAGTTCACAAAAGGCAACTACGTGCCGCCTTGAACCAATCGCTGGCCCCTGACACTCTGGCTCCCGACAGCCTGACCGCCGCCGCCCTATAGACGGCATCGCTGCAACCGGTATCACTTGATCGGGTTCCACATGTCCCTGGGTGATGCGCCCCACCAAAGAACCGCCTCCCGCGTCGTCATACTGGGCGGCGGGTTCAGTGGGGCCGTCGCCGCCCTGCACCTGGCCCGCAGCACGCCCGTGCCGGTGGACATCGATATCGTGGAGCCGCGCCTGCTGTTGGGGAGCGGGGTGGCCTATTCCACCCCCGACCCGCAGCACCGCATCAACGTGCCAGCCGCGCGCATGAGCGCCTTTTCCGCCGACATGGGCCATTTCGACCGCTGGCTGCGCCGCTCCGGCGTGCTGGCCACCGATCCGCAGGCCCTGGTCAAGGGCGGTCATATCTTCTCCAGCCGGCTGGAGTTTGGGCGCTATCTCGACGGACTGGTGCGCGAACAGGCGGCGTCCGACGGGCCCGCCCACATCCGCCATGTGCAGCAGCGCGCCACATCCATCACCCCCATCCCCCGTGACGCGCCGCCGGGCCAATCCTTCGGCTATGCCGTGGCGCTGGAGAATGGCGGCCGCCTGGTGGCCGACGTGGTGATCATCGCCACCAGCCATCCGCCACCGTCCCCGCCCCGCATCCTGGAGGAGGCTCTGGGCGACGACCCACGCCTCATCGCGAACCCCTGGGCGCCCGGCGCGCTGGAGGACCTGGACGCCGATGCCCGGGTACTGGTGGTGGGCTCGGGCCTGACCATGGCCGACATCCTGGCCACGCTGGAGGCCGGGGGGCACAAGGGCCCAATCACCGTCTTCTCCCGACGGGGGCTGACGCCGCGCGGCCACGCCCTGGATGCGGGCGATCTGGTGGGCGACTTCGCCACCCGGCCCGAGGTGACGGCCCATGCCCTGCTGCGCCGCATCCGCGCCACGGTGAAAGCGGCGGAGCTCGAGGGCAAGCCGTGGCAGGTGGTGCTGGACGCCGTGCGCCGCGACGCCCGCGCCATCTGGCAGGCGCTGCCGCTGCCTGAGAAACGCAAGGTGCTGCGCCACCTGCGCCCCTTCTGGGACGCACACCGCTACCGCATCGCCCCGCAGCCGGAGGCGACGATCCATGAGCTGGAAGCGCGGGGGCAGCTGGAAATCCTGGCGGCCAGCCTGGCCGACATCCGGGCCGACGCCGATGGCGTGCATGTCACCCTGCGTCCCCGCCGGGGCGGCCCCACCCTGACCCGCACGGTGGACGCGGTGGTGGTTGCCACCGGGCCGGCGCACGACCATCTGATCGACGCCGTTCCCGCCCTGGCCCCGCTGGTGTCGGCAGGACGGCTTCATCCCGACGCGCTGGGCCTGGGCATCGCGGTGGACGAGCAGAGCCGCGTCATCGACGTGCGCGGCGTTCCGGATGAGACGCTATGGGTGGCCGGCCCCCTGGCCCGCGCCACCTTCGGCGAGCTGATGGGCCTGCCCCAAGTGCTGATTCAGGCGGAGGAGGTGGCGCGGTCCGTGGCCCGGCGCCTGCCGGGCCAGGCCGCCCCGGAAAAGCCGAAGGCGGGCACCCGCAGCCGGATGCCCGCCTGATCGGACTGGGTTTAGATCACTCGGCGGATCCAGCCATCCACCAGCGGGGCCTGGCTGCCGCGCTGCATGCCGACCAGGCGTTCACGCAGGCTGGCGGTGGTAGACCCGCCTTCGCCATTGCCGATGACGAAGTCGCCCTCGGCCGTGCGCACGGTGCCAATGGGCGCCAGCACGGCGGCGGTGCCGCAGGCGAAGGCCTCGCGCACCCGGCCGGTGGCGGCATCCTCCTTCCACTGCGCCAGGGTATAGGGCTGCTCCACCACCGTGTGGCCCAGGCTGCGCGCCAGCTGGATGATGCTGTCGCGGGTGATGCCGGGCAGGATGGTGCCGCTGAGCGGCGGGGTCAGCAGGCTGCCGTCGTCGCGGACGAAAAAGACGTTCATGCCGCCCAGCTCCTCGATCCAGCGATGCTCCGCCGCGTCCAGGAACACCACCTGGTCGCAGCCGTGCTTGCTGGCCTCCAGCTGGGCGATCAGGCTGGCGGCATAGTTGCCGCCGCACTTGGCCGCACCGGTGCCGCCGGGGGCGGCGCGGGTGTAGTTCTCCGGCGCCCAGATGGTGATGGCCTTGGCCCCGCCCTTGAAGTAGGCGCCCACCGGGCAGGCGATGACGCAGAAGATGTACTCCGACGCCGGCCGCACGCCCAGAAAGGCCTCGTTGGCGAACATGAAGGGGCGGATGTACAGGCTGCCGCCCTCGCTGTCGGGGATCCAGGCCTGGTCGATGCGCACCAACTGCTCCACCGCCTCCAGGAACAGCTCTTCCGGGATCAGCGGCATGGCCATACGCTCGGCCGAGTCCCGGAAGCGCTTGGCGTTGGCGTCGGGCCGGAACAGCGTCACGCCGCCATCCGCCGCCCGGTAGGCCTTCATGCCCTCGAAGATTTCCTGGGCGTAGTGCAGCACGGCCGCCGCCGGATCGAGCGCGAATGGTACCCGCGCCGTGACCTTGGCATCATGCCAGCCCTGGCCCTCCGTCCAGCGGATCGTCACCATGTGGTCGGTGAATACCTTGCCGAAGCCGGGGTTCTCCAGGATGCGGGCGCGCGTGGCGTCGTCGGTCGGATTGGCGGTGCGGTCTATCGTGAACGTCATGATCTCAAGCCTTCGTGTCCCCATGCCGGCAGCCTAACCGATCGGCTGATCGCATACGGTCGTGTATTTTTGGTCCCAGGTGGTACGGCGGATTTTCAAACCTGCCTAGCGGACGGATCAGATCGAAGCTAAATCTGATGCGAAACGCCATTAAAGAACAACGGCGGAGGACGGGATGGGCGAAACATTGCCGATGGCCGGGTCGGCCGGACCTGCGGGGATGCCGGCGGGTGCGCAGCGCCTGACCATGGGGCTGTGCTTCCTGGCGGCCGCCATCGAAGGGTTCGACCTGCAGTCGGCCGGTGTGGCCGCCCCCCGGCTGGGTCCCGCCTTCCAGCTGGACCCCACACAGATGAGCCTGGTGTTCAGCGCCGCCATCGCCGGCCTGATCGTGGGCGCCTTGGTGGGGGGCCGCGTCTCCGACCTTAAGGGGCGCAAGGTGGCGCTGATGCTGTCGCTGGGCGTCTTCGGCCTGTTCTCCTGCCTCACGGCGCTCACCTGGGATTATCCCAGCCTGTTGGCCGCGCGCTTCCTGACCGGCCTGGGCCTGGGCGGCGCCTTTCCCAACCTGATCGCCATCGCCTCGGAAAGCACGGAGCGGGGCAAGGCCGGCGCCGTGGCCGTCATCTATGCCGGCATGCCCCTGGGCGGGGCACTGGCCGCCGCCATGGCCTTGCGTGGCGGACACGGCGATTGGCAGACGGTGTTCTGGATGGGCGGCGTCGCCCCGCTGGCGCTGCTGCCCATCCTGGCCGTGGCTCTGCCGGCCTTTTGCGTGGCGCCGGCGGCGGATACCCCGCGCCAGGGCATCGTTCAGGCCCTGTTCGCCTCGGGGCGACGCGTGGACACAGGCGCCTTGTGGCTGGGGTCCTTCTTCGCGCTGCTGGTCCTGTACCTGCTGCTGAACTGGCTGCCGGTGCTGCTGTTGTCGCGCGGCCTGCCCCGCACCCTGGTGCTGGGCGTGCAGATCGTCTTCAACATGGGCGGCGCCTGCGGCTCCGGCATCGCCGGCCAGTTGATGGACCGGGTGGACCGCCGGCTGGCCGTGATCGTCATCTTCTTGGCCCTGACGCTGGCCCTGGCCGGCCTCGCCGGGGTGGAGGCCAATTTCCTCATGGCCGTGGCCGCTGTCGCCGGCGCAGCGGTGCTGGCCGCCCAGGCGCTGATTTATGGCCTGGCACCCAGCTATTACCCGGCGGAGGTGCGCGGACAAGGCGTGGGCGCCGTCGTCGCCGCTGGCCGCCTGGGTTCCGTCGCCGGGCCGCTGCTGGCCGGCCAGCTGATCGCCAGCGGCGGTAGCAGCGCCGACGTGCTGATGGGCATCATCCCGGTGGCGGTGTTGAGTGGCATCGCGACCTTCGTCCTGGTCGCCCGCCGGCCCGCCTAGAGCGGAACGCGATCATGGCTGATCGCATCTTGCTCTAGGCGGGAACGGCCGTTCCCTCCAGCCGCATGCGCCGGCCGCGGCGATGATCCACCGGCGTTGCCAGGCGCAGCAGGTGACGCTTGTGCTGGACGGAGGCGACGGTGCGGCCCAGGGCTTGGGCGATTTCCCGGTCGCCCTGCCCGGCGGCGTTCATGGCGATCAGCTGGGCCAGGCTTTCCTCATCCCAGGATCGCGCGGGGCCCAGTTTGGCGGCGCTACGCATGCTCTCACCTTGAGTGTTAGAAACGGCGTCCAAGTATCTGGTGAAAATCAACTCTAGGCTTTCAGGCGAACTTCCCCGTCTTTCCAGGGGGACCGGGCGGCGAAGAGAAGTTCGCCCTCCTCCACCATACGCTGGGCGATGGAGCCATCGACCTGCAGGGCGCTGCGGAAGTCGCCCATGCACAGGACGGTGACGGCGGCGGGCAGGTCCAGGCGGCCAAGGGTGGCCAGCGCCAGGTTGCCGTCCCAGCAGGGCAACGGCGCCTCGTCATCAATGACGATCAGGAAGTGGCCGGCGGCACCCTCGGCACGCATCGGCGAGGGCACCAGAAGGTAGATGCGCCAGGGGTGCAGGGCGTCGACAAGGGCCAGCAGGGCCGCCGCTATCCGTTGCGTGCCAATCCACCGGTCGCCCCATTGCCCCGGCCCTTCCGCCGCCGCCATGCCGTCCTCCCTGGGTTGGTCGTCTCCCGTTCCGCGTCGCCGTCGTCTGATGTCGAATGGAGGCGCTACCGGCCCTTGAACTGGGGCGGACGCTTCTCGGCGAACGCGCTCATGCCTTCCTTCTGGTCCTCCAGCGCGAAGGTCGAGTGGAACAGCCGGCGCTCGAACCGCAGGCCTTCGGCCAGCGTCAGCTCGAACGCGCGATCCACCGCCTCCTTCGCCATCATCACGGCGGGGCGGGAATAGCCGCAGATCTTCTCCGCCACCTTGATGGCCTCATCCACCAGCTCCGCGGCCGGGATGATGCGCGCCACCAGACCCGCCCGCTCGGCCTCCGCCGCGTCCATCATGCGGCCGGTCAGCACCAGCTCCATGGCCTTGGCCTTGCCGATGGCACGGGTCAGGCGCTGGGTGCCGCCGGCGCCAGGAATGGTGCCGATGGTGATTTCAGGCTGGCCGAACTTGGCCGTGTCGGCGGCCAGCAGAATATCGGCCATCATGGCCAGTTCGCATCCGCCGCCCAGGGCATAGCCCGCGACCGCCGCGATGGTCGGCTTGCGGCAGGTGGCCAGGCGGCCCCACTTCTTTGTGATGAAGTCGCCCAGGTAGGCGTCCATATAGGTCTTGGACTGCATCTCCTTGATGTCGGCGCCGGCGGCGAAGGCCTTCTCGCTGCCCGTCACGACGATGGCGCCAATGGAATCATCGGCCTCCAGCCGGTCCAGCGCGTCCTGCAGGTCGGTCACCAGGCCGTCCGACAGGGCGTTCAGCGCCTTGGGACGGTTCAGGCGGATCAGGCCCACGGGCCCCCGCACCTCGACCAGGATGTTCTCGTAGGCGAACTCGGACATTGGGGTCCTCTCCAGGATGATTGCCGCGGGCGTCGTCTCGTCGGCGCCGGGGTGGGACCGGGAGCGCACCAAGGCCCCGACAGTCCCTGCAAACTGCCCCATACCTTGGAAAGGGCAGCGAATACCGAAGTTCCCAGGATTATTCAGCGATCCGCCCGGCCTGACTAGGAAAAGGGGGTGAAGGCTGGAAAAGGGGCTTGCGAAGTTTGTGAACTGGCTCGCGCACAGCTGCCGCGCCGCCATGCCCAAGCCCGAAAGGTTGCCTGTTACGGGCAATCCTGGAATGATCCGCCGCGATGCGCGGGCCTGGCGGCCCCAAACCGGTACCTATGGCCCTGCCCGCTCGTGAAACCAACACCGTGACGACCCAGACTGCAAAGACGCCCGCGGTTCCCCCCCGTGGCGGGGCGCCGGCCCAGGCGGCGCGGCGGATGCGCGATGAGATCCTGGCCCTGCCCGATGGCGCGCCGCTCGGCTCGGAAGAGGAACTGCTGGCCCGCTACGGCCTGAGCCGGCCCACCCTGCGTCAGACGGCGCGTATCCTGGAGCAGGAACAGCTGCTGGTCGTGCGCCGGGGCAACGGCGGCGGCTATTACGGCCGGCGGCCGGACATCGGCGCCGTCACCCAGGCCGCGGCGCTCTACCTGCGCCTGCGCCAGACCACCGTGCGCGACGTGCTGGACGCCTTCCAGCTGGTGAATGTGGAGGCTGCCCGCCTGGCCGCCCTGGCGGACACGATGGCGGCCGACGCCACGGGCGCGCGGCTGGACCTGGCGGAATTCCGCCAGCATCTGATGGACCGCAAGGACGTGACCTACCTGGCGGCCGACGTGGTGCGGGACGAGGTGGCCCTGTACGCCATCCTCATGCGCATGGCGGGCAACCCGGCGCTGGAACTGTTCCACCGCACGCTGTTCGAGTTCGGCCAGCGCGACGCCAACCTGCGCGTCTTCCAGGGCCATCCCGACCGTTGCGCCCACTGGCGCACCGGCCGCCTGCGCATGGTGGACGCCATCCTGGCCCGCGACCCGGAAATGGCCGTGCTGCTGGCGCGTCGGCAGAACCGCCTGATGCTGGACTGGGTGTCGCCGGAGGTGGAGCGGGAGTCCATCGCCCCCCGCGACTGAGCCAACAAGAAGGGGGCGGCAGTCATTCCGCCCCCGTAACGTCACAGGGATAACGCCGATGAACGGGCCCGTCTCTCGCTTCTATTTCTCCGACCGCCTGCGCCTGCACTATGTCGAGTGGGGCCGGGAGGACAAGCCCACCCTGCTGCTGGTCCACGGCGGCCGCGACCATTGCCGCAGCTGGGATTGGGTGGCGCAGGAGTTGGCGCGCGAATTCCACATCCTGGCGCCCGACCTGCGCGGCCACGGCGACTCCGCCTGGTCGCAAGGGGGCGCCTACACCCTGGCGGAGGTGGTGGCCGACCTGGTGCAGCTGCTGCGCCAGCGCGCCGGCCGCAAGGTGGTGGTCATGGGCCATTCCTACGGCGGGGCGGCGGCCCTGTTCCTGGCCAGCCTGTACCCCGAGCTGGTGGAGCGGCTGGCGGTGGTGGAGGGCACCTGGCCCTGGCAGGAACTGCGGACGCAGAAGCCCCTGGCCGACCGTTTCCGCGACTGGGTGGACAAGGTGCACGAACTGTCAGCCAGGGGCCCCCGCAAATACCAGACGCTGGAGGAAGCCGTGGCCCGCATGCAGACGGAGAACAGTTTCCTGTCGACCGACCAGGCGCATCACCTGACGGTCCACGGCCTGCACCAGAATGAGGACGGCACCTACAGCTGGAAGTTCGACAACTACATCCGCACAGCCTATCCCTTCCGTATCAGCCTGGATGAGCTGCGGGACCTTTGGTCGGCGGTGACCTGCCCCACCCTGCTGATCAATGGCGGGAAAAGCTGGGTGGAGGATCCGGTGGCCAATGGTGCCGCCGCTTTGTTCCCGCAGGGCCGGACGGCAATGATCGCAGACGCCGGCCATTGGCCGCATCACGACCGCCTTGACGCGTTCATGGCGATCACGCGCCCCTTCCTGGCGGGCTGACCCTATCGCGGCCGCAAGCCCTCGACCAGCAGGGCCAAGGCCTCGGCCAGGGCTTGCTCCTGCGCCTCCACCGCCAAGCGGTCGGCGGCGCCCACCAGCATCTTGGCCGCGCGGTGCAACTCCCCCACCGTCAGGTCCGCCCGCACCAGGCCCGCCGCCTGCGCCGAGGCCAGCGGCGGGGCCAGCACGGCGTCCAGCAGCCGGTGTAGCCCTTGGATGAGGACGGGCCCGTCCTCCTCCGCCTCCAGGCTGGCGATCAGGGGGCCGTGCAGCACGGCCTGACGGGCGATGCGGCACAGGAAGGGATAGAAGGCCGCCGGGTCGCCGCCGGTGCCCGCCCAGTCCTGGGCCAAGGCCGCCAGTTGCCGCTCGAACACCGCCAGGGCCAGCGCGCGCCGATCGGCGAAGTTGCGATAGAGGGTGGCGCGGCCCACCCCGGCCTCCGCCGCGATGGCCTCCAGCGCGACATGATAGCCGTGGCACTGGAACAGCGCCGCCGCCGCCGTGATCAGCCGTTCCCGACGGTCCTGCGCATCCCGACGCACGGGGCCGCTCCTTCCCTTGGGAGATTACTCAAGCGGAACATCCCGGTGGCGTATCGGGTTGCACGGCCTCAAAAATTTCCCACCACAGCGATTGTCACGGAACATCTGGACAGGCCTGTCCGTTTACAGCGGCCGTTCACCCAGCCGCCCCCTACCCGAGCAGGCCTGCCCATGAGTGATGACGAGACGCCACGCAAGGACCAGCAGCCCCAGGGTGATCGGCATCAGGGCGACGACAAGCGACAGGACGACAAGAAGCGGGATGAGGACGGCCGGGACAAGGACGGCAAGGAGGAGAAGAAACCCTCCCCCCTCGCCAACCCGCGGGTGCGCATCGGCCTGATCATCGCGGCCGTGGTGGTCGTCGCGGCCCTGATCGCCTGGGGCGTCTACTACTGGACCACCGGCCAGTACGAGCAGGAGACCAACGACGCCTATCTGCAGGCCGACATGGTGACCGTCGCGCCCAAGGTAGGCGGTTATGTCGAGCAGGTGCTGGTCGAGGACAACCAGTTGGTGGAGCCCGGCCAGCCCCTGGTGAAGATTGATGAGCGCGAGACCAAGGCTCGCCACGACCAGGCCGTGGCCCAGGTGGCCCAGGGCAAAGCCGCCATCGTGGAGTACCAGGCCCAGATCCGCCGGCAGGAGGCGGAGATTGTGCGCGCCCAGGCCCAACTGGCCGGCGCCCGCAGCACCGCCCTCTATGCCCAGCGCCAGGTCGACCGCTACACCCCCCTGGCCGCCAGCGGCGCCCAGACGGCGGAGCAGCTGGACCAGATGCGCCAGACCCGCGACCAGGCCAAGGCCGAGGCCGTCGCCGACGAGGCGCAGCTGGAAAGCGCGCGGCGCCAGATCGATGTGCTGAACGCCCAGATCCAGAGCGCCCAGGCCCAGGTGGAACAAGCCCAGGCCCAGGTGGACCAGGCGGACGTGGATTTGCGCAGCACCCTGGTGCGCAGCAGCATCAAGGGCCGGGTAGGCGACCGCACCGTGCGCGTCGGCCAATACGTGCAAACGGGCACGCGCCTGATGTCCATCGTGCCGCTGGAGGGCGTCTACCTGGTCGCCAACTACAAGGAGACGCAGATCGGCCTGATGCGCATCGGCCAGCCCGCCACCTTCACCGTCGATGCCGTCAGCGGCGGGGAGTTCCACGGCACCGTGGACAGCTTCGCCCCCGGCACCGGCGCCCAGTTCGCCCTGCTGCCGCCGCAGAACGCCACCGGCAACTTCACCAAGATCGTACAGCGCGTGCCGGTGCGCATCCGCATCGAGGCCGGGCCGGAGGCGCGCAAGGTGCTGGTGCCGGGGCTGTCGGTCATCGTCACCGTCGACACCATCGGCGCCAAGGAGGAGCAGCGCCGTATCAAGGAAGAGGCCAAACGCACGGAGGAGCGCCGTCAGCGCGAGCATGACGACGCCGTTGAGCGCAACCGGGAGGCGGAGAAGAACAACCAGCCGCAGAACGGGGCCGGGAAATGAGTGCCGCCGCCGCGGCAGCGGCCCCGAAGGGAAATGCGTCGAAGGCCGACAGCGGTGCCTGGCTGGCCGTGGCGGCCGGCACCATCGGCGCCCTAATGGCCACGCTGGACGTTTCCATCGTCAACGCCGCCCTGCCCCTGATCCAGGGTGAGGTGGGCGCCAGCGGCAGCGAGGGCACCTGGATCTCCACCGCCTACCTGGTGGCGGAGATCATCATGATCGCGCTGGCCGGCTGGTTCGTTCGCCTGCTGGGCCTGCGCACCTTCCTGCTGATCGTCACCGCCGGTTTCGTCCTGTCGTCCATGGCCTGCGGCATCTCCAGCAACC
Source organism: Nitrospirillum bahiense (assembly GCF_007828025.1). Classification (NCBI taxonomy): domain Bacteria; kingdom Pseudomonadati; phylum Pseudomonadota; class Alphaproteobacteria; order Rhodospirillales; family Azospirillaceae; genus Nitrospirillum; species Nitrospirillum bahiense. The sequence goes on from NZ_VITO01000016.1 coordinate 149,012, forward strand.
TGGTGCAGATGATCATCGGTCGCGTGGGCCAGGGCATGACCGGCGGCGCCATGATTCCCACCGCCATGACCATCGTCTCCACCCGCCTGCCGCCCAGCCAGCAGCCGGTGGGTATCGCCATGTTCGGCGCCACCGCCGTGCTGGGGCCCGTGCTGGGGCCGGCCATCGGCGGCTATCTGGCGGAAAACGTCAGCTGGCATTACGCCTTTTTCCTGAACCTGCCCATCGGCCTGACCCTGCTGGGCCTGCTGACGTTGGGGCTGCCTTCGGAAAAGGGGGACTGGGGCCAGCTGGCCGACGCCGACTGGCTGGGCATCCTGGGGCTGACCCTGGGCCTGGGCTGCCTGACCACCCTGCTGGAGGAGGGCCAGCGGGAGCGGTGGTTCGAATCCGACATGATCAACACCCTGGCTGGCGTGTCCATCCTCGGCTTCGTGCTGCTGATCGCGGGGCAGTTCGTGGCGCGACGCCCGGTCATCCGCCTCAGCATCCTGGTCAGCAACCACAGCTTCGCCGCCGTCTTCGCCATGAGCCTGGTGGTGGGCGGGGCGCTGTATGGCCTGCTGTACCTGATCCCGCAGTACCTGGCCAACGTGCAGGGCTACAACCCGGAACAGTCGGGCTATATCGCCATGATCAGCGGCGTGCCCACCCTGATGCTCATGCCCCTCTTCCCCATCGCCGTGCGCCGTATCGACGTGCGCCTGGCCGTCGCCATGGGCCTGGGCTTCTACGGCATCAGCTGCATGCTGAACAGCCACCTGACACCCGACATCGCCGGGCCGGAACTGGTGGTGCCGCAGCTGCTGCGCGGTGTCGGCCAGTTCTTTTCCATGCTGTTCCTGAACCAGGCGGCGACCGCGTCGGCCGGCAAGGACCATGCGGAGGACGCGTCCTGCCTGTTCAACGCCGCCCGCAACCTGGGCGGATCGTTCGGCCTGGCCGTCATCTCCACCCTGCTGGACCAGCGCGACACGCTGCACATCAACCGCATCGGCGAAAGCGTCACCTACAACTCCCCCGAGGGACAGGCCTACGTCGCCCAGCTGACCCAGGCCTTCGCCAACGGCGATCCGGAGGGCGGCCGGCTGCGCGGCCTGGCGGTGTTCAGCCAGCAGGTGGCTCACCAGGCCAACGTCCTGACCTTCAGCGACCTGTTCTGGCTGTTTGGCATGATCCTGTTCGGCTCCATCCCCCTGGTGCTCATGATGCGGCCGCTGCCCAAGGGCGGCGCGCCCGGCGGGGGGCATTGACGATGCGGCGCCCGTCTCCGCTGCCCCTGCTTTTGTTATTGGCCGCCTGCACGGTGGGGCCCGACTACAAGGGCCCACCCGACGCGGCGCCCCAATCCGAGGCCGCCGGCCAATTCCACCGCGCCGGCAGCGCGCCGGTGGATGTCGCCACCCCGCCGGCGCGCTGGTGGGACGGCATGGGTTGGGACGGCAGGGGCGATCCGGAGCTGGCCCACCTGGTGGACCTGGCCCTGGCCGCCAGCCCGACGCTGAAGGCCGCCCAGGCCCGCGTGCTGGAGGCCCGCGCCCTGGTGGCGCAACAGCGGGCCGCCCTGTTCCCCCAGGGCAACGCCACCGCCCTGGCGGCGAAGGCCCGCATCCCCACCGGCGCCCTGTCCACGGCCGACAACCAGATCAACGCCGCCCTGGCGCGGGAGGCCATCACCAACCCAAGCCTGTTCCCCGGCGGCACGCCGCCCCACATCGACATCCCCAACCATGTGACGACGGAGCTGTACAACCTGGGCTTCGACGCACGCTGGGAGCTGGACCTGTTCGGCGGCACGCGACGGGAGATCGAAGCGGCGGCGGCCCAGACCGACGCGGCCGCCGCCAAGGTCGAGGACGCCCAGGTGCAGCTGGCGGCGGAGGTGGGCCAGGCCTATGTCGGCCTGCGCGATGCCCAACACCGGCTGGACCTGACCCGCGCGTCGGCGGCGGCCGAGCACCGCATGCTGGACCTGACGGTGGACAGGCGCCGCCTGGGCACCGCCACCGACGCCGACGTGGCCCGGATGGAGACCCAGGCCCGGCAGACCGACGCCCAGATTCCGCCACTGGAAGGCCAGGTGGAACAGGCCATGGACCAGTTGGCCCTGCTGGTGGGCCAGGAGCCCGGCACCTTGGACGCCGAGCTGACGCCCACCCGCCCCTTGCCCCTGCCGCCGGCGGTGGTACCGGTGGCCGACCCGGCCGCCCTGCTGCGGCGCCGGCCGGACATTCGCGCCGCCGAACGCCAGCTGGCCGCCAGCAATGCGGAAATCGGCCACGCCATGGCCCAGCTGTTTCCGAACGTCAGCCTGTTCGGCAGCATCGGCTTCGGTTCCAACAAGGTGGACACCCTGTTCCGCAGCAGCAGCCTCAGCATGATCGGCGCCCCCATGCTGAGCTGGAACGTGCTGGACTGGGGCCGGGTGCGCGCCCAGATCCGCCAGGCCAGCGCCGCCAACGAGGAAAGTCTGGCACAGTACCAGGGGACGGTGCTGCAGGCGCTGCAGGACGCGGAGAGCAGCCTGTCCCGCTACGGCCACCAACGCGAGGCCACCTTCCAGCTGGCGGCCGCGCTGGAGGTGGCCACCCGCGCCCAGCGCCTGACCGACGCCCGCTATCGCGGCGGCACCGCCACCGCGCTGGAGGCCCTGGACGCCGAGCGCCAACGCCTGACGGTGGAGCAGAGCTTGGCGCAGGCCCAGGCGCAAACCAGCGACGACTACATCGCCTTGCAGAAAAGCCTGGGGTTGGGCTGGCAGCCGGTGGATCCGGCGCGGTTGCCCGACCCGCCGGATTACTGAGGCGGAACCGGGCACAAGTTGGAGCGTTTCCCCGTGACGAACGGAGGTCGGACCCATGCCTACGCCCCTGAAATCGCGCCACGTCTCCTCCTGGCTGTCCTGGCCCGGTCTGACAGGCGTCGTCGTCATCCTTTTCGGGCTGGCGCTGGCGATCCCCGGCGGCTGGCTGATCGTGGCGGGTGGCAGCTGGTACTACCTGCTGGCCGGCCTGACGCTGGTTGCGGTGGGTGTGCTGCTGGGCCTGGGCCGGTGGGAAGCCTTATGGTTGTACGCCGTGCTGTTCCTGGCGACGGCGCTCTGGGCCTACTGGGAGGTGGGACTGGACGGCTGGCAGCTGGTTCCCCGCCTGCTGACGCCGGCCTTGCTGGGCGTCTGGCTCAGCCTGCCGTGGGTGGTGCGTCCCCTGCATGGCGGGCCGCGCCCGGCAGGGCCGCCGGAGGATGATCCCCTGGCCACGCACAGCATCCGGCCCCGGCCCCTGACCTACCGACCCTGGCTGGGCGTGGGCGTCTACGCCCTGGTGGTACTGACGATCGTCGTGCTGGGCTACCGCGTCTCGGCCATCCGCACGGTGGAGGGTGGCCCCCTGGTGGGCGGCAAGCCCGTCACGGAACCGGCGCCCAACCCGCCGGTGCCCGAGGGCGGCTGGCAGTATTACGGCCGCACCGCCGACGGCGACCGCTTCTCCCCCTTGAGCCAAATCCGGCCGGACAATGTGAACCAGCTGGACTTGGCCTGGTATTACCGCACCGGCGACTTGCCCAGCGATTTCGAGAACAAGAACGGGCGGGAATTCAATTTCGAGGCGACGCCCATCAAGGTGAACGACACCCTTTACTTCTGCACCCCGCACCGCCAGGTCATCGCCCTGGACGCCACCGCCGGCACCGTGAAGTGGAAATACGATCCCCACAACGACACCTCGGCCAACGAGTACCTGGCCTGCCGGGGCGTGGCCTATTACGAGAAGCCGGCCGAGGCGGCACCCACGCCCCTTGCTCCCCCGGCCAACCCCATGGCCGCTGCCTGCCCCCGGCGCATCATCGCCACCACGGCGGACGCCCGGCTGATGGCCCTGGATGCCGACACGGGACAGCCCTGCCCTGATTTCGGCAGCAACGGCTACGTCAACCTGACAGACGCCATGGGTCCGGTGCCACCGGGCTTCCACTTCATCACCTCGCAGCCGCTGGTGGTGAACAACCGCGTCATCCTGGGCGGCTGGATCTACGACAACCAGTCCAAGGGCGAACCCTCGGGCGTGGTACGCGCCTATGATCCCGTCAGCGGCGCGCTGGCCTGGGCCTGGGACATGGGCCGGCCCGACCCCACGGCGCCGCTGAAGCCGGGTGAGGTGTATACCCGCGGCACGCCCAACGGCTGGGGAACCTACACCGCCGACCCGGCGCTGGGCCTGGTCTACATCCCCTTGGGCAACGCCACGCCGGACTATTACGGCGCCGACCGCCGCCCCTTCGACGACGCCTATTCCAGCGCCGTGGTGGCGCTGGACATCGCCACGGGGCAGGAGCGCTGGCACTTCCAGACCGTGCACCATGACGTCTGGGATTTCGACCTGCCCGTGGGCCCCTCGCTGGTGGAGGTGTCGACGCCGGACGGCGTCGTCCCGGCCCTGGTGCAGACCACCAAGATGGGGGAGCTGTACCTGCTGGACCGGCGCGACGGCCATCCGCTGGCGCGGGTGGAGGAGAAGGCGGTGCCCGGCCGGGGCCTGCCGGGTGAGCGCCTGTCCCCCACCCAGCCCTTTTCCACCGGCATGCCCTCGCTGACCCCGCCGCCGTTGAAGGCCACGGACGCCTGGGGCGCCACGCCCATCGACCAGTTGCTGTGCCGGCTGGATTTCCAGCGCCGGCGCTATGATGGGCTTTATACTCCGCCCACGCTGGACCGCGGGACCATCGCCTATCCCGCCTTCGATGGCGTGGTCGACTGGCACGGCGCCAGCATCGACCCCAGCCGCCACCTGCTGATCGCCAACGCCAGCTACATCCCCTTCACCGTCGACATCCTGCCGCGCGAGAAGGCGATGAAGAAGGGCATGATCAAACCGTGGAAGGGCTGGAGCGAACCCTACCCAAAGCCCAAGGACTTCAGCGTCGGGCCACAGTACGGCACCCCCTATGCCGCCGTGGTCCAGCCGTGGCTGGGCGCGTTCGGCGCCCCCTGCCACGCCCCGCCCTGGGGGAAGCTGGTGGCCATCGACCTGCAAAGCCGCACGATCGTCTGGCAGCGCCCCTTAGGCACCACGCGGGACACCAACCTGTTCAACACGCGGGCGAACCTGCCCCTGCCGACCGGCATCTTCAACATCGGCGGCAACCTGGTGACGGCCAGCGGCGTCATCTTCGTCGGCGCCACCGCCGACCAGTACCTGCGCGCCTTCGACGAGCATACGGGGCGGGAGCTGTGGAAGGCGCGCCTACCGGCGGGCGGCCAAGCCAACCCGATGACCTACCAGGGCAAGGATGGGCGGCAGTACGTGGTCATCGCCGCCGGCGGGCACGGTGGCCTGCGCACGCGCAACGGCGACTACATCATGGCCTACGCCCTGCCCACGCCGGGCGCCAGCGTTGTGGGGATGGAGAGCCACCCTGGAAGCCATTAATGCGAAGCCATTGAAGCGTAGAGATTTTTTCATTTCAGGCGGGAACCGGTGGCGCCCGAGGATGTTGCCTGCATGGGCAGACATCATTCGAGGGGGCACCCATGAAGCGCCTGGTTATCGTTTCCAACCGGGTTCCAGCCGCCGGCACGCCGCAGGCCGGCGGCTTGGTCGTGGCGCTGGTGGGCCTGTTGCGCCGGCACAAGGGCCTTTGGTTCGGATGGAGCGACGCGTTGGCGGACCATCCCGACCCCGAGCCGCGGGTGGTCGATCGGCAGGGCATCAGTTGCGCCATGATCGACCTGACGCCGGACGAGCATCGCAAATACTACCTCGGCTTCGCCAACGGCGTGCTATGGCCGCTGATGCACATCCTGCCCGGCGTGGTGAGCTTCCACCGGAACGAGCTGGAGACGTATCGCGCCGTGAACGTCCGTTTCGCCACGGCATTGAAGGGTCTGCTGAAAAAGGACGATCTGATCTGGGTGCAGGACTACCAGTTGCTGGCCGTGCCGGCGGCGCTGCGGGACCAGAAGGTTGGCAACCCCATCGGCTTCTTCCTTCACATCCCCTTCCCGCCGCCCGTGGTGGCGGCCATTTCCGAAGGCCTGCTGGGACTGGTGCGTGACGTGTTGGCCGCCGACCTCATAGGCTTCCAGACGGCGACGGACGCGGAGCATTTCGCCCAGACGGCGGCGCTGTACGCCGGCGCCCGCCGGGTGGGCAAACTGGGGCTTAGCCTGGGCGACCGTACCGTCCGTCTGGGGGTTTTCCCGGTGGAGATCGACGCGCAGGAATTCGCACGCGTGACCAAGGCAGCCATGGAACGGCGGCCGGCCCAGGATCTGGCCCACAACCTGCGCGACCGCGCGCTTGTTCTGGGGGTGGACCGGCTGGATCCCAGCAAGGGATTGGTGGAACGCCTGACCGCCTTCCGGCAGTTCCTGGCGGCAGAGCCGAAATGGCACCGCCGTGTCAGCTTCCTGCAGATCGCCGCCAAGTCGCGCGAAGGGGTGCAGGCCTACCGCAGCCTGTTGCGGGACCTGGAAAGGATCGCCGGTGCCACCAACGGCGCCTATGCCGAACCCGACTGGACGCCGTTGAAGCTGGTGACGCAAAGCAGCACCCGCAACACCGTCGCCAGCTATATGCGGCATGCCCGTGTGGGGCTGGTCACCCCCTTGCGCGACGGCATGAACCTGGTGGCCAAGGAATTCGTGGCGGCGCAGGATCCGGACGACCCGGGCGTGCTGGTGCTGTCCCGCTTCGCCGGCGCCGCCACGCAGTTGGACGCCGCCCTGCAGGTCAACCCTTATGACCCCGACCAGATCGAGGAGGCTATGCGCCGGGCCCTCACGATGCCGCTGGCGGAGCGGCAGGAGCGCTGGCGCGATCTGTGGGACGTCATCAAGGACACGTCGGCCCTGGCGTGGGGCGAGGCCTTCGCCGACGCGTTGGCCAACCGCAAGATGGCGCGAACCAAAACGGAGCGCGACGGGACCGGCGGGCTCCCAACGAAGAAGGCCGTCCCCCGGGCAAGCGCGAGGGGGACGGCCTCCAAACGGGCGCGGCCAGCCGGTAGCGGGATGGCCGAGGACGGGCGCCCCACCATGGGAGGCGCCCGGACCACGACCGGCTGACGCCGGGTCGCTTATTCCGCCGCCATGGCGTTGATATGCGACTTGGCCAGCATGGTCAGCTTCTCATCCGTGGCCTTTTCCTCTTCCAGGTTCTGGTGCAGCAGGGCGGCGCAGTCATCGCGGCCCAGCAGCTTGGCCCAGGTCACCAGCGTGCCGTAGCGCGAGATCTCATAATGCTCCACCGCCTGGCCGGCGGCGACCAGGGCGGCGTCCAGCACCTGCTTGTCGTCCACGTCGCCGGCGATGTCGTCGGTCTCATCGATGATCCCGTCGATGGCGGGGCACTTCACCGCCTCCGGCTCCACACCGTGCTGGCGGAACACCTGTTCCAGCCGCTGGATCTGGCCCTCGGTTTCCCGCAGATGGGTCTGGAAGCCCTGCTTCAGTTCCGGGTTGGTGGCCTTTTCGATCATGTCGGGCAGCGCCTTCAGGATGCGCTTCTCCGCGTAATAGATGTCCTTCAGCTGATGAACGAACAGGTCGTTCATGGTCTCAATGTCCTTGGTGAACAAACCCATGGTGTTCCTCCTGGGGATTGGACGCGGGATGTGTTTGTGGCGCCGGCCTCGGTTGGAGTGGCCAGCCAGCACTCAATTCCCGAACCCCGACCCGGTTCCGGGATTTTTGAATGCCCGTTCCGCCGCCGTCACAGGCGGTCCACCTCGAATTCCTCACAGGAATAACCCAGGGCGGCCAGCCCCTCCTCCAGGAAGTCGCCCAAGGTCGGAATGCCGATCAGATAGCGGGCGGACCTTTCCCGGTGACGCTCGAACGCCAGGGCGCGGGCCTCTGCCCACTCGGCCGCGGTGTAGTCACCACGCCCGATCCAGGTCAGGGCGATCAGGTCCACCACCTCATCCTCGTTCAGGGACGTGATGGCACCCACCAGCTCCGCCTGGGTGGGATCGTCGTCGTAATCCTCCAGGATGCCACGCTCGCCGTCATCGGCGGGGTTGGATGCCGGGTCCGGTTCCACCGGATCAACCTTCACATCGAATTCCCGCGCCTTGACGATGATGAAGCAGACCTTTTCCAGACTGATGTTGAGTTCCGCCGCCGGGGTGCCGTCACCGGTCATTTCCTGGGTATTGGACATCGTAGAGCCCTCCGTTTCGCACGCCGAAAAAACCGGCCGCCGGGGGGCAAAGTTCCCGGACGAAGGAAGCCCCGCCCGATCGCTCCAGTGCCGTCGGCGATGGGCTGAAACTTTTCATGGTATGCCAATTCCGGGTTCTATGAGGCGGCGGCGCGCGCTTGGACGGCATTCCCATCGGACTCGCCATCTGAAATCCATTTCAACGTGCCGTGGCATTCGGTTCCCGTCCCATTTTCCCGTCTTGGCGCCTGGACCGCGACGTGCGAGAACGGTTTTGTATTATTAATGCCCAATAAAGCCGGCCCCTTCCCAGCGGGATGGATACGCCCGGCACCCGGAGGGGATGGTCGCGAGATGCTGAGTTCGAGAAAAAGGAAGCCGTTCCTGCGGGCGGCGCTGGCGGGTTTCGTGTCGGCCCTGGCCATCACGGCGACTTTGACCACGGGGGCCAAGGCCGACCCCATCGCGGTGCTGGATCGCTACGGCGCCTACGTCTCGGTCGAAGGCTACGGCGCCAACGTCGTGCGCGTCACCATCGCCACCGAAAAGGACCAAGCGCTGAAGGGCCCTGGCTACGGCCTTCTGCCCGGCGCCGTGGACAACAGCGGCTTCCACCGGACCAGCGATCAGGGTGGCGACAGCTTCGCCTCCAGCGCCCTGACCCTGCATGTCGACGCGGCCAAGGCGCCGCGCGTGCCCTCCACCATGGAGAAGTACTTCGCCCCCCAGCTGCCGCCCGTCACCCTGCAGGTGAAGAACGCGCGCGGTGAGGTCGTGCTGAACATGGACGGCTGGTCCATGGCGCCACATACCGTGGCCGGCGAGAAGACCTATCAGGTCGGCGCCAGCTTCAAGTCGCCGGCGGACGAGCACTATTACGGCATGGGGCAGAACCAACAGTCGGTCGGCCCGCTGGACCTGCGCGGCCGCACTCTGGACTGCAAGCACTGGTACGACGCGCCTGGTGGTGAAACCGTGTGCGTGCCGGTGCTGGTCAGTTCCAAGGGCTATGCCATTGTTTGGGACAACCCGGCGGAGACGGTGCTGAACGCCGGCATCAACGGCGCCACCTCCCTCACCTCCACCGTGGGGGAGCGGGTCAGCTTCTTCGTCATCACCGGCGACACGCCCGCCGACATCTATGGCGCCTACGCCCGCCTGACCGGCAAGACGCCCATTCCCCCCAAGGCCGCCTTCGGCCTGATCCAGTCCAAGGCGCGGTACGACAGCCAGGATGAAATCCTGCGGGTGGCCAAGACCTACCGGCAGAAGAAGTACCCGCTGGATATCATGGTCATTGACTGGTTCTACTGGACCCGCATGGGCCAGTTGGACATCAACCCGGCGGAATTCCCCAACCCCGACGCCATGAACCAGGACCTGCACGCCATGGGCATGCAGTCCATCATTTCCATCTGGCCGCGTTTCGAGACCTCGGGCCGCTATTTCAACGAATTGGACGCCAAGGGCTATCTGCTGAAGGATGAGGACGGCAGAAGCGTGGATGGCCTGCCCTTCCGCTCCGACCGCACCGGCGGCCTGATCGACGTGACCAACCCCGCCGCCCGCAAGTGGTTCTGGGAACACGCCCGCGACAATGTGCTGAGCCACGGCTTCGACTATCCCTGGCTGGACGAGACGGAGCCGGACCTGGTACCCGACGGTTTCTTCTATTCCATCGGTTCCGGCGACCGGTACCACAACGTCTTCCCGCTGCTGCATGTGGAAAATGCGTCGCAAGGCCTGCGGGCCTGGCGGCCCAACCGCCGGCCGTTGATCCTGTCGCGCGCCGCCTACCTGGGGTCCCAGCGCACCGGCGCCCTGTTCTGGTCGTCCGACATCAGCCCGCAGTGGGAGGTACTGGCCCGCCAGATCCCCACCGGCCTGAACATGACGGCCTCGGGCATCGCCTATTGGGGCAACGACATCGGCGGCTGGCAGTACCTGCCGCAAACCACCAGCTATACCGGCACCCCCCTGGTCAGCCCCGTGGGCGCTGAGGAAACGGTGGGCCAGAACCACGACTATCCCGAACTGATGGTCCGCTGGTTCCAATACGGCACCTTCCTGCCCACCCTGCGCCTGCACGGCGACCGCAAGCACACGGAGATCTGGGCCTTCGGTCCGGAGGCGGAGGCCATCATGGCCCGCTATGACACGCTGCGCTATGCCCTGGTGCCCTACCTTTACGCCCAGGCCAAGGCCACCTACGACACAGGCGTGCCCTTCATGCGGGCCTTGTGGATGGACTTTCCCCATGACCCCGCCGTGGCGAACATCGGCACGGAATACATGTTCGGTCCGGCCTTCCTCGTGGCGCCGGTGACGGAGCCCGGCCAGACGCGCAAGCAGGTCTACCTGCCGGCCGGGACCGACTGGTACAATTACTGGACCAACGAGAAGCTGGCCGGCGGCCAGTGGGTGACCGTCGCGTCCCCCATCGACCAGATCCCCCTGTTCGTGCGCGCTGGGTCCATCCTGCCCCTGGGCTCTCCCGTGCAGTCCACGGCGGAAAAGCAAAAGATCGTGGCCCTGAAGGTCTATCCCGGCCGCGACGCCAGCTTCACCGTCTATGACGACGACGGCCTGAGCCTGGACTATGAGAAGGGCAAGGGCGGTGCCACCGCCACCCTGCATTGGGACGATCACGCGGGCAAGCTGACGGCCGAGGGCGCCCACGAGCCCTTCGCCAAGGCGCCGGCGGACCTAGTGCAGGTGATCGGTCGTTAGTCCAGGGGCCGCTAAGTCCCCATGTGACACGCGTCATTTCACACAAGAAACGGCAGCGGCTATTGTCGCGGCCGTTTCTGCTTTCATGAGGCCGGCTCAAGGAACCGCGAGGCTCGCTTGAGCATTGTCAAATTGTTGACGCCCCGACGGGGGCTTTATAGCTTCCGGGCGCAGCCTTCGCTGTCGCGTGGACGCGTGGGCGGAGGGATGGCGATGCCGGTGCTCGGGGGACGGTTGGCTTTGGTGCGCCGTGAAAAAGCAGCAGCCCAGTTGACCGGCGACGGTCTGTGGGACCGCATCCGGACCGAGGCGGAGGACGCGCTGGCCGGCGCGCCCATGCTGGCGCCGCTGTTCCTGGATTCCATCATCAACCAATCCTCGTTCGAGACGGCGCTGTTCCACCGCATCGCGGCGCGCCTGAAGAACGACGTGGTGTCCCAGCCCCTGATCGTTGATACCTTCAACCAGGCGGCGGCCGACGACACCACCCTGGCGGCGGCCCTGCGCGCCGACATCACCGCCGTGCTGGACCGCGACCCGGCGTGCGAGCGGCTGATCGAGCCCTTCCTCTATTTCAAGGGCTTCCACGCCATCCAGACCCACCGGCTGGCGCACTGGCTGTGGATCAACGGGGCGCGGGACTTCGCGCTGTACCTGCAAAGCCGCTCATCCGAAGTGTTCCAGACCGACATCCATCCGGCGGCCGCCATCGGCCAGGGCGTCTTCCTCGACCACGCCACCGGCCTGGTGGTGGGCGAGACGGCGGTGATCGAGGATGATGTGTCGTTGCTGCAGGACGTGACCCTGGGCGGCACCGGCAAGAACACGACCGACCGCCATCCCAAGGTGCGCAAGGGCACGATCATCGGTGCCGGCGCCAAGATCCTGGGCAATATCGAGATCGGCGCCTATACCCGGGTAGCAGCCGGGTCCGTGGTGCTTCGGCCCACGGAACCTTATTCCACCGTCGCTGGCATCCCGGCCAAGGTGGTGAAGGTGGACGAGGCGGGGCGGCAGGCGGCCCAGCAGCTGGACCAGGTGCTGAGCGACCTAGCCTACAACTCCTTCAACTACTCCATTTAGGTTTTAGGTTCCGCGGCAACTTTGTTGCGGGGCTTAAGCGCCACCTTGACGGGCGCGGCTAGTCGGTCAGGCTGTTTGCCCTGGCGTATGCCGCTCGACCCGTCAAGGAGCCCCCATGAGCACCCGTCCCTTCCTGCCTCCCGTGCCGGCCGCCTTCTTCGGCATCGTGCTGGGCCTGACCGGCCTGGGCGCCAGCTGGCGGGCGGCCCATGACGCCTGGGGCCTGCCGTCGGCGGTGGGTGAGGCGCTGATGGCCGCCGGCGCGGCCGTGTGGGCCGTCGTGCTGCTGCTGTACATCGCCAAATGGATCAACCACCGCGCGGCCGCCCTGGCGGAGGTGGATCACCCCGTCCAATGCTGCTTCATTGGCTTGGCGGGCGTCGCCACCATGCTGGTTGCCGGGGGCGCCCTGCCCCATTCACGGCCCCTGGCCCTGGCGCTGTACGCCCTGGGTGCCGCCTTCACCCTGCTGTTCGCCGTGTGGCGCACGGGCGGGCTGTGGCAGGGCGGGCGCGACCCCGCCACCACCACCGCCGTGTTGTACCTGCCCACGGTGGCGGGCAGCTTCGTCGCCGGCATCGTGGCGGCGGCCCTGGGCTATCGCGAGGCGGGACAGATGGCCTTCGGTGCCGGCTTCTTCGGCTGGCTAGCGATCGAATCCGTACTGCTGCACCGGCTGCTGACCGCACCGGCCCTGGCCCCCGCCCTGCGCCCCACCCTGGGTGTGCAACTGGCGCCGCCGGTGGTGGGTGCGGTCGCCCTGATCAGCGTGGCGCCAGATCTGCCCGCCTTCTTCCCCCGCATGCTGGTCGGCTACGGCCTATTGCAGGCCTTGGTGCTGCTGCGCCTCTTGCCTTGGATTTTGAAGGAACCGTTCACCCCGGCCTTCTGGGCTTTCACCTTCGGCGCCACCGCCCTGGCCACCACCCCGGTCCGCATGGTGGCGCGGGGCGATACCGGCGTCCTGGCGCAACTGGCCCCGGCGTTGTTCCTGCTGGCCAATGTGGTGGTGGGCGTGGTGGCCGTTGGCACGGTCTACCGCATCCTGCAAGGCCGGCTGCTGCCGCCACCGCCCGTGCCGGCCACGCCGCGCTGACATCTACGCTTCAGGCCGGTAGAAGCTTGGATGAACGTGCGCTATCGGCAGGTATAGGGTGAGCGGAAACGCAACGCCGAGGTTCCGGCCAAGGCAGGACACTCGGGGCCCAAGTCTCATTTGGGGCCTGAAACGACGAAGCCCGCACTCACGGAGAGGGCGGGCTTCGTCATGTTTGGTTGCGGGGGCAGGATTTAGCTGCGCTGGCCTTGGGGGCTGTTTCGCCAGGCTCCCGCCCGTCGGCCCCTTGGCTGAACCTGCTCCCTCCCCAGGGTCACTTCTCTGCCTGGAGCCAGAATCGCAAAGGCCCTCATGCTTGCACATGGAGGCCCTTGCGATTGGTTGCGGGGGCAGGATTTGAACCTGCGGCCTTCAGGTTATGAGCCTGACGAGCTACCGGGCTGCTCCACCCCGCGGGAATGCGTTCTGGGAG
>NZ_VITO01000017.1:0-155978 GCF_007828025.1 Nitrospirillum bahiense
TGACGGGACACTCGAAATCGAACTCTCATACGACAACGACGACGAGGTCACTCTCAAAGCCCGAAGAAGCTGACTTCTTCAACACCCTGCTAGGGACGCCGGCGGGGTGTTCAAGCAGAATTCCCGCCCTGTAGTCTCAGGGATCTGATGCGCCTGCATAAGCGGGCCGTTGCTGCGTTTTTCCGGGCGCCTGCCGTGGGCGCGGCTGGAGCCGCACGAAAAGGATTTGCAGAGCGGAATAGCACGGCCAGAAAATGGGGACGGAGGGTCCTCCGTGTCATCCATGGGTTTACGGCCAAGACCCGGCATGAACGTGCCGGCAAGGTCATCTCCGAAAATGCCGGGCGCGTCCGGTGCCGTGTTGAAGCGCGACCGGGATGCTGCCACTATCCGAATGCCCCTGCGACATAAAGCGCCCGGTAGCCCACTCTCCGCTATAAGCCCGCTGTTTTCGGTACTGTCTCAAGATTGCAAGGTTGACGGAAGGGGGGGCAATTGGGGCATATAGCTATAGAAAGTATGCCCACCCATCGTAATGCGCGACTACAATTTGTTATTGGATTCAGGTGTTGATGTGCAGTGCTAGCTAAAGGATAGAGTCCGATGTTTACACACGATGATCAGGGCTTATCCAAATAGTGATCTACCATGGCGTCGAATACGAGACCTATTTGCATTTGGAAACGGCATGGACCGAAATCGACCTGATTGGGCAGTTAGCGGTGAACTCGTGATCGTTTGTTCAGCGATAGTGGTTGCGGTCAGGAGAGTTTCTCGATGCCTAAGAAATTAGTGTTTTACGGAAACTGCCAACTGCAAGCATTGGCGGGCCTGTACGCGCGATTTGTTTCCTGCGAGACTGCTGACTCTGTCACATTTGTCGATGCGTTCCGTCCGATTGAGGAAGGCCACCTCCGGGCGATTGAAGCCGCGGATATCATTGCCGGGATAGCGGCGGATTTCCCCCTGGCGATGCCGTTGGAGGCCTTGCAGCACCGGGCTGATATAATACTGGTTCCCCTGGTCGCGGCTCGTTTCTTGTGGCCCTTTGGTGGAAGTGAGGCGCATCCGACGGAGCCGCCGCCGCCGCCTGGGCGTGAGGCGCAACTTTATCCTGCGGAGATTGGCGACGTTTATCTTAATAAGCTGATCCGCGATGGGGTGGGCCCGGAAGAGGCCCTTGAGCGCTACAACTCCATGGATTTGGGGAAAACGAGAAACCTCGACCGCATGCTTGATCTTACAATGGAGAAGCAGCGGGAGCGTGATCAAAAGACAGGCTACGGCGTGTCCGAAATCATTGAGGCGCACTTCCGTACCGAGCCGCTTTTCCTGACGCCTCACCACCCGGGCTTGAGGCTGTCAAAATATCTCGCGCTTACTTTTTTCCAGAAGGTCGGAGCGTCTTATAACGCCATTCTGCAGGCGAATCGGTACATAACGAAACCAACATTCCCGCTGGATGAACTGCCAATCCATCCGTCGGTGGCTTCCTATTTCGGAATGACGTACGTCACGGAAGATCGGCGGTATCAATTCCAGGATGAAGGGGCTTTCACGTTCTCGGAGTATGTCCGGCGCTATATGACCGCGGCCCGCAACGACGAACTCCAGACCGGCATGCATCTGGTCGCCGTTTCTCCAGGACGCTCGATTGAAATCCTGCCAAATGCCCTTGAACGAAGCCCGCACTCGGTGCGTGGCCATTTGGCGCTGGCGGAGGCTTTTCGGCTGTCTGGGCGCCACGATGATGCCGTCGCCGCATCCGAGCGCGCGATTGCCCTGGCGCCATTGAACGGCGATGCGCATGCGGCTCACGCCAAGCTCTTGATGCACGTTCGCCGTTTCGAGGCGGTCACCGAAAGCGTGAAGCGGGCCGTTGAGTTGGGGTGTGACGCTCAAAAGATCTTTGTTTCGCTGGTGGATATCGCGAAGGGGCTGGGGGAGTTAACCGTCTGCCTCGACCTTTTGACGTTGGCGCTTTCGGTTGAGCCTGACGACGCTACCCTTCATCTGTGGATGGGGTGGGCCCAGTCCGAAAATGGTTCGGTGAAGGATGCCGAACGGGAATATCGCATGGCGGTGGCGCTGGCGCCGAGGCACGCCGCCATGCGGGTGCGGTTGGCGTCGCATCTGTTGCATCACTGCAAAGCGCCACTGGAGGCGTTGCCGCACGCGCGGCTCGCCGTTGAATTGGATCCATCTAATATTCATTTTCTGGCGGTACTTGGAAATATTCTCGCCGACGTCGGTGAGTTTCAAGAAAGTGAAGTTGTATTGCGACGCGCCTTGGGACTCAGTCCCAAGGATGCTGGCCTGTTGAGGGAACTTTCCCGCTCCCTTGAAAAGGCGGGTCGGATTGAAGACGCATTGGAGGCCGCCCGAGGCGCGTTAGAGGCCGCACCGCTTGTCGCGTTGCACCACGCGTATCTGGGGCACTTCCTGGCGCGCCACAATCGCTTTGTCGAGGCCGAGCCGCTTCTTAGCGAGGCTTTGCGACTATCTCCCACCGACAAGGCGTTTGAAAACGATCTCACCGACCTTAAGGCCAAGATCGCTCGGATGACATCCGTCCATTTGGGGGGCAGATAACGGCAAATGACTAAAATAAGTTGGCTTCCGGAAGTCGATGGCTGGCGTGATGCGTTAAAGATTTTCGCCAAGTCTCCTGATTCAACGTGGGCGCAGGCCGTGTCGCTGGCCAATGTCTGCCTGGACTTTTCCCAGACGAACGCGTTGGATGAGATCGCCCGCCGTCGGTGGGGTGAGACCGTCCCGGACGGGATAACCGGCAAGCCCGTCAGGATCGCCGTCCTCGGCAGTTCCACACTGGCGCATCTGCAGCCCAGCATCAGGGTCGGCGGTTTGCGCCGCGGCCTACACGTCGCGGTCTACGAGAACGACTATGGCCAATATCGCCAGGAGTTGGAGGACGAGGGGTCTGCCCTGTACGCCTTCCGCCCAACGGTGGTGCTGTTCGCCCTGGACGCGGTGACGCTGACCAGCGGCCTGCGCATCGGCCAGAGCCAGGCGGACGCGCGCGGACCCCTGGACGCCACCCTGGAAGAGGTCCGGCACTGCTGGCGCCTGGCGCGCCGGGCGTTCGGTGGCATGGTGATCCAGCAGGCCTGCCTGCCGGTATTCCCCTCCCTGCTGGGTAACAATGAGCACCGCCTGACCGGGTCCCGCGCCTGGGCGGTCACCTACCTGAATGATCGTCTGCGCGCCATCGCGGATGAGGAGGGCGTGGAAATCCTGGCCGTGGATGCCCACGTCGCCGAGCATGGGCTGGGTGCCTGGCACAGTGAGGCTCTCTGGCATCGCTCGAAGCAGGAGGTGACGCTTACCGCCGCCCCATTGTACGGAGACCTGGTCGCGCGTCTGGTGGCGGCCAAGCAAGGCCGCTCGTTCAAGTGCCTGGCCCTGGATCTGGATAATACCCTTTGGGGCGGTGTCATCGGTGACGATGGGCTTGAGGGCATCACCCTGGGCCAGGGCAGCGCCTTGGGGGAGGCTTACGTCGCTTTCCAGGCGTATGCCCGTGATCTTTCGCGCCGGGGTGTCATCCTGGCCGTGTGCTCCAAGAACGATGAGAAGAACGCGAGGGAGCCGTTCGAGCGTCATCCCGACATGATCCTGCGATCGCAGGACATCGCCTGCTTCGTCGCGAACTGGACGGACAAGGCCACGAACCTGAGGCACATCGCCAAGGAACTCAATATCGGCATCGACAGCATCGTGTTCGTTGACGATAACCCGTTCGAACGCAACCTCGTGCGGCAGGAACTGCCCATGGTGGCGGTACCCGAGGTCTCGGATGACCCGACCTTCTTCCCTAG
Source organism: Nitrospirillum bahiense (assembly GCF_007828025.1). Taxonomy (NCBI): domain Bacteria; kingdom Pseudomonadati; phylum Pseudomonadota; class Alphaproteobacteria; order Rhodospirillales; family Azospirillaceae; genus Nitrospirillum; species Nitrospirillum bahiense. The sequence goes on from NZ_VITO01000017.1 coordinate 3,840, forward strand.
GATACTGGCGGCCGCCGGCTATTTCGAAGGGCTGGCGGTGACCGAGGACGACCTAGCCCGCACCACCCAGTACGCGGGCAATCAGCAGCGCGAATCGTTCCGGTCGCAGGCCACGGACATGGCGTCGTATCTGGCCGGCCTCGAAATGCGCCTGATCAGCCGCGATTTCGACCGGATCGGCCTGCAGCGCATCGTGCAACTGATCAACAAGACGAACCAGTTCAATCTGACCACCCGCCGTTACACGGACGCCCAGGTGCAGGGCGTCATGGAAGATGGCAATGCCGTTGGGTTGCAACTCCGTCTCACCGACCGGTTCGGTGACAACGGCATCATCGGCATTGTCATCGGCCGCCTTGAGGAGACTGATTTCATCATCGACACCTGGCTGATGAGTTGCCGGGTGCTGGGGCGCCAGGTGGAGGTCACCACCTTGAACGTGATCGCCGAACGCGCCCGCGCCCTGGGCGCGCGCCGTCTCGTGGGCGAGTACATTGCCACCGCTAAGAACGGCATGGTAAGGGAGCACTATCAGAACCTGGGCTTCACCGTCGTTCACAGCGATGAACTAGGTAGCCGCAGTGAGCTGGACATCGAGGGCTTCTCGCTGAGGCCGACGGCGATCACCATGGTTTCGGAGTAGACGATGCAAGACGAAGCGATTTACACCGCGCTGGCGCCCATATTCGAGGATGTGTTCATGCGTGACGACATCGTCCTCACGCCGGAACTGTCGGCGAAGGATGTCGCCGGCTGGGATTCCTTCAAACAGATTGAAATCATTATCGCTGTTGAGTCTCAGTTCGGCTTCAAATTCCACACCCGTGAGCTTGACACCCTCCGGAACGTTGGCGACCTGGTCCGGGTTGTTCGGGAAAAGAATTCCGCCAAGGGCTGAACGGGGTACGGGGTATGACGGGTGCTGACGTCATTGGTCGACGTATCTTCAATGACGACGACCAGCGCTGGTTTGCCGCGCTATCGGGCGATTGGAACCCCATGCACATGGACGCGATCGCTGCCCGGCGCACGCAGGCGGGGGCGCAGGCGATACATGGCGTCCATGGGGTGTTGTGGGCGCTGGAGACGCTGAGCGCCATCCAACCCCTCGGCGGATTCAATAGTCTCACGGTAAAGTTTGAGCGTTTCATCGGTCTGAATAGCCCTGTGCAACTGCGCCTCGTCGCCAGCACGGCCACATCGTTGCGCATGGAACTGGCGGTCGATGGCAGCGTGGCGACCATCATCCTGCTGAAGAAGGCGCCGGTATCTCAATATGTGCTATTGGACGTAGACAATACTCAGATAGTGGAATCTGGCGATATTGCTGTCCGGGAGCATAGCCTTGAACAGCTGATCGGGTTGTCGGGCAGTATTGTCGAAGCGGCTGGTCCTGAGGCTTATGAGGCTGCGTATCCTCATTTGTCCGGGAACATTGGGGCCGTTGCCGTAGGGGGCCTGGCGACCCTGTCCCGGTTGGTCGGGCAGGTATCGCCTGGATTGCATTCGATCTTCCAGCAACTCACGATCTCCTTCAAGGACATCGGCGCGCAAACCCCTCAGGCCGGCGTTCGCTTCAAGAACACCACCGTGGACGAACGTTTCCGTCTGGTCAGTTGCACGGTTGATTCCTCCGCCATCGCCGGCATGGTCAAGTCCAGCTGCCGGCATCCGCCCACCGTTCAACCCTCGTTGAATGCGGTTGCCGCCCTGGTGCGGCCGGACGAATTCACCGGTGCGGTCGCGTTGATCATCGGCGGTTCCCGGGGTTTGGGTGAACTGACGGCCAAGATTGTCGCGGCGGGTGGAGGCAAGGTCATTCTGACCTACGCGGTCGGCAAGGCCGATGCCGAGCGGGTTCAAAGTGAACTGGTCCCCGCCGGGGCATCATGCGACGTTCTTCATTACGACGTCAGGGGAGACGTCGATGCGCAGTTGGGTGCGCTGACGCTTGTTCCGACCCACGTGTATTACTTCGCTACGCCCAAGATTTTTCGTACCGGATCGGCGATTCACTCGGTCGACGCGCATGCGGAATTCTTCAATTATTATGTAAATTCTTTCTATAATATTTGTGATCATTTCAATAAGGTGAAATCACCCCTTTCGGTGTTCTATCCTTCTTCAGTTGCGGTGGCGGAACGTCCCGCAGGAATGACGGACTATGCGATGGCCAAGGTGGCAGGGGAAATACTGGCGCAGGACATTGATTCAGGGATGCCGGCCGTGAGGACCTTCATCCGCCGTCTTCCGCGCTTGGATACTGACCAGACGGCCAGTCTTGTTACCGTTCAGACCGAGGCGGCGATAGATGTCTTGCTGCCGATGATTCGGGAATTTCACCATGCCGAGGTGAAACACGGATAGTTCTTTATTCCATTCGCGGTGCCGTCGCTGCTGGGCATCGTGTGATACAAAGGCTCTTGGCTAGGTGAATGATGAAGATTCTGCATAATTTCGAAAAAAAATGGCGTCCGGCTATGTTTCTTTCTGCGGTCTTCGTCGTTTCTGCTTTGGCGTGCACGATCCTGAACCAAGCATTGATAGGGTATATACTGCTTGGGATCGGGATATTTTTGGGTGTTTTATCTCAAGCCTATCAGCTTCTCCTGCCTGTGGGAGCGTGTTCGTGTCCGGCCTGCAGTTACCGGACGGCCAAGGAGTTGGGCCTGCCGGCGCAGCGCCACGCTGAGGCGGAGTTGCATTGCACCGGCTTGCGGGCTCGGATATTTGGATTGGACTGATGGTACGATAGTGACTGACAGTGCCACGCTGTCGGTGGCGGCGTGGCTATCGTTTCGGTACCGCTTCGATGATCCAGTTTGGGTGAAAGCTATTCCCTTGTCGCTTTTAGGGAGGGGCGCTTGGTGGCTGGCACCGCTGACTCCAGGGACGGCGACGATATCAGTGCGATATTGATTTTGCCCGAAGTCTGCTGTGCGGGGCCTTTCAGGAGAGCCGAGAGCCTGGCCGCGACGGTGCTGTTGGGGAAGCGACCTTCCCTGTAACCGTGGCTCGCGAAATGTTGCTGGAGAGAGGCTAGGTTTCCAGCCTCCACCGCCATCTGGATGTCACGATACTGGCTTTTGTACCACTCCTCATCCACCGCCACCGGGTATGGCAGGTATCCTTTAAAATATCCGTCGGCATGAAAGTGCTCTTTGGCGGATGGGTACTCACCCCGCGCCACACTTTCCCTGGCCTGCGGATACTGGTTCAAGTACCAGGCTTCATCAACCATGACGAAATCCAGCAATTGACCCAGAAGCAAACGCAATTGTTCCTGGCTAATGGAAACCCGGATCCGGCCATTGACGTGAATGGAATTGAGAGCTTCCTCAATGGCGACAATCGATGGGGGAATCTTGGTCATGGAGCTTTCGCGGAAAAGAATCGGGAGTGGTGGGTAAATTGGTCAGCGGATAGGGGGCGTCAGGAACTGCTGTAACCGAAAAACTCCTCATATTTTCCAAGGACGCGTTTACATTCCGACTTCTGCGCTTCGCTGAGTTCCTGCCTCCACCGTTCTTTGGAGGCTGTCGCTGATTTGGTGGTCGCATGGACTGCCCGGATCGCTTCGCGGCCTTCCGACGTGAAATTGATGGGGGAAGCCAGTCCCAGGAAACCGGCGACCGCGTCGCCGCAGGTGCCGGGAGTATCGATGATATCCTCATACCGCACGAACAATGTGTCCTGACGGTTGGATTGCTTGATGAGCATCATGGCCTCGGCGGCCGTGGCCATGCCCATCAGCGACGCATGGAAGTCATTGCCCCAGAAGGACATTTGGGAACAGATCACATCCCGCGGATGGCGCAGCAGGACCAATTCCCGTGTGTCGGGGAAAAGGGTCCGGCTAACATAGCGCACCGGATCGTCCACCCCGCATTTTTCGATGAAGTAGTGGGGCTTCTTTTTTCCGGCAATAGCCGCGCGGCGTTCATAATAGTCGGAAACCAGTTTGCGGAATGCCCGGGCAAGATGACGCGGAGCCGCCACCTCGAAGAACTCGTACATGAACTCCGGTGTATCGTACCGCCACTCCTGCTCCGCATGGAAATAGGGGTTGAAGCCCAGCCGTAGGCTGGAGCTCACCAAATCGTCCGGGTGCCAGGAGTTGTCATGGTCTGCCGGTGAAATCAGAGCGCGGTAAGCCGCCGCATAATAACCAAGTATTCGAGTCTCATAAGGATAGACGTCGGCCAAGATGATGTCTGGGTTGGCGCCCATCTTTTCCATCACCATGGTGCCGCCTGAGCGTCCCATGGTGGTCATGAGCACGGGGGCCGGGCTGGGCAGGTTTGTGCCGGCCCCCCGACGCGACTTGGGTTCAGCCACCGCTGCGATCTTGAGTGGGCCAGGCGGTAAAACGGCCCGACTTGCTAGGAACTCGACCGTAATTTCCGCGATGAGATTCAGGGGGATCGGATAGTCGAAGCGATAAATGAAGCCATGTTGGCCAGCACCGCCAAAACCCTCCCGGCCCTTCAAGTCGTCACGTTCACGGTTGGCGATGGCGGTCCCCAAATCGTATCCATTCAATTTGATGACCACCTCGATCGGTTGATCGGGGAAATCGGTGTCCGTCGCCCACCCGGAAACCAGCGATCGGGTAACCCGATCAACACAACCGTTCAGCATTAACACCTATTCCCATCAAAAAAATCCGCAGGGGATTTGCACGGCACGATTCGGCGACCTCAGGGTTAAGCAAGCGGACTTAGGCTTGCCCCACGGCTCCGGTCATATTGTCGCACCTTATAAACCCCGCGATCAATTCACCGCAAGCTCTAATAGGCGAATGCACAAGGAAGTGGAGTGCAGCCAAAGATTATTATTATAAAAATTTGCATTTTTGCAATGAAATCAAGAATATTAGGATTTATACCTAACATCGTTTCAAATACCGGCGAAGAAATCAAGGGTGTATATTCCAATACCAACGGCGCGCGTTTCACAGGGCGCTTAGAGTCCGTTTTAGAAATCACGGATTGGCGTTTCGTCTTAGCAGATTGCCGCCCATGGCGACGTAGATCATGGCCTGAGAGACATCGGTTCGCTTTTCATAATCACGAACGAGACGTCGCCAGCGGATCATCCAGCCGAAGGTGCGCTCGACGACCCAGCGTCGGGGCAGCACCTGGAAGCCTTTCTGATCATCGCAACGGCGTATGACCTCGACGACGAAATCCAGGTAGGCGGCTTTATTCATGAGCTTCAAGCGATCGTAGGCACCATCGGCGAATAGGTGTTTTACCCAAGGCCAGCGTTTGCGGATCGCTTCCAGGATCGCCTGGGCGCCGGCACGTCGGAGATATCGGCTGGCGTCAGTTTGACCATCAGCAGTCGCCCATCGGTATCGACGGCGATATGCCGCTTGCGACCGACGACTTTCTTCCCCGCGTCGTAACCCCTTGTTCCCGCGTGCGGTGCTTTGACCAATTGGCTGTCAATCACCCTGGCCGTGGGGCTCGCCTCCCGACCTGCCCGCTCTCCATCAATCATTAGCGCGATATCGTGAATGGTCTGGAACAGAAACCGGCGCGCCAATTCGCGGAACCAACCGTAGACCGTTTGCCAGGGCCCGAAATTGGTCGGCAGCATCCGCCGTCCGCAGCCCGATCGGACAAGATAGCGAACTGCATTGATCACCTCCCGAAAGTCAACCTCGCGCAGCCGGCGGCGGCCCGGCTTCGGCATCAGCGGCGCCATCCGTTCCCACTCCTCGTCCGTCAGGTCAGACGGATAGCGCTTCGTCTTCTTGGCGATTTCGGTCATCCGACTACGGCTCTGCTTCGTCCACATCAACAGTTTGAATCACGCCGCCACCACCACCGCAAGCCATACCAACGATTTCCCAAACAGCCTCTTAAACGTAGGGGGTGGGCGTCGCCAAATAAGCCTGGACGTAACGGCGAATGCCATCCTCGAGTTCCGTGAAAGGGGCTGAATAGCCGGCCGCGCGCAGCCGCCCCATCGACGCCTGTGTGTAGTATTGATATTTGCCTTTGAGATGGGCCGGCATGGGTATGTAGTCGATACGAGGGGGCAACCCGGCTGCGGTGAAGAGTGAGGTCACTAGATCGTTCCAGCTGCGGGCACGGCCGGTACCGAGGTTGAACACGCCGCTGACACTCGGGGTGTCATATAACCAAAGCATAACGTTGACGACGTCGCCCACCCAGATGAAGTCGCGCACTTGGCCGCCATCGGGATAATCTGGACGGTCGGATGCGAACAGCCGGGCGGCTTCTCCAGCCATGATTTGGGGATAGAGCTTGGCGGGAACCGAGCGCATGTCCCCCTTATGATACTCGTTGGGGCCATATACGTTGAAGAACTTCAGTCCGGCGAACTGTGGCGGCGTCACTTCCCCCCGGTCCAACGCCGCCCGCGCCCGGCGATCGAACAGATGCTTGGACCAGCCATATGGGTTCAGCGGCCGTAGGGCCGCCAGGCCCTTAGCAGTAAAGTCGTCTTCGAAACCTTGCGTGCCGTCCCCGTAAGTCGCCGCCGAAGACGCGTAAATCAGCCGGACGCCACGGCTGGCGCACCATGACCACAGGTCAAGGGTCAGGCGGAAGTTGTTCTCGAAGATACGGTCCGCGTCCGTTTCGGTCGTCGCGGAAATCGCGCCCATATGGAAGATGGCGCTGATGTCGTCCTCATGACGTTCCAGGAATTCCGGAAGCTGCTCGGGGGTGATCATATCGTGCAGGCCGCGCTTGGCCAAGTTGAGCCACTTTCCCCCTTGGCGGAGCCGGTCGACCACGACAATCGGGCCGATACACCTAGCTTCCAGGCCGGCGACCAAATTGGAACCAATGAATCCGGCCCCACCCGTAACAACGATCATGGCTTTCAACTTCTCGCGAATTAAGGAATGGACTGTGACGGCCATGGGCGCCGGCCGCGATCATTCCCCCATTAATACAGACCCGATCCAGGGACGCCAAGCCTTGGTGAGTGGTGTGACCCGCCGTGGAGGTTTGCGTATGCCGTGTGCAAAACCGTTGATGAGGTTGCCGGATCGCGATATTGCTTGCCGCCCTTATGTTCCTGAATTGGATCATCATGCAACGTCACGCCGGACTGACATCCTCGGTGGAGTGCCTTGGCGGTGCTCGTGTTATGGTCGTTGGCGATGTCATGCTCGACCGGTTTGTCCGCGGCAAGGTGGCGCGTATCTCGCCGGAGGCGCCGGTCCCCGTGTTGCGCAACGCGCATCAGGAGGTCATGCTCGGAGGCGCTGGCAACGTCGTCCGCAACATCACCGCGTTGGGGGGGCATGTCGTCCTGGCTGGCGTGCTGGGTAACGACGACGCCGGCCGCCACGTCAAGCGGCTGGTGGCTAAGGATGGGCAGATAACCTCCATACTGCAGGTGGATCCGGCGCGTGTCACGTCTGAGAAAAGCCGGTTTGTGGCGGATGGTCACCATCTGCTGCGCTCGGACTGGGACAGCGAGGCGCCGGTGGCCGAGGAGGTCCATGAGCGGCTACTGGCCGCCGCTGCTGACCACATCGATACCGTTTCCGCCGTCATCCTGTCCGACTATGCCAAGGGTGTCCTGACGCCGCCGGTGTTGCGTCGCCTGATTGACATGGCCCGGAATGCAAGCAAGCCGGTGATCGTCGATCCCAAGAGCGCCGACTACGCCCTGTATCGCGGGGCCACCCTGGTCACCCCGAACCGCGCGGAGCTGGCGATTGCCGTGGGGTACCGGCCCGCGACGACGGAGGATATCGTCGCGGCAGCCGAAGGGCTGATGCGTGACCATGATATCCAATCCTTGCTGGTCACCCGCAGCGAGGAAGGCATGACCTTGGTTTGCGGCGACGGCCTGTCCGTCAACGTCCAGGCTGAGGCCAAGGAGGTCTTCGACGTGTCGGGGGCTGGCGACACGGTGGTCGCGGTCATGGCAGCCTGTCTGGCCACAGGCACCAATCTGTCGGACGCCGTACAACTGGCCAACGTGGCGGCCAGTTTGGTAGTGGCAAAGCTAGGAACGGCCGTCGTCACGCCCGCAGAAATCTTGCATGCCCTGGCCGAGCAGGACGACCGGGCCAATTCCGACAAGGTGCTGACGCTTTCGGAATTGCAGGAACGCATCGCCTTGTGGAAGCGGTTGGGCCTTAAGGTCGGTTTCACCAACGGCTGCTTCGATCTGGTCCATCCTGGACATGTGCAACTGTTGGCGGCCGCGCGGCGCGAATGCGACAGGCTGATCGTGGGCCTGAATTCAGACGCGTCCGTACGACGGTTGAAGGGCCCGCAGCGTCCTATTCAAGAGGAGCGGTCCCGGGCCATCGTCCTTGCGGCGCTGGCTTCCGTCGATGCCGTGGTGCTGTTCGAAAAGGATACGCCGCTGGAGCTGATTCAGCAGGTCCAGCCCCAGGTTTTGATCAAGGGGGCGGACTACACTATCGACCAAGTCGTGGGCGGCGATTTCGTGCAGCGGAACGGCGGCCGCGTCGCGCTAGTGCAATTGGTGCCCGACCAGTCCACCACGCGTATAGCGAAGCGTATACAGAGTGCCGCAGGCTGACCGCCGGCGTGCCCTCTGTTGGGTGGCGCCGCCGTTCAGGGCGACGATGCGGTCGGCCATGGTCATGCCCTCTACTTGGCCGTGGGGGGACATAGAGCTGGTGGCCTCCAGGTCGCAATGCCTGGGTGCGATCTTCATGCGCGCGTGAGGCTGAATCAGCGCCTTGCGCCGGTGTTATCCAATCCGGCAACAGCCCAGATCGACCATGCGAAGCGCGCCGTTGCTCCAAGGTCTTGGCGATAGTTCACGGGTTGCCTTATACCAAGGAGCGCTGATGGCGACTCTCACTGAGGGGATTCCCATCGGGCTGATTTTCTGATTCACCAGAGCAAGCACAGAGGAGGCTTGCGATGGGTTCGGCAGTCGAGGTTCGTTCGGATTATTCAGCAGCGGCTCTGCGCCAACTGGCCCGCCGGTGCAGCGATGCCGATCAGGTTCGGCGGTTGTTGGCCCTGGCGCAGATCCTCGACGGTCGGAGCCGGGGTGAAGCGGCCAGGACGGCTGGTGTGACGCTGCAGATCGTGCGGGACTGGGTCCTTCGTTTCAATGCGGGTGGCCCGGATGGCTTGGCAACACGCAAGGCGCCCGGCAAGGCATCGCTGCTGAACGATACGCACCGTGCGCGTTTGGCCGCAGCCGTCGAGGCCGGGCCCATTCCGGCCGTGCACGGCGTCGTGCGCTGGCGGCTTGTCGATCTGGCCCAGTTGCTGTGGGACGAGTTCGGCGTGTCGGTAACGCGCTTCACCCTTGGTCGTGAGTTGCGCGCGCTGGGCTATCGCAAGCTCTCGGCCCGCCCGCGCCATCGCGGCCAGAAGCCCGAAGACCTCGCCGATTTTAAAAAACCTTCGCAACCCGCCTGGCGGCCATCCGGCGCCACCTCCCGCCGGGAACGCCCATAGAGTTGTGGTGGCAGGACGAGGCGCGGATCGGTCAGCAGACCGAGCTCACCCGGCGCTGGGCCAGGATTGGCACCAGGCCGTCAGCACCAAAGGATCAGCGCCGGGCCTCAGCCTGGATCTTCGGTGCGATCTGCCCGGCGGAGGGTAAAGGTGCCGAACTCATCGTGCCGGTCAACATCACGCTCATGTCCTTGCCGCCTCGCTGTCCGGAACTCAACCCGGTCGAAAACCTTTGGCAGTTCATGCGCGGCAACTGGCTCTCAAACCGCATCTTCCAGAACTATGACGACATCGTCGACCATTGCTGCCGCGCTTGGAATAAGCTCGTCGAACAGCCATACCGCATCATGTCCATCGGACTTCGGCAGTGGGCCCATGGGTCATAATCAACGCTCTTTGGTATTACCCGAGTGAACCACTGCTTGACCACCGCCTGCCACGCTATCCCAACAACGTGGTCAGTGCCCTCTCCAGGCGCTCTGGTTCGATCACGAAGTCATTGCGGCCTACAGGGTGGTTTGTAACAATTCGGCCAAAGATCTCGGCGTAGGTCATTCCTATCTGCCCAGCCACATCCCAGAAAAACGGATCAATGAAGTCGCCGGGGGACAGGCAAATCGCGGTCGCTTCGGGCTGACAGAACACAAGATTGGCTAGCGCCGCCCCCTTAACGCCCATGACGACTTCAGCGGAACTGAACAGCTGTGCCTGTTCAGTCAGCGACAGTCCGCTGGTGAAGACCGTCCTGAAGCCAAATTGATCAAGCAGGTCCTTGAGGGCATCCTCATTAGCCAAAGTGCGCGTCTTCACATCTGCTCGTGACAGGTATAAGCGATCACCGTGGTTGATTTTAACGCGGTTTTCGACAAAGGCCGCTTTAAGTTTGGTCATGGCCGGAGGCCATTTGATCATGGGAGGGCGATGCAAAGGGGTGACATAAAGGAGATTGGAGAATCGCCATGTGACATTGTCTGGCATCTCGATAACGCTGGCGCCCGGGCAAATTTTTCTTATGGTCTCCTGAACAATATTTCTTTGGATCTCACTTTCATTGGCGCCAATCACGATGGTCAAACGGCTGATCTCGATTTGTTGCGCGAAATGCGCAAGAATTGTAGCGCTATCTACAAGCCAGTGGCCGTAATTCCGATACCAGGGCCGTTTTGCTAGAATGCAAGGTGCCTCCACTAGAGCAGCTGGGGAATGTGCGAATGCAAAAGTTTGATCCTCCTGACCGTGACAGAAGCCATCGGGGACCTGCCGGTGGGCCAGATATTCAATTGCACTTTCTTCGATAAGCAAGCCGTTGCGCGTGACCACTGTCCCTTGTCCGGCAATATAAGCATCTAATAACGTCGTTGCGTTTATCTGTGGGTGGAATTGCTCATAAATATTTCTGTAATGATCAAAAATACCAAGAACTTCAGCGTTGACATGAAAATCGTCTACTAGCGCCATAGGACGTCGTGAATAGCTTCCCCTGGGAGATAGCTGGTTGACGTGTTTGATGCCAGCTTCTTCAAGGGAAGACAGGTCATTTACATTGATAATGGATTCGAGATTTCTGACAATTAATGAGATCGGATCACTCAAAGCCATATCCTCGGTATCGATAAATAAACAACAGGCTGGTCATCCACCAAGAATAAAACAGGCGAGCACTATCTGTAACGTAAGACCGATTATGTCGTAGTGTTGCATCGGACTATCGTTGCCGCAATATCGACGTGCTTGTGCGACGCGTGGCAGTTGCCCCCCTTTTAGCATGGGCATCCATCTGTCACTCGAGTACGGCCAGTTCGGACTGAACCGACTGTTGGCGAGCGGCGGTCAGTGGGTGCAGCCAGACCAGGAATGCCGATGTCATATGCGCCGCCATGGGGACCCATATGGCGGCAATGGCCAGCACAGTGAGTGCCTGGGGTGTTTGCGGCACGCTCGCGGCCCGAGCATCAAAGCCTGCGCCGCTTAAAGCGGTCAACGCCAGCGCCGGCCCCACGGCCGCGGCCAGCTTGTCGGAAACGGAGAGCAGGGAGGCCAGGGTACCCATTTGGTCTGCGCCGGTGGCCAGGCGGCGTTCGTCAGCCAAATCCGCCATCATGGAACGCACGAGGATAGGATCGGCGGAGAGAAAGAGGCCGAAGCCCCCCAGGATGACCATGCCTGTGGGCAGAGTGGTCCACGGAACCAGATGCACGACCAGGTACATTAAGGCCAAGCCGCCGAAGGCAAGCGTCATGGCGCGGTGCTTTTCCAGTCGGCTGCCCATCCGGCTCCAGACGTACGTTCCCAGCATGGCGCCCACCTTGACCGCGAACAGCAACGTTGCCGTCTGCACCCGATCCAGACCATGGAAGGTTCCATAATAGAAAAAGAACATGGCGCCACCGGCGTAGATGGCCGCACTAGAGAGGAAATCGGCGGCGAGCAGGCGGATGACGCCGGCTTGGCCAAGCAGACTGAGATAATCACGTCGCCCCGGTGTCCGTCGGCGGCTTCCCGCGTGCTCCGGCACCAGAATCAGGGCCGCGCCGACCCCCAAAGGCAGGCTCAGCAGCACGAACCAGCCCATGGCGGGCAGAACCTGCTGCGGTGCCGAGCGCAAGGCGGGCAACAGGGGCAGGGCGGTGACAACCAGTCCCCCTACCAGGAAAAGCGTCTGCCACCAGGCGAAGATGCTGTTCCGTTCGTCGTAGTCCCCCGACAGCGTGCCGCCCCAACCCAAATGGGAGACGAAGCACAGCGACCACGCGCTATAGGTTCCGGCTAAGCCCAGCGCCAAGTGGAGGAAGCCGGCGTCGCGTGGCGGCATGTACAGATACTGGACCGACAGCATCAATAGGGGGGTGCCAATCGCCAGCCACAGGCGGAACCGGCCGAAGCGGGAGCGTGTCCTGTCCGTCAGGATCCCCACAACCGGGTCAACGGCGATGTCCGCCAAACGCGCCACCAGAAAGGCCGTACCGACGAGACCCAGGGGAAGCCCAACCACGGTTCCGTAATAGTCGGGAAGATAAATCAGCAGCGGCAAGCCTAAGGCCGCCAGCCCCACAGTTGGGGCGGCGTAAGCCACCTTCGTCAATATGCGCATGTCCCCGACCCCGCCAACCAGGCCCCCAGAAGATTCAATACCCGTCGCAGGACCCGGTGTCGCGACAGCAGAACACTCTGCCATCGGCGTCAGGCGGATGCCAATGATCCGAAGGACGGCGCAGTCGTTCAGGGATAGGACGGACTCAGGCGCTTAAGGCTTCCCGCTCGCAGGTGGTCGGCAATTGCGAGGCTGGCGGCGTCAGGGTCAGGTGGTTGTGCCCTAAGGCGAAGGCCAAGGCCCGCGCCGTCATTGCCAGGGCGGGGCGGTCATCATCCGTGGCCAGCCAACGGAGCTGAGCGTCGAACTGCGCCTCCTTGCCATTCTGGGCGGCCGCGACCAGCTGCAACACTTGCCGTTCATCCGCCGTCAGGCTGGGGCAGCCGGGATGGCCGATGGACAATTCCCGACGGCAAGTGTGAATCAGGGCCAGCAGGAAAGCGTGCAGGGTGGCCAGCACCTCTCGCCCATCTTCGCCGCAGGTGTCGGCGAACTCCTGTCCCACCAGGGGGCCGTAGTCCTTGCCCTTGACCATGCGGCGCAAGGCCCAAACCAGCAAATGCTCGCCGGGGCCGAATTCCGGCGTGTGGTCCATCGTTCCGGCAATGGCATCCATCAACGACATCATCAGTCCCCCGGCCACTTCCACCCCAACGCCGGGGAGGCTAAGCGCCGTAGATGCAAATCATTCTCAAACCATAACCCATGTCCGCGCCAATGGCAAAGAGCGCCGTCACAGGCTACTAGGTCGACCGTCACCGGCTCCGCCCGCATCACTCTACACCCCTCCGCCATCACACGGCCATGCCTGTCGGCGGTTCTTGGCTGGTCTGCGGTGGCAGGCAACGGCAGACAAGCGCCCGAGAGGCGGCTTATGCTGACGGCAACCCACCCCAGCAAATTGGGGGCCCGTTCCGGAACGGCAAGAGGACCTTGGCAGAATGGCACCTCGCTTCGATATCGACCTGCTCATGCCTGCCCCCATGATGCCATTCATCATGGAGCGGCTCGACCAGGCTTTCCATGTGCATAAGCTCTGGCTGGCGGCGGATGCCGATGCCCTGCTGGCGGAGGTCGCCCCCCGCGTCCGCGCCATCGCCGCCGCTGGCGGTGCGGCCATCACCGCCGATTTGATGAGGCGGCTTCCCAGGCTGGAATGTGTCTCCGGCTTCGGCGTGGGTTACGACAGCATCGACGCCCAATGGGCCGGGACCCACGGCATCACGGTCACCAACACGCCCGACGTGCTGACGGAGGAGGTGGCGGATACGGCATTGGCCCTGACGTTGATGGCGGTTCGACGCCTGCCGCAGGCCGAACGCCACCTGCGCGCCGGCCGCTGGCTGGAAAAGCCCTTCCCCCTAACACCTTCGCTGCGCGGCCGCACGGCCGGCATCCTGGGCCTGGGCCGCATCGGCAAGGCCATCGCCCGGCGTTTTGCCGCTTGCGGCGTGCCGGTGCACTATCACGGCCGTCACCGGCAGGCGGATGTCGACCTGCCCTACCATGCGACGCCTGTCGATCTCGCCCGGGCTGTGGACGTCCTGGTGGTGGTGACCCCGGGCGGCTCGGAAACGCGCAACCTGGTGGACCCGGCGGTGCTGAAAGCCCTGGGCCCCGATGGCATCCTCGTCAACATCGCCCGGGGCACGGTGGTGGACGAGCAGGCGCTGGTCGCCGCCCTGCGGGATGGCACCATCCTGGGCGCCGGCCTGGACGTGTTCGCCCAGGAACCGGCCGTGCCCCAGGCCCTGCTGGACCTGGACAATGTGGTTCTGCTGCCCCACGTCGGATCCGCCACCACCCATACCCGTCAGGCGATGGGCCAACTGGTGGTGGACAATCTGATCGCCTGGGCCGAAGGGCGGCCGGTGCCCACACCTGTGCCGGAAACGCCTATTGAGGCCGGCTGATTCTCACAGCCAGCCCCGGCGGCGGAAATACCAGTAGGGCAGGATGGCGGAGACGACCATCAAGCACAGCGCGCCGGGATAGCCGAAAACCAGGTCCAGTTCCGGCATGTGCTTGAAGTTCATACCGTAGATGGAGGCGATCAGCGTCGGCGGCAGGAATATGACGGCCGCGACGCTAAAGATCTTGATGATGGCGTTCTGCTGGATGTTGATCAGGCCCAGGGTCGAATCCAGCAGAAATTGCGTCGTCTGCGCCAGGTACAGGTTGTAGTCCAGCAAGGACTGGATGTCGCCGTTCAGCGTGTTCAGGATCAGCTTGATTTCCGGGGCGATGGGCGTGGCCTTTTCCGCCGCCTTGAGGAAGGACACGGTGCGGGCCAGACTGTGCAGGCTCTCCCGCACGCGGGATGCCAGGTCGCCGCTGCGGCCGATGCGCTTCAGCGCGTTCTGCAGGTCGGCATCGATGATGCTGGGCGATTGTTCGCCGCCCTGGCTGAAGACGGAGCGGGACAGGGTGTCCAGCCCGTCCTTCACTTCCTCCAGCACATCGGCGACCCGACCGACGATGGCGGTCAGGATGCCCAGCAGGATGGCCTCGGGGTCGGTGGGCACATCGTTGCCCTGGTCCACCCGGGTGGAGAAGGTGCGGAAGGGCGTGCTGTCCAGATACCGCACCGTCACCAGATGCTGGGGGGTCAGGATGAAGGTGGCGTCGGCCAGGGCCGGGCCCAGGGGCGCCTGGCGGGTCAGCACCCTTACCGTCATCACCAGGGCGTCGCCGGACTTGTACACCTGGGCGCTGGTCTCGATCTCCCGCATCTCTTCCCGCGTAGGAATCTCCACCCCCAGCGCCGCTTCGACCGCCGCTTCCTCCTCCTTGGTGGGGGCGATCATGTCGATCCACAGGTCGTCGGCCAGGCAATCGGCGGCGGGGTCGCGCCGCGTCAGGGTGCCATTCTCCAGCCGGTACAGGGTGAGCATGCAGGCGTCTTTCCAGTCGTTTCAGGGCAGGTCGATCACGGACCGCCGCTTTCAGCCTTCGGACTGGCGATCAGTCTTGCCGATGTCCACTCGCTTTCGAGCGTAATGTCACCCCAAATATGCTGGCCATTGTAATAGCCTCCTACGCGCCAATTTTCCGGCCTCTTATCCATGCCAGCCGGTGCCTCCGCGATAAGTTTCAGGAGCCGGGGTAGGATGTCGACCCGCACGTCACGACGCTCGCCCGATTTCAGGAACGGCTGCCCGAGAAGGGGCAGGGAATCGTCCACACCGAACGGATCCTTGGTGAAGAAATAATTTGTTCTAGGCTTGGTCAGCATGTCGTTGCAGAAGCGCTGTCGATCCTCGGGCTGCGGCCCGCAAACCATACTAAGGGCTAGTTGATAGAAAAGTGTCTGATGAGACGTGGGGTTGTTCAGCACCACGGAAATCAAAGGCCCGCCCTGACTGACTGCGCATCCTTTTGTGGACTTCACGTTTTCATATTTGATACGGACATCGGTGTCGCTGAACAAATTGTCCAGATCGGTTAAGGCGTATTTCCCGTCGGCCAGCACCCCAACTGATTCATGTGGCGGCTTCGCCTTGCCGCTGGGGCTGGCGAACAGGTCGGATTCACGCGGTCGCCCATCCGGGCCTTGGCATGGCAAGACCGCTCCATCCTGGGTCAGCTTGTACGTCGCATGGGTGGCATTTCTCGCCTGGATGATCGTCACCGACGCTTCCCTGGCGGTTGAGGAAAACACAGTGACGTTTCCCGAGCGCCGGCGCGTGAAGGGGGGAAGGTCACCGCCCGAAATATTCCAGGCGACCAAGTTCCAGCTGGCTCCAGGAGCAGTGGAGGCATAGGCGGCGGGGCCATCCGCAGCCGGTGGATCCGATGGCTCGCGCAGGCTGAAGTCCCAATGGGGTGCCAGCAAGTCCACTTCCTTGGCTTGGGATTCGGAGGCGTTCACCAGGGTCAGCCCTGCCAACAGGGCCCAAGCCAACAGGATGGGTGCGGTGTGGGGTCGTGTCATCAACTTGCTCCTCCTGCCATTTGGGTCGATGGGGGCGATTGCCTTCAATCGAGACCGTGTTCAACAAAGAAGGTCGATCCGCTCATGCGGCAAGCGCGACGTCTTGTCTACAGGATCGCAGCGAGGGCGGTATGCAATCACCATGCGGCGGGCCATCGGACCGGGTGTCGCGTTGACCTGCTCAACTGCCCCAAGCATCCTGCCAAGGGGGACTTGGGGTAATGGACGGCTCTGTTGCTGGGAGTTCCTGGACGGGGTTGGCGAACGGCCGAGAGATCACGCCTCCGTCAGCGCCCGGACCTTTCGCCCCAGCTCATCCAGGTCAAAGGGCTTGGCGATATAGTCCATGCCCTCGCCGACGAAGGCCGAGCGCTGGCTGGCGCCCTCGGCATAGCCGGTGGCGAACAGGATCTTGAGGCCGGGCCTCAGGCGGCGGGCTTCGTGCGCCAGCGCGCGTCCGTTCATGCCGGGCAGGCCGACGTCGGTCAGCAGAAGATCGATGGTCCCGGGCCCTTCCAGGTGGGGCAGAGCGTCGGCGGCCGTTTCGGCCTCGATGACGCCGTAGCCGTGCTCCTCCAGGATGTCGATCACCACCATGCGCACCACCAGCTCGTCCTCCACCACCAGCACGGTGCCTCGACCCTTGGGCGGGGCCTCATGCGGGCCGGGTCTGGGCGCCTCCGCCGTGGCTGGGGCGCTGCGGTCGCGGGGCATGTACAGGCAAATGGTGGTTCCCTTGCCCGGGGTCGACGCCAGCGTGACATGCCCCCCGACTTGGCGGGCGAAACCATAGATCATGGAGAGGCCCAGGCCCGTTCCATGGCCGATGGGCTTGGTGGTGAAGAAAGGGTCGAACGCCTTCTCCAGCACCTCCGGTGGCATGCCGGTGCCGGTGTCGGTGACGCAGGTCAGGACATAGTCGCCGGGCTGCAGGTCGGCGGACGCCCGCTCGTCCCCTTCGCCGATGGTGACGTTGCTGGTTTGGATGGTCAGTCGTCCACCCGCCGTCATGGCGTCGCGGGCGTTGATGGCCAGGTTCAGGATGGCGCTCTCGAACTGGTTGGCGTCCGTGATGGCCGGCCACACCTCGGGCGCCAGGGAGATCTGCAGGTCGATGCCCTGGCCTAGGGTCCGGCGCAGCAGGTCGTCCAGCGAGCTCACCAGCTGGTTGATGTCGGCGGGTTTCAGATCCAGCGTCTGGCGGCGGGCGAAGGCCAGCAGGCGGTGAGTCAGGCCGGCCGCCCGGTGCGCGGAGGACAGGATGTTGTCGACATAGCGGCCGATGCTGTCGAAACGGGCGTCGCGCACCCGCTTCTGGATCAGGTCGGCGGCGCCGACGATGCCAGCCAGCATGTTGTTGAAGTCGTGGGCGATGCCACCGGTCAGCTGGCCGATGGCCTCCATCTTGTGCGACTGGCGCAGGGCCTCTTCCTTGACGCGCAGCTCCTCCGTGCGCGCCACCACCTCCGCTTCCAGCGCGTCGCGGGCCAGCTTGGTCTCGGTGATATCGATGGCGCAGCCCAGAAAGCCCAGAAAGGTGCCGGCGTCGTCGAAACGCGGGCTGCTTTCACAGCGCAGCCAGCGCACCTCGCCCGTGGCCTTGCGCACCCGCATGTCATCCAGGAAGGGGGTGCGCCCGACGAACAGTGCCCGGCGTACAGCGCTCAGCGTGGGCCAGTCGTCTTCATGGATCAGGGCGGCCCACCCCTCCGCCTCCATGCGCGCCGGCGGAATGCCGAATTCCGTTTCGAAGCGGCGGTTGGCGAAGATGATGCGGCCGTCGGCGTCGGACGACCAGATCAGGGCCGGCGTGTTGTCCGCCATGGACCGGAAGCGCTGCTCGCTTTCCCGCAGCGCCTGGGCCGACCGCCGCGCCTGGCGGCGGTCTTCCGCTTCGCGCAAGGCGCGGGCCACCACCATGGGAATGCGGGCCAGGTTGCGCTTGGTCACATAGTCGGTGGCGCCGGCGCGCAGGGCTTCGGTCGCGAACTCCTCACCGATGACGCCGGAGATGAAGATGAAGGGCACCGCCGGGTCGCGGGCGCGGGCCAGTTCCAGCGCCGCCAGGCCGTTGAAGCCCGGCAAGGAATAGTCGGACAGGATGATGTCGAAGTCGCCCCCCGCCAGCGCGGCCTCGTATTCCGCCCGCACGGCCACGCGCGTCAGGATCAAGGGCTGATCGATCTTGCGGAACTGGTGGGCGATCAGTTCCGCATCGATGTCGCTGTCTTCCACCAACAGCAGGGCTACAGGCTTTTCCGCGGATGGCGACACTAAAAATCTCCAGGCACGGGCTCGTTCAGCACCGCCCAGAAGATACCTAGGTCGCGGATGGCTTCGAAAAAGGCCTTGAAGTCCACCGGCTTCACCACGAAGGAATTGACCCCGTAGTGATAGCTGCGCACCACGTCGCTCTCCTCGCGGGAGGACGTCAGCATGACGATGGGGGTAGCGCGATGCCGGGGGTGGGACTTCACCTTCTCCAGCACCTCCAGGCCATCCACCTTGGGCAGCTTCAGGTCCAGCAGCACGACGGCTGGAGCGCCCGGCTCACGGTTCGCGAATTGGCCCTCGCTGAAAATGTACTCCAGCGCCTCCACACCGTCGCGGACGACCACGATTTCGTTGGCCAGCTGGGTTTTCCTGAGCGCGGCCAGGGTCAGTTCGACGTCGGCGGGATTGTCCTCGACAAGAAGGATGGGTCTAAGCGTGGCCACGGTTTCCTCCTGTCTGTCGCTTAGGTAGGGTGAAGCTGAAGGCGGCGCCCTGGCCGACGGCACCTTTGGCTTCCAGTGTGCCGCCGTGCCGGTCGATGATGCGTTTCGTCAATGCCAGGCCGATGCCGGTGCCCTCGAAATCCTCCTGCCGGTGCAGGCGCTGGAACACCTGGAACAGCTTGCCGGCATAGTTCATGTCGAAGCCGACGCCGTTGTCCTCCACGCAGTACAGCACCTCGTCGGGCCGGTCCTGGCCCCAGACCTTGATGCGGGGCGGGGTGGCGTCCCGGCTGTATTTCAAGGCGTTGTCCACCAGGTTGAACAGGGCCTGGCGCACCAGGGTGGTGTCGCCCCAGGCGGGGGGCAGGACGCCGATTTCCCATTCCACCGGTCGCTGCCCTTCGGTGATGGCCAGGCTGCGCCGGATTTCCGCCATCACCTTGGCCATGTCGATGCGGGTCATCTTCAGGCTGGTGCGGCCCAGTTGCGAGAAGTGCAGGAGGTCATCCACCAGCTCACCGGCCGACAGGGCCGCAGCGATGATGCCGTCCAGGTAGTGACGCGACAGGGCTTTCAGATCAGGCTCCTCCTCGCCCAGCAGTTCGGCATAGCCCGCGATGTGGCGGAAAGGTGCCCGCAGGTCATGGGAGATGGAGTAGGAAAAGGCCTCCAGCTCCTTGTTCGAGCGCTGCAGCTCCTCGGTCAGCTGGGCGCGCTCCTCGGCCCGTTGCAGGACGAAGTTGATGATGGCGCCGCGGAAGTCGGCGGCGCTCAGCAGTTCGGCAGACCGCCAAGGCTGGGCGCGCTCGCGCACCTCCTGCTTCCAGGTCTCGAACGACAGGCGCGGATGCAGGCGGCCCGCGGTGTCCGTGGCCTTGGCCGCACGGGGATCGCCACCCCAGCGCACGGTCTGCACCACTTCCGGCCGGAACCATAGGATGAAGCTGGCATGGAGGCGCGAGATGGGAACGGCGATGACGCCGCTGGCCACACCAGCGATCTCCTTGCCCGGTGGCCAATCCGCGCTCAGGGTGCTGGTGGCGTAAATTTGGTCGACGTTCCGGGTCCGCAACCACTCGACCAGGGACAGGATGCTGTCGATGGGCGGCGCCTTGCCGGCGGCCAGGACGATACCGTCGGTGACGACGGCCGCCCCGGGGCTGTTGGTGAGGGCCAACCACTGGCTGGCGCAGTCAACCAAGCCCGCCTGGAAGCCGGGCGCCCGCGCCAGATGGGCCACCAGTTCCGTCTCGATGTTTTTCAGCTGCAGCCGTTCGTCGATTTCGGCCGCCCGCTCGCGGGCTGCGATCTGCTGCGCCACGATGCGGCCCAGGAAGTCGCAGGCGGCGCGGATCTGGGGACCGACGTAGCGCGGCTGGGCATGATGGCAGGAGATCAGGCCCCACAACCGCCCGTCGATGACGATGGAGATGGACAGCGAGGCCGCGGTGCCCATGTTGCGCATGTATTCGAGGTGCACGGGCGAAACGCTCCGCAACGCCACGACACTCATGTCCAGCGGCGCCCCGTCGGTGGGGCACAGGGCGGGTATCAGCGGCGCGGGCGTGTACGTGGCGGTCGGGATCAGGCGCAGGCGGTTCGTGCGATACAATTCCCGCGCCTGGGCCGGGATGTCGGAGGCGGGGAAGCGCAGATCGAGGTAGGAGGGCAGGGTGCCGTCCCCTTTTTCCGCGATGACGGTGCCGTTCCAGTCCTCATCGAAGCGATAGATCAGGACGCGGTTGAAGCCGGTCAGGGTCTGCACCTCTGCCGCAACGCCGGCGCTGAGATCCGCCACGGTCTTCAGCCCATCGGAATTGTCCAGGAAGTCGCGCAGCAGCTGGTAGAGGCTGGCGCTGCGCCCGCGCTCGGCCTCGTCGAATGACTCGAATTCCAGGATCAGGCCTTGCGAAGTGCGCTGGCCGCTGACATGGAAGGTACGTCCGTCGATCTGGTATTGCTCCAGAAAAGCGGTATCCGTGCCGCCGGCCCAAAGGCGGACGTCATTCTCCAACGCCGTGCGCGGGCCCACCAGGTCACCCAGCGTCTGGCTGCCGTCGAAGGTGACCGGGCGGTCCAGGATGGCGCCCAGGTTCGCGCTGGCCTGGATCACGACCAGATCGTCCGGCCGCAGCACCGCCACCGCGCCATGGGGCTGGATGCCGCCGGGAATGCGGATGGGTTCCCGCGCGCACTGGTCCAGCAGATCCTGGGGCACGGGCGGCACGCCCGGGGCGATATCGGTGTTTCCTGGGCTATGTGACGTGACCACGGGGCAGACCCATTTGTCCAAGGAACCGTGAACCAGCCATTTGCCGGAAATTTAAGGCGAATATGGGGCCGCGGCTCATTTTTCTGACACCTGCCCACGGCCCTGGCTAGCCTGATAATGGCCCAAGACCTGCTCGGCCGCCTTTTGGAATAGGTCGAAGGAGGCGACCGCGGCCGCCACAGCCTCGGCTCGGAAAGTGCTGTCCGCGGCTTCCTTGTTGAGCAAGGCCACGAAGCCGCGCCAGAAGGGGCGGCCCCGGCCATGCGCCAGGAAGCGGGTGGCCTGGGAAATGAGCGGATCGCCTGAGTCCAGCGCCCGGCGCAACAGCACCTCGGCGCCCAGCCGTGACCCTTCCAGCACATACAGATGACCCAGGGCCTGAGCCCGGCTGCGGATGAGGGGCGTCTCCACCAGCACGGCCGATAGGCGGTTGTTGGCGTTCAGCGTCGCCAGGTCCGCCTCCAGCGCGTGGCGACGGCGGCGCTGTTGCCAATCGGGCAGGATCAGTTCCACCCCTGCCGCCTCCAGGCTCAATTCAACGGCGCGCAACGCCGGGTGCTGGGCCTTCAGCAGATGGATGTAATCCGGCAGGTGGCCTACATCCAGCGCGGCGAATTGCCTGTCCAGGGTGGCGTGGCGGGCTGCCGTACCCATGCGCAGCACTGATCTCAGTAGCGTCACGCCCGCTCCTTCCTCCTCGTCGGACCTCGGCCAGTGACATATCGCGGCCCCCGCGGAAATCAATGGTGTCTACATCGGCGGCAGCGCTGGCGCCTGCCACCGTCCCCTTTCCCGCCCGCCACGGAACCCTGCGCGGCATCCGGCGGTTGCTTTGGCAGTGACCTGAGCGAGCGAGGGCCCGAAGATGGAACGCAAGAAAGACCATGTCGTCCTGACCGCGCGGGAGGCGCGGGGGGCCACCCTGGGCCGGCCCGTGCTGGCCGTCCTGCTGGTCAGCCTGGCCTTGGTGATCGTGGCCTTCGCGCTGGCCTGGTGGTTGGGCAAGTGGTGGTAAGGAAGGACCGGCGGCATCATGGCGCCCCAGGCGGACGTCCGCATCGGCATCTCCGGCTGGACCTACGCCCCCTGGCGTGGGGCCTTTTATCCGGAAGGCCTGCCCCAGCGCCGCGCGCTGGAATATGCCAGCGGCGTCTTCCGCAGCATCGAGATCAACGGCACCTTTTATGGGCTGCAGACGCCGGACGTGTTCGCCCGGTGGAATGAGGAGACGCCGGACGGCTTCGTCTTCGCGGTGAAGGCGCCGCGCTACATCACCCATATCCGCCGATTAAAGGAGCCCGTGGCGCCGCTGGCCAACTTCCTGGCCTCCGGTCTGCTGCGGCTGGGGAACAAGCTGGGACCCCTGCTGTGGCAATTCCCGCCCAGCTTCAAATTCGATGCGCAACTGTTGGGCGACTTCCTGGCGCTGTTGCCTCACGACACCGAACACGCGGCCGACCTGGCCCACCGCCACGACGACAACCTCAAGGCCCGCGCCTGGATGCGGCCCGGCCCCCACCGCCGTTTACGTCACGCCGTGGAAATCCGCCACGAGAGTTTTCGCGATCCGGCCTTCACCGACCTGCTGCGCCGGCACGGCGTGGCGCTGGTCTGCGCCGACACGGTCGAATGGCCGCGCCTGATGGATCTGACCTCGGACTTCGTCTACTGCCGCCTGCACGGTTCCAGCGAACTGTACCGCAGCGGTTATGGCACCGATGAACTGGATCGCTGGGCGCGGCGTGTGGCCGCCTGGGCCGGGGGGAGGCCGCTGGACGCCGGTGATTATGGGCGCGACGATTATATCGAGCCGCCCCGCGATCCGCAGCCGGCGCCGCGCGACGTCTACCTCTACTTCGACAACACCGACAAGCTGCGGGCGCCCGACGATGCCCGCGCCCTGGTCGGTCGGCTGACCCATTGATGGATGGATGCCATGGGCCGCGACATCCCCGATGACGAGGTGCTGGACCATCTGCCTGAGGCGCCGTCCAAGGCACCGGCCAAGATGCCGCCGTCCCGCGTGCACATTCCACCACCCGCTTTCGTCGAGCCGGCGCTGGCCACCTTGGTCGACCGCCCGCCGGAGGGACCGGACTGGCTGTTCGAGGCCAAGTTCGACGGCTATCGCGCCGTGGTGGCGGTGTCAGGCCAGGAGGTGCGCATCCACACCCGCTCCGGCCTGGATTGGACCGATCGCTTCCCCACCATCGTACGTGCCCTGGCGGCCTTGGATCTCCCGCCGGCGCTGCTGGATGGCGAGATCGTGGCCCTGGATTCCCGCGGGCTCAGCAACTTCAGCACCCTGCAGCGCGCCATGAAGGACGACCAGGCGGCCCTCAGCTATTACGTCTTCGACCTGCTGGCGGAGGCTGGGCGCGACTGGGGACCCCGGCCGCTGGTGGCGCGCAAGGCACGGCTGGCCGCCCTGTTGGGGGAGGCCGGCAAAACCGGCCCCGTCTTCTACACCGACCATGTGACGGGCGGCGGCGCCGGCCTGTTGGCCACCCTGTGTGAACAGGGATTCGAGGGCATCATCGCGAAGCGGACCAACGGGCCATACCAACCGGGGCGGTGCCACGATTGGCTGAAGGTGAAGTGCGGCAACCGTCAGGAGTTCGTCATTGTCGGCTGGTCGCCCTCCACCCACGGGCGGGCCTTCGCCTCGCTGCTGCTGGGTCTGCGCGAGGATGGCGCCCTGCGCTATGCCGGGCGTGTGGGTAGCGGCTTCGACGCCGATACCCAGGCGGGGCTGGAGGCGAGGCTGCACGCACTGGCGCGCAAGACGCCGGCGGTGGCGGCCGACAGTGTGCCTCCTGCCATCGCCCGAAAGGCGCGCTGGGTGAAGCCTGGGCTGGTGGCGGAAATCGCCTTCGCGGGCTTCACCGGTGACCGGCTGGTACGCCAGGGCCGTTTCATGGGCCTGCGCGCCGACAAGCCAGCCAGGGCCGTGGCGCTGGAAAAGGCGGAACCTGTGGGACAAGCGGTTGAAGAAGGAGGATCGCCCGTGGGCGGTGTCGCTCTGACCCATCCGGAACGGGTGTTGGATCCCGTCTCCGGCCTGACCAAGCAGGGCTTGGCCAACTATCTGGAAACGGTGGCGCCGCGCATGCTGCCCTATGCCGCTGGCCGCCTGCTCAGCCTGCTGCGCTGTCCAGAGGGGACGGAACAGGCCTGCTTCTTCCAACGCCATGCGGGGGCCAGCACGCCAGCGCCATGGCGGCGCAAGGCGGTGAAGGAAAAGAACGGCAGGCAGATCGATTATTTCTATCTGACGGACACCGCGGGGTTGCGGGCGGCGGCCCAGATGGGCGTGCTGGAACTGCACCTGTGGGGCA
Source organism: Nitrospirillum bahiense (assembly GCF_007828025.1). Taxonomy (NCBI): domain Bacteria; kingdom Pseudomonadati; phylum Pseudomonadota; class Alphaproteobacteria; order Rhodospirillales; family Azospirillaceae; genus Nitrospirillum; species Nitrospirillum bahiense. Next base: position 28,638 of record NZ_VITO01000017.1, read on the forward strand.
GCCTGGTGCGCAAGCTTGAATCGCCCGACCGGCTGGTGTTCGACCTGGACCCCGACGCTGGCCTGCCCTTCGCCAAGATCAAGGCGGCGGCGGTGGCCATGCGCGATGTGCTGGCGGCGCTGGACCTTGCCAGCTTCCCCCTGTTGACGGGTGGCAAGGGCGTGCATGTCGTGGCCCCGTTGGGCCCCCGCGCCGGCGGCGGGCGCCGCCAGTGGCCGGTGGTGGCCGCCTTCGCCAAGGCCGTGGCGGAACAGCTGGTGGAGGCCAACCCCGACGCCTACGTCGCCACCATGAGCAAGGCCCAGCGCCAGGGTCGCATTTTCATCGATCATTTCCGCAATACGCGGGGTTCCTCGGCCGTCGCCCCCTACTCGACCAGGGCCAAGCCCGCGCGCGGCGGCGGCACCCCCATCGCCTGCCCGGTCACATGGGAGGAATTGGCCAAGGTGGACCGGCCGGACCTCTACACCACCGCTGACGCCCTGGCGCTGATGCGCCGCGCCGATCCCTGGGCCCGCTATTTTGAGCTGGAGCAGGATCTGGGCGCCGCAGCCTGCCGCGTGCTGGGGGTGAGGGTTGGCGCGGGGGCCTACAACGGATGATCGCGCCCGGCTTCGCGGACCTCATCGGCTGGCTGGCGGCGTTGCTGCTGTTCCTGACCCTGGCCTGCCAGATTTGGACGCAATGGCGCCAGCGCTCGACCAAGAGGGTGTCGCCCTGGCTGTTCACGGGGCAGATCGCCACCTCCATCGGCTTCGTCACCTATTCCTGGCTGCTGGGCAATTGGGTGTTCGTCACCACCAACGCCCTGATCCTGGCCACGGCCGTCGTGGGCCAGGGACTATATCTCAGCCAGCGCCGCAGGAAGGCGCCTGAGGCCGCCGAATGAGCGATGAGGCGGGCCTGGTCTATGTCAGCGACAGCGATCCCGGCATCCGGCGGCGGAAGTCCGGATCGGGCTTTCGCTATTGCCTGCCGGACGGCGCCACGGTGCGCGACCCCGTGCTGCGGGCCCGCATCAAGGCCCTGGTCATCCCGCCCGCCTGGACGGACGTGTGGATCTGCGCCGATGCCCACGGCCACCTTCAGGTTACCGGCCGCGACGCCAAGGGGCGCAAGCAGTACATGTACCATCCCGCCTTCCGCCAGGCGCGGGAAGGCGTCAAGTTCCACCACCTGATCGATTTCGCCCGCCGCCTGCCGCAAATCCGCGACCGGGTGGCCAGAGATCTGGCCTTGCCCGGCTTGCCGCGCGACAAGGTGCTGGCCACCATCGTCCACCTGCTGGGCACGACGCTGATCCGCGTGGGCAACGTCGATTACGCCCGCGACAACCAGAGCTACGGCCTGACCACCCTGCGCGCCGCCCACGTCAGCGTGGAGAAGTCGTCGCTGCGCTTCGACTTCAAGGGCAAGAGCGGCAAGCTCTGGCGGTTGAAGGTGACTGACAGGCGGGTGGCCCGGATCGTGAAGGCCTGCCAGGAACTGCCCGGCCAGCCCCTTTTCCAATATCTGGACGGTGACGGTAACCGGCGGGAGGTCAGCTCCGCCGATGTGAACGCCTATCTGCGCGAGGCGGCGGAGGGGAAGGGGGCCAAGCGTGAGGACGGGGTGACGGCCAAGGATTTCCGTACCTGGGCCGGCACGGTCATGATGGCCCTGGCGTTGAACGACAGCCCGCCGCCCACCAGCCCTACCCATGGCCGGCGCATGGTCACCGCCGCGTTGAAACAGGTGGCGGCCCGCCTGGGCAACACCGTCACCGTCTGCCGCCAATGCTATGTCCACCCGGTGATCATGGACGATTACCTGGCGGGCCGCTTCCGGTTGCGCCTGCGCCAGGACGGGCCGGCGGGGCTGTCCCCGGCGGAGGCCGCGGTGCTGACCGTGCTGCGCCGGGCGGAAAAGCGCCAGGACGCGGGGAACTTGAGCTGAGCCGGGCGGTTGGAGCCGTGGACGCCCTCCCGCCAAAGCCGTCCCCCAAAGCCAGCCCGCCGAAGAGGAAGCCCATGTCCGACACCCGTTACGACGACACGCCCGTGCGCCCGGTGCCGCCCACGCCCAGCCCCACCCCGGACGCGCTGACCCAGCCGGCGGCCAAGCCCGCGATGCCCAGCGTGCCCTTCGTCGGCGGTGACACGGCCAAGCAGCGGGACCTGGCCCTGGATAGCCACGAGGCGGGGTCGGCGCTGACCACCAACCAGGGTCTGAAGGTCAGCGACGACCAGAATTCGCTGCGCGCCGGACCCCGGGGGCCGACGCTGATGGAAGATTTCCATCTGCGGGAGAAGATCACCCACTTCGACCATGAACGCATCCCAGAGCGGGTGGTGCACGCCCGGGGTGCCGCCGCCCACGGCATCTTCCAGGTCTATGAGCCGTTGACCAACCTCACCACCGCCGCGCCCTTCCAGGACCCGGCCAAGGAGACGCCGGTGTTCGTGCGCTTTTCCACCGTGGCGGGGTCGCGCGGGTCGGCCGACACGGTGCGCGACGTGCGCGGCTTCGCCGTCAAGTTCTATACGGAGGAAGGCGTCTGGGACCTGGTGGGCAACAACATGCCCGTCTTCTTCATCCAGGACGCCGTCAAGTTCCCCGACCTGATCCATGCGGTGAAGCCGGAACCGCATAACGAGATCCCGCAGGCCCAGTCGGCGCATGACACCTTCTGGGATTTCGTATCGCTGACACCAGAGTCCGCCCACATGCTGATGTGGGTGATGAGCGACCGTGCCATTCCCCGCAGCTATGCCACCATGGAGGGGTTCGGCGTCCATACCTTCCGTCTGGTGAATGCCGAGGGGAAGGCGCGTTTCGTCAAGTTCCACTGGAAACCGCTGAAGGGCATCTTCAGCCAGGTGTGGGACGAGGCGCAGAAGACCGCCGGCAAGGATCCCGACTTCCACCGGCGCGACCTGTTCGATGCCATCGAGCGTGGGGACTTCCCGCAGTGGGAACTGGGCCTGCAGGTCATCGAGGAGGAGGACGAGTTCAAGTACGGCATCGACATCCTGGATCCCACCAAGATCATCCCGGAGGAGGAAGTGCCGGTGCGCCGGGTGGGCCTGATGACCCTGACGGCCAACCCCGGCAACTTCTTCGCCGAAACCGAACAGGTGGCCTTTCACGTCGGCCACGTCGTGCCGGGCATCGACTTCACCAACGATCCGCTGCTGCAGGGGCGCCTGTTCTCCTATCTCGATACCCAGCTGCGCCGCGTGGGCCCAAACTTCGCCGAGCTGCCCATCAACCGACCGCTGCAACGGGTGGACAACAACCAGCGCGATGGCATGGGCCGCCGGCAGATAAACCGAGGCCGCGTGGCCTATTTCCCCAACGGCCTGGCCCACGGCTGCCCCATGCATTCGCCCGAGGCCGCCGATGCCTTCCGCAGCTATGCCGAGAAGGTGGACGGCGCCAAGATCCGCGTGCGCAGCGACAGCTTCGGTGACCATTTCAGCCAGGCCACCTTGTTCTGGAACAGCATGGCGGGGTGGGAGAAGGACCACATCGTCGCCGCCTTCTCCTTCGAGCTGAACCAATGCACCGACATGGTGGTGCGCCAGCGGGTGATGGATGTGATCCTGAGCAATATCGCGCTGGAGTTGGCGCAGGGCGTGGCCGCCCGGACGGGCATTCCGTTGCCGGAGACCAGAGTGCATCCCCCGGCCGCCGATCTTAAGGTTGGCCGCTCACCCGCGCTCAGTATGGACCGGGTGGCGGAAGACATCCGGGGCCGCAAGGTGGCGGTGCTGGTGGACAAGGGCGCCAGCGCCGAACAGCTGACCATCATCCAGGAGACGCTGATGGATGAGGAGGCGATCGTGGAGGTGGTTGCCCCCACCGCCGGCACGGTGCAGGGTGCTGATGGCCTCCTCGTACCCGTCACGCGAGCCGCCCCCAACGCCCCGTCGGTGGTTTATGACGCGGTGATCGTGCCGGGTGGGGTGGACACCAGCGCCCTACAGGCCAGCGGTCTGTTCCGCCATTTCCTCAACGAGGCCTTCCTGCATGGCAAGCCCATCGCCGCCATCGGCACGGGCGAACAGGTATTGGCGGCCGCCAACCTGCCCACCGTGCTGAAGGAGGAGGGGGTCATCACCGGCGCGACATTGGAGGACACGCTGACCCTGTTCGTCGAAGCCATGCGCCGCCACCGTTTTCCCCAGCGAAACGTCGCGCCGGTGCCCGCGTGAGGCGCCTAGCCGCTCACGCGCTGCACATCCGCGCGACCCCGGCCGACATAGGGCAGCGCGAACAGGTAGAGGCCGGAGGCCAGCAGCAGGATCAGCGGGACCAGGGCCAGCAGCCCAACCCAGGCGGCCGGTTGCTGGCCCCCGCCCATGACCGCCATATAGGTGATGACACCGCCGGTGAAGGCGATGGAAAGCCAGCGGTGAAGCTGACGGATGCTTTTGGCCCAGTTCATTGGAAAAACCTCCCTCGTTTCTGTCGAGCTTGGATTTCAGACGGGGATGCCGGCCAGGATTTGCTCCAGCTTGGCCAGGAACTGGGTCCAGCCGTACTGGGCGCCGCGATAGGCCTGTTCCTGGTCCGGACGGAAACCGGCCTGTTCCATGCGCAGGCGGGTGCCCGTGGCCGATGGCGTCAGTGTCCAGGTGACGACGCTGTCCAACCCCATGGCTGCCCAGCTGTAGGACAGGGTCCGGTGCGGCTCGACCTCCAGCACCGTGCACCCCACGGAACCCCAGTCGCCCCGGAAGTCGAAGCGGTGGCCCACCGCGGCCTGGAAATCGTTCTTCATCAGCCATTCCGCCAGCAGTTGCGGCTGGGTCAGGGCACGCCAAATTTTCTCCGGCGGATACGGCACCTCGCGCTCGATGATGACGGAACGTGTTTCGGCGGCGGTCGCAGGGGCGGTCATTGATCCATCCTTTTCAGCAAATCTTCCAGGGCGTCGAAGCGGGCGTCCCAGAAGCTGGCCATCTGCTGGGTCCAGTCGGCCAGCGGGGCCAGAGCCTTGGGTTGTGCGCTGTAATGGGTTTGGCGGCCTTCCGGCCGGTCACGCACCAAGCCGGCCTGTTTCAGCGCGGCCAGATGCTTGGAGACGGCGGGTTGGGAAACGCCGGCATGTGCCGTCAACGCCGCCACGGTCTGTTCCCCCCGCCGGCACAATTGCTCAAAAATTCCCCGGCGGGTCGGGTCGGCCAGCGTCCGGAACAGGAGGTCGGGGTCTCGGGGCATAGATTCATAACCAATCAGTTATGAATTAATCCATAGCTGATCGGTTATGAATGAGTCAAGAGCGAAACGCGGCTTGGCTTGGCCGTCGTGTCAGTGCTTGCGGTTTTTCTGATGCAGCTTGTCGACCAGGTCCAACAGGTGTTGGGGCACGGGTTCCGCCGCCTCATCCTCGAACATCTCGCGCAGGCCCCGGTCAAGCACGGTCTGCGGGCCGGGCGGCATCGGGCGGGTGCTGGCCGTCAGCAGCGATCGCTTGCCATTCGGGGCCTTCGGCTGCTTGGTCATGACGGAGATCCCCTGGATGCGGCCCCGGTGATAAGGCCTTGTTTGGGCGGGTGCGCCCTGGCGCCCGCATGTCCCCCGACAGCTGGAACAACTTTCGTGATCAAAGGCTACGCCGCCGGTCCAGCCAGCTTAATGGAGCCGCCTGCGGCCAGCCACCCCCTGAAGCGTGTTTTCCTGAAACGTGGTTTATTGCAAGCTGGCGCCCCAGCCGCCAGGACGGGCGTCGGCGGGATGACGGAGGGGAGCATGGGCATGCGGCGGCATATCGCCCGCCTGCGGAAGCCGGATGGTCAGGTCGTCCTCCAGCATCAGCACGCCTGACTGCAGGCCTTCACGGAAAGCCTGGCGGGCCAGCTTGGTCTGGTGTTCCACCTCGTCCAGCGGCAGGCCCAGGATCCAGGCGGCCTCATCGGCGGTGAAGCCTTCCACTGCGGTCAACAGCAATGCCTCGCGCCGTTCGCACGGCAGGGTACGCAGCAGGGCGCCAGGGCCCATGGTTTCAGGCACGGGGCCCTCGTCCCCCAGTTCCAGATGCCCGCCGGCATAGATGCGGTGGAACAGACGGAACAGCGTGCCGCGGTCGGCGTCCGGCCCCAGGATGCCCACGCCATCCTGCACCAGCGTTTCCAACACCATGCGGACGTAGGCGTCGCCGCTGATGGCGCTGCCAGTCAACGCCCGGGCATAGCGGCGCAGGCAAGGTAGCTGTTCGGTGATGAGGTCGGCGGGGGCGCTGCGGTGTGCCGGCATGATCTGCGTCGCTCCTCTCTATCTGGCAATTCTATCTGGCAATCTGCTTTTCGAACCTGCCAACCGGTTTGAAAGTTTCCTGGGCCCTGGAAACTTTCGACGCACGTTTTCGCGCTAGGGCGCATGCCATAAGGAATTCGTTTGGTATAGGCGCTTCCGCCTACGACATATACGTGTTCATGGCACAATAGAGACGTGCGAACCCTCCCGGAAAATCCGACCACGACTCAGTTTTATGGGTCTATGCTTTCAAAGCGTGCCGCAGAAAGCGCCGCGATAATCTCGAATCAACCTGAATACCTCATCCATCCGATTCTCGAGGATCCCGTTTTCCTTGAGAGAATCTTGATACGGGGCACGTTATGCCATCTGATTTACTATCGACTGACCTGCCGGCGGGTGCGCTGAACACCGACACGCGAAACACGGATGCGCGACAGCCAGAATTTCGTGACCCAGAATTTCGTGACGAGGTGTTGCGTCTGTTGCCCGCGCTGCGCGCCTTCGCCCGGTCGCTGACCAGCAACGCCGCCGACACCGACGACCTGGTGCAGGATTGCGTGGTGCGTGCCTGGTCGCATGCCGACCAGTTCACGCCCGGCACCAACCTGCGCGCCTGGCTGTTCACCATCCTGCGTAACCGCCACTATTCCATCGCCAAGCGCCGCCAACGCGAGGTGGCCGATCCGGACGGTTTTCACACTGGTCGCCTGATGATGGAGCCGGCGCAGGAATGGGGCATCACCGGGCGTGAGCTGAAGGTTGCCCTGGCCGCCCTGCCGGAAGACCAGCGCGAGGCGTTGATCCTGGTGGGTGGTGCCGGCGTCAGCTATGAGGAGGCGGCGGAGATCTGCGGCTGCGCCCTGGGCACCATCAAAAGCCGCGTGAACCGGGCGCGCACCAAGCTTGCCGGCCTGATGGGCCTGCCCAATCGTGTCGTCGCCCTGGGCGCCACCACCCTGCCGGCCGGCGCCGACGCGACCTCCACGACCCAGTGGACGCGGCATTAGAGGACCTCGGCGCCTATGCCGCGGAACCAAGTCGCGCCCACGCCGTTTCCCCGGCGTTCCCCCAGACCGACTCTTCCATCCGAGCCAGGACGCCGCGCCATGCCTGACCGCTCCCAATCCGCCTCCTCCCAATCTGCCCCCTCCCAATCCGCCACTGTGAACCGCCGCCATTTCCTGGCCGCCGTCGGCGGGGCTGCGGCCGGAGGTGCCGCTACCTTGCCGGGCACCGGGGACGCGGCGGCTGCGCCTTCGGCTGAGGCGGCTGAAGCGAGCAATCCCCGCGCGCCCCACACCGTCACCCTCACGATCAACGGGCAGGACCACCGGCTGAGCCTGGACGCCCGTACCAGCCTGCTCGACACGCTGCGGGACCGGCTGGGCCTGACGGGCACCAAGAAGGGCTGTGATCATGGCCAGTGTGGCGCCTGTACCGTTTTGGTCGATGGTCGGCGGGAACTTTCCTGCCTGCGGCTGGCGGTTATGGCCCAGGGGCGCCGGGTGACCACCATCGAGGGGCTGGCGCCGAACCCCCACACCCTGCACCCCATGCAACAGGCCTTCATCGACCAGGACGCGTTCCAGTGCGGGTATTGCACGCCGGGGCAGATCCTGTCGGCCGTCGCCTGCGTCAAGGAGGGGCATGCCGGCGATGACGACCAGATACGGGAATACATGAGCGGCAACATCTGCCGCTGCGCCGCCTATCCCAACATCGTCGCCGCCATTCGCCAGGCGAAGACCGAGATGGAGGCGTAGCGCCATGCAGCCTTTCCTGTTCGATCGCGCCGGCAGCGTGGCCGAGGCCTTGCGCGCCGTTCCCGACGCCACCGTCGTCGCCGGCGGAACCAACCTGGTCGACTACATGCGCCTGGGCGTCGTGTCGCCCAAGCGCCTGGTGGACATCAGCGGCCTGAGCCAGGAGACGGCGGCGCTGGGCCGTATCACCCTGGATCATAAAGGCTTGCGCCTCGGTGCCCTGGTCCGCATGGCGGAAGCGGAGGATCCTCCCGGCATCCGCGCCCACTATCCCGTGCTGGCCGACAGCTTGGGCTTGGCCGCCAGCCGGCAAATCCGCACCATGGCCAGCCTGGGCGGCAACCTTCTGCAACGCACCCGCTGCGAGTATTTCCGCGAGGCGTCCTGGCCTTGCAACAAGCGCAGGCCCGGGTCCGGCTGCGCCGCGCTGGACGGCCTGAACCGCCAGCACGCCGTGCTGGGCACCAGCGATGCCTGCATCGCGACATATCCGGGTGACATGGCCCAGGCCCTGCTGGTCCTGGATGCCCAGGTGGAGCTGACGGGCCCGCGCGGTGTCCGCCTGGTGCCGGTGGGCAAGGTCCATCGCCAGCCGGGCGCCACACCTTATCTTGAAACGACGCTGACCCCGGATGAGCTGATCACCGCTTTGGTGGTGCCTGCCAGCCCCTGGTCTTGGCGGTCGCGCTACGTCAAGGTGCGCGACCGGCGCTCCTACGCCTTTGCCTTGGCCTCGGCGGCCGTGGCGCTGGACCTGGAAGGTGACCGCGTGAAACAGGCGCGCATCGCGCTGGGCGGTGTCGCCACCGTGCCCTGGCGGGCCGAGGCGGCGGAGGCCGCTCTGCTGGGCAAACCCTTGGATGAGGGGGTTGCCCGCGTCGCCGCCGATGCCGCTTTCGCCGGCGCCCGCACCCGTGCGCACAACGCCTTCAAGGTGCCCCTGGGCCAGGAGGTGCTGGTGCAGGCACTACTGCAGGCCGGCGCGCTTCAACCGCCACCGCCGACATCGCGAAACGGGGTGACCCATGCCTGACGCCGTGCCGCCGCCCCCTGGGAAGGCGTCCCCCGGGGAACCGTCCCGGGAGAACATGGGCGCACCCGTCGCTCGCATCGATGGCCGGCTGAAGGTGACGGGCCAGGCCCGCTATCCCGCCGACACCCCCCTGCACAACCTGGCCCACGCCGTAATGGTGACCAGCACCATTGCCCGCGGCCGTATCCGCAGGGTGGACACCACGGCGGTGGCCGCCGTTCCCGGCGTGCTGCTGGTGCTGACGCGGGACCGGGCCAGAGGCCAGCTGACCGCGCCCAAGTTCGGCACCGGCGGCAGCACCTCCATCCAGCCGCTGAATGAGGAGCGGATTTGGCACGATGGCCAGATGCTGGCCATCGTCGTGGCCGAGACGCAGGAGGTCGCGCAGGAGGCGGCTGATCTGGTGGCTGTCACCTACGATCACGACACGCCCAGCGCCGGCTTCGACGCCAGCGGCGTGGAGATCGTGGCTGGCGCCGGCGCCAGCCCGATGTATCCGGAAGACCCCAAGGCCGGCGATTTCGATACGGCATTCAAGGCGGCGCCGGTGGTGCTGGACGCGACCTACAACACCGCCGCCCAGCATCACAACCCCATGGAATTGTTCTCGACCACGGCGGAATGGAACAATGGTCACCTGACGGTGTACGAGCCCAGCCAGTTCGTGGCGGGATGGCGGGCGCAGTTGGCCAAGCAGCTGGACATGGACGCGGCCAACATCCGCGTGGTCAGCGAATACATTGGTGGTGCCTTCGGCTCCAAGGGGCCCATGACGCCGCGCACCGCCGCCGTGGCCCTGGCGGCCAAGCTGGTACAGCGGCCGGTGCGGTGCGTCTGCACCCGTGCCCAGGGCTACACCACCGCCACCTTCCGGGCGGAAACGCGCCAGCGCATCCGCATGGGCGCCGGCCGAGACGGCAGGATCCGCGCCTTCAGCCATGAGGGCTGGGAGCTGACGTCGCGCCCCGACGATTATGTCGTAGGCGGCACCGAGACCACGGCGCGCCTGTACGCCTATGGCGCCGTGCACACCAAGGTGCAACTGGTGAAGGCCGACCGCAACACGCCGGGCTATATGCGTTCCCCGCCGGAGACGCCCTATGTCTTCGGGCTGGAGTGCGCCATGGACGAGATGGCGGAGAAGCTGGGACTGGACCCGGTGGAATTCCGGCGCGTCAACGATACCCAGGCCGACCCGGTCAGCGGCAAGCGCTACACCAGCCGGTCACTGATGCGGTGCTATGACGAGGCCGCCGCCGCCTTCGGCTGGCAGCGCCGTCTGGATGCCGGCGTATGGAAGACGGGCGCTATGCGGGATGGCGATTGGCTGGTGGGCCTGGGTTGCGCCACCGCCGTCTATCCCACCCAGGTGGCGCCCTGCGCCGCGCGGGTGCGCCTGACGGTCGATGGCAAGGCGCTGGTGCAGACGTCGGCGCACGAAATCGGCACGGGCGTGCGGACTGTCGCCGCCCAGACCGCCGCGCAGGCGCTGGGCCTGGGCGTCGAGGACGTGACGGTGGAGATGGGCGACAGCGCCCTGCCGGCGGGCCCCGTCACCGGCGGGTCGGTCAGCACGGCCAGCGTCTGCTCCGCCGTGCTGAAGGCCTGCGGTGCCATTCGCGATAAGCTCTATCGGGCCGCGACCGTCAACAGCGGCCCTCCGGCCACGCCGGAAAGCTTCACCCTGCGCGATGGCATGGCCGTGCTGGACAGCGGCCGGTCGGCACCGCTGAGCGCCCTGTTCCAGAAGCTGGGCACGACACAGCTGGAGGACTATGCCGAGTTCGCGCCCGAAGGCTCGGCCCCCGGGGCGGTTGAACAGCTGCGACAGGGTAATCCCGGCATCATGGGCGGGGCCAAGGGCCCGGTGCTGATGTACGCCTTCGGGGCGGAGTTCGTGGAGGTGCGGGTGCACGCCCGCACGGGCGAGATCCGGGTGCCGCGCATGGTCGGCGCCTTCGCCGCCGGTCGCATCATGAACCCGCGCACCGCCCGCAGCCAGTTGATGGGCGGCATGATCTGGGGCCTGGGCGCCGCGCTGCATGAGATGACGGAAATCGATCCGCGCCATGCCCGCGCCGTCAACCGGGACCTGCAGGATTACCTGGTGCCGGTGAACGCGGATGTGGAGGGGGTGGAGATCATCCTGGTGCCGGAAACCGATACCGAGGTGAATCCGGCCGGCGTGAAGGGCCTGGGTGAACTGGGCAATGTCGGTACCTCCTCCGCCATCGCCAGCGCCCTCTACCACGCCACGGGCCGGCGTCTGCGCGACATTCCCATGCGCCTGGACAAGCTGCTTCAGTTGCAGCAGGCATGAACTTTCGGAACAAAAACGTGCAGATCCGTGTTCAAGGCGGTGGACGGGGAATCCCGCCCGCATGCGGAGGATACGGCCATGGGCATGTTCACCAAGGACATCGAAACGCTGCACGATTTGTTCGTGTACCAGCTGAAGGACATTTACTACGCCGAGCGTCGCATCGCGAGAGCACTGCCCAAGATGGCCGCGCGCGCGGCGGACCTTGAGCTGCGGCACGGTTTCGAGACGCACGCGCGTGAAACCCAGGAGCAGATCGCCAGGCTGGAACAGGTGTTCCAGATGCATGGCGCGGTACCGGAGACCGCGAAGTGCCCCTCCATCGACGGCATTATCGATGAGACCGACGACGTGGTGGGGGAGGTAGCGGACAAGGGTGTCCTGGATGCCGCTTTGGTCGCCGCCGCGCAATCGGTCGAGCATTACGAAATCGCGCGGTATGGCACCCTGGTCGCCTGGGCCCAGATGCTGGGCCGGGCGGACAGCGCCGAACTGCTGCGCCTCAGCCTGGATGAGGAAAAGGCCACGGACGAGTGGCTGACCATGCTGGCCAAGACGCGGCTGAACCGGGCCGCGGCCTGACGCCGCATCAATGCTTGGCCGTTAACGCCTGGGGCATTTATGGGGCGGACGGTCCCTATCGGGAACCACGGGCGGCTTTTGATTGTTGTTCAAGCGGTTAGCAAAAACCGCCTTGCAACAACCGGGCGGCCCGCCCAGGCGCCCTGCGCCCTCTGGGAAAAGCGGCCCGCCCCAACTGGAGGAGTTACCATGAAACGCGCCAATCTGTTCCTGGCCGCCGCCCTGGGTGTGTCGGCGCTGGGCACCGCCGTTGTCCTGCCCGCCGCCCCGACCCTGGCGCAGGGTACCACCCAGCGCATCGCCACCACCAAGGTGGATGTTGCCACCGTGGCCACCGGCCACCGCTCGTCCAAGATCGTGGGCGCCAAGGTGGTGAACGACCAGAACGATACCGTCGGCACGGTCGATGACCTGATCATCTCGCCCAAGGACAGCGTGCCCTACGCCATCCTGTCCGTGGGCGGTTTCCTGGGTGTGGGCGACCGTCTGGTGGCCATCCCTTACAGCGCCCTGCAGATCACCGATGACAAGATCGAGCTGCCCGGCGGCAACAAGGACGCGCTGAAGAACCAGCCGGCGTTCCATTACGCCAAGAGCTGAGGACGCCTGGCATCCGAAGCCAAGAAGCCCCGCGGGAGGGACACCCTTCCCGCGGGGCTTTCGTGTTCAGCGCCGGCGGCTGCCGAAGATGAAGCCCAGCACCACGCCAAAGGCGGTGTAGGCCACGGGCGCGCTGGTCAGCAGGTCGGTCAGCTTCGTGCCCGACGGGTGCTGGGCCTGCTCGCGTGGAGGCGGGGTCTCGCCCGTGCCGTGATAGGCCCCCTCCGCCAGCTGTTCCAGCTTGGTGCGGGGCCGCGGGCGAGGCGGTTCGGGGGAGGGGTGGGGCGGGGGCGCGAAAGAAGCCATGGGGTTCCTCCTTGGTCACTGATCGAAGGGCGTTTTTCCGCCCGTCTTGAATTGAGGGAACCGCCGCCCCGTCCGCCCTGTTCCGTCCTGCCCGCATTTCGGCGGGAACCAATGCCGCGCTGGCGCATTGGCTTGCGGACCGGCTGCGGGGCCGACCGCCCGCCCCGAATGGTGGAGAGAGTTTATGGAAACCAAACTCAGCCGGCGCGGCCTGTTGGGCGCCGGCCTGGCCGCCGGTGCCGCCGGCGCCCTGCCGTTGGCCGCACCCGGCGCGCCGGAGCAATCCGCCCGGGGCGGTGGCGCCGGTCCTGACATCCGGGGCGACATGCCGTGGCAGGAAGGGGCGGCGGATGCGCCGTTTCCGGCCGACCGCCGTGCCGGCTACATCTATTTCACCGCGGCGGAGGCCGCCTTCATCGAGGCGGCGGTGGGGCGCCTGATCCCCGCCGATGAACTGGGCGGTGGGGCCATCGAGGCGGCGGTTCCGCTGTTCATCGATCGCCAGCTGGATGGCGAATACGGCCATGCCAGCCGCTGGTACATGCAGGGGCCCTGGGCGCCGCCGCTGAAGACCCAGGGCTATCAAAGCCGCATGACCCCGGCGGAGGTGTATCGCTCCGCCATCCGCGCCATCGACGACATGGTGGCCAAACAGCACGGCGGCGCGTCCTTCGCCAAGCTGCCACCCGACGAGCAGGACGCGGTGTTGAAGGGCCTGGAAGCGAACGAGCTGACCATCGAGGACGTGGACACCAAGGTGTTCTTCACCCTGCTGCTGCAGAACACCATCGAGGGCTTTTTCAGCGACCCCGTCTACGGCGGCAACAAGGACATGATCGGCTGGCGCCTGATCGGCTTTCCCGGCGCCCGGTACGACCATGGGCCCTTCGTGGAGCGTCACAACCAACCCTATCCCCTGCCGCCGGTCGGTATCACCGGCCGGCCCGGCTGGACCCCGCGCGACGAGGACGGCCAGCCCAAGGAAGTGGGGACCAAGACCCATGTCTGAGAAATTGCCCTCCGTTGACGTGCTGGTGGTGGGGTTCGGCTGGACCGGTGCCATCGTCGCCCAGGAACTGACCGATGCCGGGCTGAATGTCCTGGCGCTGGAGCGGGGCAGGTGGCGGGACACGCCCACCGATTTCGCCCCCACCTTCGCCCAGGATGAGCTGCGCTACATGTGGCGGCACGCGCTGTTCGAGAACCTGGCGCACAACACGCTGACCATCCGCAACAACACCAGCCAGACGGCGCTGCCCATGCGCGTCATGGGCTCATTCCTGCCGGGCACGGGGGTGGGGGGTTCCGGCGTGCACTGGAACGGGCAGACATGGCGCTTCCTGCCCAGCGACCTGGAGGTGCGCAGCCATGTCACGCGGCGCTATGGCGCCAAGGCCATTCCCGCCGACATGACCATCCAGGACTTCGGCGTCACCTATGACGACCTGGAACCGCACTACGACCGCTTCGAGTATCTCTGCGGCACCTCGGGCACGGCGGGCAATTTGAACGGCCAGATCCAGGCGGGCGGCAACCCGTTCGAAGGTGCCCGCAAGCGGGCCTATCCCACCCCCGCCATGCGCCAGGCCTACGCCCCCACCCTGTTCGCGGAGGCCGCCGCCAGGCTGGGCTACCACCCCTTCCCGCAACCGTCGTCCAACTTGTCGGAAGCCTATACCAACCCGCTGGGCGTGCAGCTGGGGCCCTGCACCTATTGCGGTTTCTGCGAGAAGTTCGGCTGCGGCAACTATTCCAAGGCCACGGCGCAGACGACCATCCTGCCCGTGCTCATGCGCAAGCCCAACTTCACCCTGCGCACGGAGGCGGAGGCGCTGACGATCAACCGGGACAGCACGGGCAAGCGGGCGGTCAGCGTCACCTATGTCGATGCCCAGGGACGGGAGTTCGAACAGCCGGCCGACCTGATTTTCCTGGGCACCTACGCCCTCAACAACGTCCGCCTGCTGCTGCTGTCGGGCATCGGCACGCCGTATGACCCGCGGACCGGGCAGGGTGTAGTGGGGCGCAACTACGCCTACCAGCGCACCTCCTTCGTGAACGCCTTCTTCGATGACAAGATCCTGAACCCCTTCATCGGGGCGGGCGCGCATGGCATGCACATCGACGACTTCAACGGCGACAATTTCGACCACGGCGGCCTGGGCTTCCTGGGCGGGGGTTATTTCGGGGTGCTGCAGACCGGCGCCCGGCCCATCGAAACCCACCCGGTGCCGGAGGGCACGCCCACCTGGGGCGGGGCCTGGAAGAAGGCGGTGGCCGCCAACTACCTCAAGACCACCACCATCTCCACCCACGGCGGGGTGATGAGCCATCGCGGCAACTACCTGGACCTGGACCCGACGTACCGGGACGTCTACGGCCGGCCGCTGCTGCGCATGACCTTCGACTACACCGACAACGAACAGAAGATGGCCCACTACATCACCGACCGCGCGGCCGACGTCGCCCGCGCCATGGGCCCGCGTGAGATCAAGGTGGTGTATCGCGACGGCTCCTGGGACGTGGTGCCGTATCAGACCACCCACAACACCGGCGGCGCCATCATGGGCGCCGATCCCAAGACCAGCGTGGTCAACCGCTATCTGCAAAGCTGGGACGTCAGCAACCTGTTCATCATGGGGGCCAGCGCCTTTCCCCAGAACCCGGGCTACAACCCCACCGGCACCGTGGCGGCGCTGGCCTACTGGTCGCTGAAGGCGGTGCGCGAACAGTACCTGAAATCCCCCGGCCCTCTGGTGCACACATGAGGGCCCCCCTGCAGCGCGCGCTTGTGACCGGGCTGCTGAGCCTGGGCATCCTGGTGGCCACCCTGTCGCTGGTGGCCATCGGCCTCAGCGGCATCGCCAACGGCCAGCCGCCCTCCGGTACGTCCGGGCCCTATCCGCCGGTGAAGGATCCGGATGTGGCGAAGGGGTACTATGTGGCGGTGCAAGGGGATTGCGTCGGCTGCCACACCGTGCCGGGCGGCCTGCCGTTCGCCGGCGGACGCCCCCTGGTGACACCCTTCGGCACCATCTATTCCGCCAACATCACGCCGGACAAGGACGCCGGCATCGGGCGTTGGTCGGCGGACGACTTCTACCGCGCCCTGCATGAGGGCAAGGCGCCGGATGGCCATCTTTACCCGGCCTTCCCCTACAACTATTACACCCGCATCGGCCGGGCTGATTCCGACGCGCTGTTCGCCTATCTGCGCAGCCTGCCGCCCTCGCCCAAGCGGTCGCCGCGCAACGATCTGCCGTTTCCGTTCAACATCCGCGCCCTGATGGTGGGCTGGAACCTTCTGTTCCTGGACAAGGGGGAGTACAAGCCCGATCCCGCCAAGTCCGCGGCCTGGAACCGGGGCGCCTATTTGGTGGAGGGGCCGGGCCATTGCGCCGCCTGCCATACGCCCAAGAACCTCTTCGGCGCCCCGCGCACCAGCCGCGACTATCACGGCGGCGACATCGGCAACGGCTGGTACGCGCCGGACATCACCCCCAACAAGCGCACCGGCATCGGGGGGTGGAGCGACGAGGAGCTGTTCCAGTACCTGAAGACCGGCCGCAACGTCCATGCCAATGCCTCCGCCGACATGGGCGAGGTGGTGGCCTATTCCACGTCGCGCATGACCGACGATGACGTGCGCGCCATCATCGCCTATCTGCGCGACCGGCCGGCGCGGGCCGACGACAGCCCCAAAAAGCCGGACCCCGCCGTCATGAAGGCGGGGGAGGCCGTCTATATCGACACCTGCGCCGCCTGCCACCGCATGGACGGCGCCGGCTCCATGGCCATGTTCCCCCGCCTGCCCGGCAGCCCGAACCTGCAGCAACCCAACCCCGCCACCCTTATCCGTGTCTTGCTGGTGGGCAGCCGCAGCCTGCCGACCGACGCGCGGCCGACACCGACGTCCATGCCGGCCTTCAACTGGAAACTCAGGGACGAACAGATCGCCGCCGTGGCCACCTATGTGCGCAACAGCTGGGGCAACGTGGCGGCACCGGTGGACGTCGATACGGTGACCAAGATGCGCAAGGCCCTGGGCGCCGACCGCCGCACCTTACCGGATGGCTTGCCCACCGATATGCATCATCCCAACCCGGAAACCGTATCCAGCCCCCACACCGACAGCCGGCAGAACGGGACGGACCAGGCGGGGACGGCGGCGGTTCAGCCCTAGGGTGTTATGCCGTACCGGGCGAAATCTTCAGCGGCCCTGTAGTAAAAATGCACCCCTTGAGCTAAGTCGGCTTCGCCGCCCGCCCGGTCACCCATTCGCATTCGGGCCACGCCCCGACCATAGAGTGGCATGCCCGAGATCGGATTGATTTTCAGCGCGTTATCATAGCTGGCGATGGCTTCCTGATAACGTCCAAGGCGCAAAAGGATGAAGCCCCGGCTGTTCCAGGTGACAGACCGCGAGGATTCTAGCCAGGGCATGGTGAAGGACGCGTCACACTCCGCGAGCGCGGTTTCCAGGTCCACGCCGCCCGTGGCCTTGGTCCAGCAGAGATGATTAAGCTGATCCCAGGTGGTGGGTTGGGCGCGAACTGCGGCGAAGTCTCTGGCGGCAAGGTCCGTCTTGCCAAGCTTCATCAGCAGGATGCCGCGTCGTACCAGCGCATCGGGAAGGTCTTTCTGAGATTCCAACGCAGCGGAATAAGCGGTGACTGCGGTCTCAAGGTCGCCGGCATCGACCGCCTCTTCGGCGCGCTCCCGGTAGGCCGGATAGAAGCCGGCGTCCAGCGACAGCGCCGCCGCCAGATCCGATTCCTTTCCCTTCCTGTCGGATTTGGGCCGGTCATGCGCTCGCATCACATACGTTCGCGCCGATGGCTCCAGCCGCAGTTCTGCGGTGAAGGCGCGGACAGCATCATCATAGCGCGACAGTTCCTCATACAACTGGCCGGCAATGTCGTAAGCATCTGCCTTATCGGGGAAATCGGCCATGACTCCCGCCGCCGTGGCGGCGATGTCTTCCTTATCGCCCCCCATTTCCTCATGAAGGCGAGCGCGCCAGCCGTAGCCCTCGATCCAATCCGGTTGCAGCCGCAATGCCGCGTCGATATCCGCCATCGCATGGTCGAAGTCGTTGATTGACCAGTAGGCTTGGGCGCGATGGGTAAGGGCTGAGTGATTGTCGGCTTCAATTTCCAGGGATCTGGTGAAGTCCTTTATGGCTGCGTCTAATTCCAGATTGTCGAATTCCACCAAAGCCAGTCCGCGCCAAGCCATGGCGTTGTGGGGGTTACTCTTGCTCGCCAGGGTGTAATCGGACCTTGCTTCTTGATTTTCTTCCAGACGATAGTGAGCGAAGGCGCGGTAGACGACGGCTTCGTCTGACTGTGCATCCAAGGTAGCCGCCTGAGTAAAATCAGCCAGGGCTTGCTTGTAATCCTCTTCATCTAGTTCCAGCTTGCCACGTCGAATGTATTCCATCGGTGACATCGGCGACATCCAAGAGCTTAGGAAACCGAGCCTTGATTTGTCGATGGCATGAAACAGTCCAGCGACAATGGCTACAAGGAGGATCAGTTCCATTCCTCGCGCTTGCCACCACCGCATTCATGCCCCCTTAGCCCAAGCTGCGCGTGGGAGACTAGCAGCCCGAGAAATATTTGCAATTCATCGCCAGAAGCGTGATGCCAGAGCATCAAGCGATGTTGCCCGCCGCCCGGTAGGCCATGCCCTCCACCCCGTGCAGGAAGCCGTTGCTGAAGCGCCGCCCAGGACAGAGGTCGCGCAGGCGGTCGCGGGCCGGGGTCACCGGAAGAGTGCCATCCAGCACGGCGTGGAAGGTCTCTGCCACGGCCACCATGTCGCAATCCTGCGGCGACAGGCGGAAGCGATCCACCCCCAGCGACCGCAGGCGGCCTAGATCGCCCAGCAGGTCCAGATAGCTGCCCGACAGGGTCTGCACGCCGTTCACCGCCAGGAAGGGGGCGCCGTCCAGGGTGTCCAGGTCCATGCCGTCAGGGTGTTTCTCACACACGTAGCGGCAGCCGTCCTTGTGCAGGCCGTGGGCGCGGGCGTGGTAGCAGCGGGCGGAGATGGCCAGCGGCAGGCGGCCGAAGGCCTGCACCTCAAGCTGGGTGCCCGTCGCCATGGCGGCCCCCGCCAACGCCCCGATGGCGTCGGCTGTCAGCTCCCCCGGCAGACACACCCGGGTGGCGCCCTGGCGGGCCATCAGTTCCAGGGTGCTGGGATTGTAGACGGCCACCAGCGGGCCGATGGCGTGCGGCCGGCGGGCGCAGGCTGCCACGGCGGTCAGGTCGTTGGCTTCCACCAGGAAGTCTTCGCTAGCGGCCAGATCCATGACGGCTTGGCGCTCCCGCGCCTGCATGACCAGCGCCAGGCTGCCCAGCACCACTTCCTTACCGGCGCGCCGCAGCCGCTCCGCCACCTCGGGGATATGGCTGTCGAAGAAGGGCGCGCGCTTGGAGCAGACCACCTCACCCAGGACGACGGTGTCGACCGGCGCCTCATCGGCGATCCGGGCGTAGAAGTCGCGGCGCCGGGTGGCGGGCCAGTGGAAGTGCAGAGGGCCCAGGGTCAGCTTGGGACGTTCGACGCTCATGATCATCCTCCCCGCTCAGCGCCAGCGCCGGTCGTAGGCGCCGGCGGTGGCGCGGCCGCCTTCCATCTCGCTGGCCAAATCCGGCACGGTGAAGCCGCCGGCCACGGCCGCGTCGATGGCGCGGCGGAACTCACTCACCACACGGGCGACATAGGCGCGGCCCCGCTGCCGCCCCTCGATCTTCAACGCCCGCACCCCGGCCTTGATCAGGCCGGGAATATGGTCGGCGGCGTTCAGCGACGTCGGCTCCTCGAACAGGTAGCCGGTGGTAGCGTTGGCGCGGAACCGGCCCTTGCACAGGGTGGGATAGCCGGCGGGCGCACCTGCCGGGTGGCGGTCGATGGTGACATTCCCCAGCCGGGCGGTGACGTCGCCACCGGGCTCGCGTCGGAACTGCACCGCGCCGGCGGGTGAACAGACGCCGTGGGTGTTGGGCGACTGGCCGGTGACATAGCTGGACAGCTGGCAGCGCCCCTCCGCCATCACGCACATGCCGCCGAAGGCGAACACCTCCGTTTCCACCGGCGCCACCGCCGCCGTCAGTTCCGTCACCTCCGCCAGGGTCAGCACGCGGGGCAGCACCACGCGCTGCACGCCGAAGTTCTGGGCCAGATAGCGGATGGCCTCGGGCGTGGAGGCGGCGGCCTGGACCGACAGGTGCAGGCGCAGGGAGGGGTGCGTGGCCTGGGCATAGGCCAGCAAGCCCATGTCGGCCAGGATGACCGCGTCGGCCCCGGCCTCGGCCGCGTTGTCCACGGCGCGGTGCCAGGTGGCCTCCTCCCCCGCCCGGGGGAAGGTGTTGATGGCGATGTACAGCGACCGGCCGGCCCTGTGGGTGCGGGCGACGGCGGCGCGCATCTCCGCCGGGCTGAAATTCAGGCCGGGGAAGTTGCGGGCGTTGGTGGCGTCGGCGAAACCGCAATAGACGGCATCGGCACCGGCCTCCACCGCCGCGTCCAATGCCGCCGGCGTTCCCGCGGGGCAGACGAGGGACAGGGGAGAGATCGTCATGGCTGAACCTCCGCCACCGCCAGGGCGACGGGTTGATGCGCGGCACGCGCCATCAGATGCAGCAGGCCGTCGACATCGCCGTACCAACGCCGCGCCATGGTGAGGACGCGCCGGGGCAGGCGGGCCGCCAGATCGCGCTCCAGCGCGATGTCCGCGCCGTCCACGGCATTGCGCAGGATCAGCACCGCCTCCATGTCGCCCTCGATCATCAGCTGCCGGCTGAAGAACAGGGAGTCGCCGTCGACACGACCCTCCAGCAGGGCCAGCAGCGCCGCCAGGGGCGCCCGCAGCGTGGCAGCCGCCGGGGGCGGGGCGTCCCCATCGGCGATGGGCCACAGGCCGGGCCGCACGCCCGCCGGCCGCAGCAGGAAGCGCACCGGCAGGTCACTGGGATCAACCAGGAAGGCCCGTTCCCCCAGCACTGCCAGGCGCTGGAACACCGCTTCATGGCGCCGCCGCAGGCGGTCGAACGCCATCTGTGACAGGCGCGCAGCCACGGGCCCGGCCAGCGGACGGCCCAACAGCGGCAGGGGCGGCAGGACACGCGCCGCCAGCCCGGCCAGCAGCACGGGCGACAAGGGGGGCGGATCGGTCGGGTCGAGACTCACGGGGGCGACATCCAATTAGGGTGGGTCGCGCGACTGTGGGCGCCGCCGGCCGGGGATGTCGTTGACATGGCACAATAATGAAGGGGTGCCGCCTTGAAACGGCGCCGTCCCGTGCCGATACAAGGGAAGGTTCTTGCCACACAACGATGCGGACGCCGAATGCCTGGGAATTCCTATTACACTGGTCCTGTGACGGACCATTTCGACGGTGTCCGCTTCTTCAATCCCGGCCAAGCCCCGACCGACCGCAGCCTGAGGGAGATACTGCGCTGGCGCTGGGGCGGGAAGCGGCCGGTGTGGCCTACGGCGGTGGCGGGGCGGCAGGTGCGCCCGGCGGCGCGTGTGCATGGCCTGGCGGTCACCATGATCGGCCACGCCAGCGTGCTGATCCAGGTGGCGGGGCTGAACCTGCTGGTGGATCCGGTCTGGTCGGAACGGGTCAGCCCCTTCCAATGGCTGGGGCCGCGCCGTGTCAACCGGCCGGGCGTCGCCTTCGAGGATTTGCCGCCCATCGACGCGGTGCTGCTGACCCACAACCATTACGACCATCTGGACGTGGGCACCCTACGGCGGCTGTGGGCCACCCACCGTCCCCGCATCGTAGCACCCCTGGGCAATGATCGTGTGGTGGCGCGCGAGGTGGGGCCCCTGCCGGTGGAAACCGGCGATTGGGGCGATACGGTCGCGCTGGGCCCTGCCGTCACCGCCTGTTTCCATCCCGCCTATCACTGGTCGGCGCGCCGGCTGGGCGATCGGCGCATGGCGCTGTGGTGCGGCTTCGTGCTGCGCACGCCGGCGGGCCCGGTCTATGTGGCAGGGGACACCGGCTATGGCGACGGCGCCATTTTCCGTCAGGTGAGACGGCACCATGGCGAGCCCACCGTCGCCATCCTGCCCATCGGCGCCTACGCCCCCCGCTGGTTCATGAAGCAGCAGCACTGCGATCCGGCGGAGGCCGTGCGCATCCTGGCCGACTGCGGCGCCCGCCAGGGGCTGGCGGTGCATTGGGGCACCTTTCCCCTATCGGATGAGGAACGCCTGGCCCCGCCACAGGAACTGGCCCAGGCGCTGGCGTTGGAAGGCATGGCGGCCCACCGCTTTCGCGCGCTGGAGCCAGGGGACGTCTGGATCGACCCAGGCCAGGACGATTGATCGTCCATTCCCGCCCGCCTTAAAAAAGAAGCCGGCCGGGATCATGACCCCGGCCGGCCTTCAGTGCCCTGACGAACTCAGAAGTTTAGCGTGGCCGTCAGCAGCTTGACGTTGATGGCAGCCCAGACGAAGAAGACCAGCGACAGGGCCACCAGCACCGCCCAGGCGGTAGTCCAGGGCCGGCGGCCGCCCCGGGTGGCGATGTCGTAGGCGTTCCAGGCGGCGGCTACGGTGCCGGCGATGGTGGCCAGCAACACCAGCTGCATCAGGCGCATCCAGATGTCCAGCCGGCCGTCCAGGGCGTCCACGCCGTGGTTGATGACCGACAGCATGAGCCCCCAGCCCAGGACGAAGACCAGGACCAGCCAGGCTGCGGCCCGCGTGGCGCGGTGCAGGATCAGCGTCCGGCCGGTGATGCCGGGGTTGTAGCGGTAGCGGCGGCGCACCAGGGCGACGACGGGCCAGGACAGGGCGGTCAGGGCCAGTACGCCCAGGGCCACCGCCATCACCGGCGTGATCCAGCCGGCGTTCAGCGAGCCCGGCGCCGGCACGAACTCGATGATGGGGGCGTAGGCGCCGATGGAGAACATGACCACCTTGCCGTCCTTCACCACGGCCGCCAGACGCTCCTTGCCTTCGGCGTCCTGCCACAGCCAGGGGCCGACCTCGCGCCAGCGCTTCGGCACCCGGGCAGCGTCCAGCAGGGCGGAGACGGTGATGGTGTCGTCATCGTTCGCCACGATCTGGGCCTCGCCCAGCAGGCTGAACAGGCGCATGAAGTTGGTCTCGGAGCCGCGGCTGCTGACATAGTGCCCGGCCATGACCTGGGCATGCTCCTTGGCGGTGGGGGCCGTGGGCAGCTCGGGCTTGGGCTGGGGGAAATAGCGGTCCGTGAAGTCGACGAAGACATGCTCCCGCAGCACATGGGCCGCAGCTTCGCGCCCGGCGCTGTTGAAGGACATGTAGAGGCCGACGCCGTCGTCGATGAACAGGTGCAGGTCGGAATGGAAGACGTCGGTGTCGCCGCCATGGCCCACGATGCGGTGGCCGTTGCGGTCCTCATGATAGAAGCCCAGCCCCATGGCGGGCAGGCCGGGGTAGGGGGTGTTGGCGTTGGCGTACATCTGCTCCGCCGTCGCCTTGTCCAGCAGCGGCCCGCCGTGGGCCAGGTGCGCGATCATGAACTGCGCCATGTCGGCCCCGGTGGCGGACAGGGCGCCCGCCGGTGACATGTCGATGATCTCGAACGGCTGCGGGTCCTTGGACGCCTGCTCATAACCCTTGGACATGCCCCCGGCCAGGTTGGCCGGCAGCGGTTGGACAAAGGTGGAATGCTGCATGCCCAGGGGCGTGAAGATATGGTTCTGGATGTATTGGGCGAAGGGCTCGCCCGACACCCGCTCCACGATATAGCCCGCCATCGAGGCGCCGTAGTTGGAATAGGCCGGGATTTGGCCCGGGGCGTAGATGCGCGTGGGCACCCAGCGCTTCATGGCCTCACCCAGCGGCTTGGCCAGCTTGGGGTCGGTCAGCAGCAGGTACTTGGCCGTCTCCTCGAACCCGGGGGTGTGCGTCATGATGTGGCGCAGCGTGATGGGTTTGCCGAAGGCCGGCGGGATCTTGTAGTCCAGGTAGTCGTTGACATCCCGGTCCAGGTCCAGCTTGCCGGCCTGCACCTGCTGCATCACCGCCGTCCAGGTGAACAGCTTGGAGATGGAGCCGGGGCGGAACAGGGTGCCGGCGGGATCCACCGGCTTCTTCTCCTTCACGTCGGCATAGCCGAAGCCGCGCTGGGTCAGCACCTGGCCGTCCTTCACCACCACCACCACCGCGCCGGCGATGTCGCCGGTCTGCAGGGCATAGGGCATGTAACCGTCCAGCCAGGTGTCCACGTCCGCCTTGGTCAGGGTGGACGCGGGCGCCGGGGCCGAGGCCGGCGCCTCGCTGGCCGCCGGCACCTGGGCGGGTGGGGTCGGCTTGAGGTCGGCGGGCGACTGCGCCGCGGCCGGCAGGGCCAGGGCGGTCATGAGAAGCGCTAAGAGGCGAACCTTCCACATCGTGTTCTGTCCTTGCCTTAGAAACGATAGCCAAGCGTGGCCCCGAAGGAACGGGGGCGCACGATGGCCGCGGTGACATTGCCATCCAGGGCCGACCCGGCCGCGCCCACATCCAGGATGCCACGGCTGTCGGTCAGGTTGCGCACGAAGGCATCGATCCGGTACCCGCCGAAGGTGACGCCGGCATGGGCGTCCACCTGGCTGTAGGCGCTGAGGTGCCGCTGGCCGTAGCTGGTGTCGAAGGCCGACAGCCGGTCACCGGTGTAGCGCCAGCTGAAACCGGCGATGCCGTCCACCGTCTCGCTCAGCGGCCGCTGGTATTCCACCGCCAGAGTGGAGGAGAAGCGGGCGGTGTAGGGCAGGCGGTCGCCTTTCAGCCCGCCCACCAGGGGGGGCGCGTCGCTGGTGAGGGTGGCGTCGACGAAGGCGCCGTTCAGCGACACGGTCAGGCCGGTCAGGGGCCGCATCGTGACCGAGGCCTCGACACCCTGGCTGCGCGCGGTGCCGCCGTTGATGTTGACGCCGTAGTCGTCGACCGAGCTGAACAGCTGGATGTTGTCCCAGTCGATGTAGAAGCCGGTCAGTTCCAGTGACAGTTTGCGGTTCAGCAGTTCCGACTTCACCCCGATCTCATAATTGGTGGTGGTGTCGGCGCCGAACTGGTGGGGGACGGCGTCCGGCGCCCCGGGCGGCAGCACGTTGGGGCCGCCGGGACGATAGCCCTTGGCTACCCGCACATAGATCGTGGTGTCCTCATTGGGCTTGAACGACGGCGCCACGGAATAGGTGAACACCCCGTCGGAGGAATGGGCGGTGTAGTCTGAGTCGCCGGCCAGCGGGCCGCTGCTGATCTGCACCGCGTCCTGTTCGTTATGGCTGTAGCGGCCACCGAAGGTCAGGTCTAACTGGTCGTTGAGGTGGACAGTGCCGCTGGCGAAGCCGGCATATTCCTCGTACCGCGAGGCCAGGTTGGCCAGCGCCAGGCCGGAGAAGTCGGCGATGTGGGCGCCGCTGGCGCCGTCCACGCCGTCGATGATCTGGTTGATGGCATTGCGCTCACGCGTATAAAAGCCGCCCACCGTCCATTCCAGCCAGCCGGTGTCGGTGGAGGCCAGGCGCACCTCCTCCGTCAGACGGCGCTGCTGCACTTGCTGCACCTGGGAGGCGCCCAGCGGCACGCCAAAGGCGCCGGTCAGCAGGCCGCCATAGAGGCCGCTCGCATCCTCCAAAGCGTTTTGATAGAGCGAGCTGTAACTGGTGGAGGACAGCAGCTGCACCGGCCCGAAATCATAGCTGCCGGTCAGGTTGTAGACCCGGTATTGCATGTCGCTGGGCTGGTCAACCACGCGCGCCTGCATGTAGTTGCCCAGCGCCGGCCTAAGCGTGACGGGGTCGACGTCGACCTGGTTGGTGCCGTTGCTGTCCAGGTTCTGCAACACCACCGAGGCCCGCAGGCTCAGCGCATCGGTGGGCTTGAACAGGGCGGAGACGCGGCCGCCGTAGGTGCGGCCGTCATTGATGTCTTTCTCATGCTGGTCGTCGACGAAGCCCGGGTCGCGGCGGTAGAAGCCGCTAGCCCGCACGGCCAGGGTATCGGCCAGCGGCACGTTGACCGAAGCCCGGCCGGACCAGCCGGTGTCGCCATGGGCCACGTCCTCGGTGCTCAGCTCCGCGGCCGCGTGCACCGCGTCCGTGCTGGGCGCCACCGTCACGTACTTGACCAGGCCGCCCAGGGAATTGGCACCGTACAGCGTGCCCTGGGGGCCGCGCAGCACCTCCACCCGCTCCAGGTCCGAAGGGTCCAGGTCGGGGGTCAGGATGGCGCCGTTGGCCAGGGAGGTGGCGGAGCCGTAGGGCGTTTCGTCCACATATGTCGCCACGGTGGCGCCCACGCCGCCGGTGTTGATGCCGCGCAGGATCAGCCGCGCCTGGCCCGCCTGGGTTTCCACCAGGGCCGCGCTGGGCACCCGGGTGAAAAAGTCGTCCAGCCGGTCGGCGTGGGCTTGCTGCAGCGCCTCCGCCGACACGGCGGAGACCGACTGCGGCACGTCGATCAGGCGCTCCGTCCGTTTCTGCGCCGTGACGACGATCTCCGCCAGCATGTCGGCCGAGTCCGCCGGCGCCGCCGTTGGCGACCCTGCGTCCGGTGCCTGTTGCGCCCGCGCGCTGGCGCTGATAGCCAAGGCCGCCACGCCCGCGCAGAGGAATGCCCTGGTTCCCCGCTTCATTTCCCGATCTCCCTGATCGTTATGTTGGGCCCATGATGGCATGTGTTTCAGATTTGGCAACAGCGTTTCTGCAATACGAATGTTTCTATGCGGCGACGCTGGTTTTCTCCAGGCGGCTGGTGCACTTTGGATGATGAAACGCCCGGAAACGCCTATGGGAAACGTGGAACGCGGGACTGAGTTGCCGGGCTTGGAAGATAAGGGAGGGGAAGGCATGGCCAAATCCGCATCGGACCGGGCGCATCCGGCGCTGGCCCTGCGGGCGGCGCGGATCAAACAGGGGCTGACGCTCCGCGCCCTGGCGGCCCGCATCGGCATGCCCTTCTCCACCCTGTCCAAGCTCGAGAACGGCAAGATGGAGATGACCTACGACAAGCTGCTGCGCCTGGCGCAGGGGCTGGGCGTGGACATCGGCACCCTGGTCAGCAGCCCAGGGCCGGAAGCCGAGCCGCCGCCGGCCGGCGGCCGCCGCAGCGTCTCCCGCGCCGGCCGGTCGCCGGGCGCCACCTCGGATGTGCACGCCCACCAGTATCCGGCGGCTGACCTGCTGGGCAAGCTGATGGTCCCCATCATCATCGAGGTGCGGGCCCGCAGCGTGGCTGAGATGGGCGGCATGGTGCGCCATTCGGGCGAGGAATATCTTTACGTCCTATCCGGCGCCATGGAACTGCACTCCGACCTTTATGCGCCGTTGCGGCTGGAGGCGGGCGATTCGGTCTATTTCGACAGCGGCATGAGCCACGTCTATGTGCGGGTGAGCGAGGAGACATGCCGGGTTCTGTCGGTCTGCGCCGGGCCCGGAATCCAGCGTCTGGCCCAATCCGCGGCCAAGGCGTGGAAGCTGTCGCCGGCCACGGACGAGGAAACGGTTTGACACGCTGTTTCCGATATTGAAACACCTGCCAGCCTGTGTGATGCTGATCCCATCATGCAGATCGCACCCCCCGACAACGAAATTTCCAACGGGGAAATCCCCTGCGGGAAAATAACGAACAGGGACCTTCAGCCGTGGCCGCGCCCTGTCGCGGCGTGGTCGGCGGTGGCCCTGTTCTGCGTGGCGGCCGTCCTGTCCTACACAGACCGGCAGATCCTCAGCCTGCTGGTGGACCCCATCCGGGCCGACCTGGGCATCAGCGACACCCAGGTGGGGGTGCTGCAGGGGGTGGCCTTCGCCCTGATTTACTCCATCGCGGGATTGCCGCTGGGCCGCCTGGCCGACATGCTGCCGCGCCGCGCTGTCATCTGCGCCGGCGTGGGGCTGTGGAGCATCGGCACGCTGCTGTGCGGCTACGCCCCGTCCTTCTGGGTGCTGTTCGCCGGCCGCCTGGTCGTGGGGGTGGGGGAGGCGGCGCTGGCCCCCGCCGCCATGTCCATGATCGCCGATATGTTCCCGGCCGAGCGCCGGGGCTTGGCCACCGGCGTCTTCGTCATGGGCATGACCATTGGCGGCGGCGTCGCCATCGCCATCGGCGGGGCCGTGCTGGGCTTGGCGGCCGCCGGCGGCTTCCAGGGCATACCCCTGCTGGACGGCTTGGCCGCCTGGCGCGCCGTCCTGGTCCTGCTGGGCCTGGCGGGCCTGCCGCTGCTGCTGGCTCTGCTGCCTATCCGTGAGCCTGCGCGTCGCAGCGAGGCGCTGGCCGGCGAGAAAGAGGCGACGTCGTTGCGCGAGATCTTCGCCCAACTGGCGGCCGTGCGCACCGTGCTGATCCCAGTCATCGTCTGCTGCGCCTTCATGTCGGTGGGTGACTTCGCCCTGATCGCCTGGGCGCCCGCCCTGCTCAGCCGCCGCTACGCCATGACGCCGGACGCGGTGGGCCTGGCCCTGGGCTCCCTGGTCGTGGTCGCCGGCGTGGTGGCGACGGTGGCGGGCGGCGTCATCAGCGACATGGCGGTCAAGCGCTACGGCCCCTCCGGCCGCATCTGGGTCGCCACCTTGTGCGCCGTCCTGGCCTTTCCCTTCGCCTTGGTGGCGCTGGCGTCCTCCCCGAACCAGGTCCTGGCCGCGGTCACATTGTGGACCCTGTTCTCCAGCGCCGCCGGCACCATCGGCATCACGGCGGTGCAGGAGATCGTGCCCAACCGGGCCCGGGGCCTCAGCGTTTCCTTCGTCGCGTTTGGCAACATCATGCTGGGCCTGGGTGGCGGCGCCACCTTGACCGGCTATGTCACCGACCACGTCTTCGCCGACCCCCTGGCCATCGGGCAGTCGCTGACGCTGGTCATCGCCCCCCTGGCCGGGGCCGCCATCCTGCTTTTCCTCCATGCCGCCCGAACCGCTCGGAGTGTCAGTCGGTGAGCCTGTCCGTCACCTATCGCCGGGACGCCATGCGCATGCGTGAGCCGTTCCGTATTTCTGGCTATTTGCTGCATGCCATGCCCGCCACGGTCGTCACCGTGGGTGACGGCACCCACTTCGGCCGGGGCGAGGCGGCGGGCATCTATTACCTGAACGACGACCCGCCGCACATGGAGCGGGAGATCGAGCGGGTGCGCGATGCCCTTGAGGCCGGGGTGGACCGCCAGGGCCTGCAGTCCCTGCTGCCACCCGGCGGCGCCCGCAACGCGCTGGACTGCGCCCTGTGGGAGCTGGAGTCCCTTCAAAAGGCCACGCCCGTGTGGCGGCTCGCCGGGGTGCCGGAGCCCAAACCCCAGGTCACCACCTTCACCCTGCCGGCCGACGACCCGGCGGAGATTCTGCGTCGCCTGGAAGCCTTCACCAGCGCCACTTCCATCAAGCTGAAGCTGGAGGGCGACCTGGCGGCGGACACGGAACGGGTGCGCGCCGTGCGCCGAGCCAGGCCGGACGTCTGGCTGTCGGTCGACGCCAACCAGGGTTTCGGTGCGAAGGACTTGGAACCGCTGGCCGCCATGCTGGTGGACCAGGACGTGGCGCTGCTGGAACAGCCGGTGCGCCGGGGTGCCGAGTACCTGCTGGACGGCTGGGACGCGCCCCTGCCCGTGGCGGCGGACGAGAGCATCCTGGACCTGAAGGAACTGCGCGAACAGTACCGCCGCTTCGACGTCGTCAACATCAAGCTGGACAAGTGCGGCGGCCTGACCGAGGCGCTGGCCATGGCGGCGGAGGCCCGGCGCCTGGGCCTGGGCGTCATGGTGGGCAACATGGCGGGATCGGTCCTGGCGGCGGCCCCCGGCTTCGTCCTGGCGCAACTGTGTAACGTGGTCGACCTGGACGGTCCCTATTTCCTGGCCGAGCCGGGGGCGGACCGGGGCATTTTCAACGCCGGGAGAGTGATGATTCCAGCCGATTTCTGGGGCGTGGGCTGACCTTCGGTTTCCATTGTGCCCCGTCCCTCAGCCCGGCTGCTGGTTGCGCATCCAGTCGGCCAGCGGGGCCAGGGCGCCCAGGATGGCCTGGCGGCCGCGCGGGTCGGGAATGGTCTCATCCAGCGCCCGCTTCATGCACAGCAGCCAGGCGTCCCGTTCCGCCTCGCCCACCGAAAAGCCCATGTGGCGGGCACGCAGGCGGGGGTGGCCGCGCTCGGCGGAATAATCACCGGGCCCGCCCATCCACTGAGCCAGGTACAGCGTCAGCACGCGTTTGGTCTCGGTCAGATCCGGCGGGTGGATGGCGCGCAGGTCGCGCGCCTCCGGCAGGGTATCCATGGCGTGGTAGAAGGCTTCCACCAGGCGGCCGACGGGTTCCATCCCGCCGATCCATTGGTAAAGGGTGGTCTTCTGGTCACTGTCGCCGGTCATGTTCTGGGCCCTGGTGGGAACGCTGGCTTCCCTATATGGGATGCCCCTACGCGAAGTGGAGCGTTCTACCGCAAAGCCCTTCCCGCCGGAAGCGCGGGCGGACCGGGGCCAGGGGTGTGCGGCGGCGACGCCAATAGTCATGGGATATCCAATATCCGGGAATTATCGCCTTCGCCCATCCGGCCAGGGCTGGTATGAAGAAGAGTGCGCACCCGCCCGGGTACGCCAGGGAGGTCCGCGCCAGCGGTGTCGCCACCGGCGACGTCGCCTTGACGACTAAACGAAAATTGGAAACGTCCATGTCGGTTAAACATCACCTGCTGCTCTCGACTGCGTTGCTTATGACAACGCTTACCCATGCCGGATTCAGGTCCGCATTGGCCGCCGATGCGCCGGCCGCCACGGTCGCGCCGGTCACCGGCCCCTGGCAGGACGCCGCCCAGTCGCCCGAGGCGCGCACCAGCGCCCTGCTGAAGGTGATGACGCGGGAAGAGAAGCTGCAGCTGGTGTTTGGTTACTTCTCCACCGACTTCAAGCCCAAGGCCTACACCCGCATCGAGGGCGGCATGGCTGATTCCGCCGGCTACATCCCCGGCATCGCCCGCCTGGGCATTCCCGCCCAGTCGCAGACCGACGCCGGCGTTGGCGTGGCCACGCAGGCCAGCCCCACCCCGCGCCTGCGCACAGCACTGCCGTCCGGCCTGGCCACCGCCGCCACCTGGAACCCGGAGATGGCTTTCGCCGGCGGCGCCATGATCGGCGACGAGGCCCGCCGCTCCGGCTTCAACGTGCAGCTGGCCGGCGGCACCAACCTGATGCGTGAGCCGCGCAACGGCCGCAACTTCGAGTACGGGGGCGAGGATCCCCTGCTGGCCGGCACCATCGTCGGCCATGCCATCAAGGGCATCCAGTCCAACAACATCATCTCCACGCTGAAGCACTATGCCTTCAATGATCAGGAGACCAGCCGCAACTTCATCGATGTGAAGGTCGATGAGGCGGCCGGCCGCCAGTCCGACCTGCTGGCCTTCGAGATCGCGCTGGAGACGGGCAAGCCCGGCTCCGTCATGTGCTCCTACAACCGCGTCAACGGCGCCTATGCCTGCGAGAATGACTGGCTGCTGAACCAGGTTCTGAAAAAGGACTGGGGTTTCAAGGGTTTCGTCATGTCCGACTGGGGTGCGACCCACTCCACCGCACCGGCCGCCAACGCCGGCCTGGACCAGCAGTCGGGATATCCCTTCGACAAGTCGCCCTATTTCAAGGACGCGCTGGATGAGGCGGTGAACAACGGCCATGTCAGCGCCGCCCGCCTGGATGACATGGCCGGCCGCGTGCTGCACGCCATGTTCGCCAACGGCCTGTTCGAGCATCCGCTGAACGGCGACCAGGCGGCCACCATCAACTATGCCGCCCATGCCAAGGTCACCCAGGCTGACGCGGAGGAGGCCATCGTCCTGCTGAAGAACCAGGGCGACGTGCTGCCCCTGGCCAAGACGGTGAAGACCATCGCCATCATCGGCGGCCACGCCGACGTGGGCGTGCTGTCCGGCGGCGGTTCGGCCCAGGTCTACCCTTATGGCGCCCCGACCAACGGCCTGATCATCCCCAACGAGGGTCCCGCCTCCTTCCCCGGCCCCGTGGTCTACGACCCGTCTTCGCCCCTGAAGGCGCTGGAAGGCCTGACCCAGGCCAAGATCACCTATATCGACGGCAAGGACGCCAAGGCCGCCGCCAAGCTGGCCGCCGGCAGCGACGTCGCCATCGTATTCGCCACGCAGTGGACGGGTGAGAGCCAGGACGCCGTCGATCTGAACCTGCCGGGCGATCAGGACGCCCTGATCAAGGCCGTGGCCGGCGCCAACAAGAAGACGGTGGTGGTGCTGGAGAACGGCGGCCCGGTGGTGATGCCCTGGCTGGACCAGGTGGCCGGCGTGGTCAACGCCTGGTATCCCGGCACCAGCGGCGGCGAGGCCATCGCCCGCGTGCTGGCCGGCGAGGTCAACCCCTCCGGCCACCTGCCGGTCAGCTTCCCGGCCTCGGTCGACCAGCTACCGCGCAAGGTGGTGGATGGCGACCGCAAGGACAAGGCGGAGCATCCGCACGTCGATTACACCATCGACGGCGCCGCCATCGGCTACAAATGGTATGAGAAGAAAGGCCTGAAGCCGCTGTTCCCCTTCGGCTATGGTCTCAGCTACACCACCTTCGCCACGTCCGACTTGGCGGCCGCCCCCGAGGGCAAGGGCCTGAAGGTCAGCCTGGCCTTGCGCAACACCGGCAGCCGCGACGGCAAGGCCGTGGCCCAGGTCTACGTGGCCCCGGCCGCCGGCGGCTGGGAAGCGCCGAAGCGCCTGGGCGCCTTCCACAAGGTGGCGCTGAAGGCCGGTGAAAGCCAGAGCGTGAGCCTAACCGTGGATCCGCGCCTGCTGGCGACCTACGACGTCGCGGCGCACGCCTGGAAGATCAAGGGCGGCGACTACACGGTGATGACCGGTACCTCGTACCAGGACATCACGTCCAAGGTGACCGTGCACCTGCCCGACGCCACCCTGCCGGCGGCTGTGCAGTAATAGTGTTCGGCGGTTGACGTACGGGGAGGCGTCCTGCGGGGCGCCTCCCTTTCTTTTAAGCTCAGCCGGCCAGGCCGGCCTCGCTGCGGCAGATGGCGGCGATGGGCTTGGCCTTGTCCATCAGCAGGGCCGGCGGGGCGGTCACGCCCTTGCGCTCCTGCTCCGCCAGCACTGTCACGTCGGCATCGCTCAGGGCCTTGTTCACCCGGGTGGCGGTGCAGTCGCAAAAGCTGTGCAACTTGGCGTCGGTCACATCGGCCGGTGATGAGCTCCGCGCCGCCTTGAAGCACTGCGCGGCGAAGTTGGCTGCCATGGTGGCGCGGAACTCCGCCACCTCCGACGGCGGCTGCGATGACGTCCGCATGAAGGCGACCCCGAAACCGACCGCGCCGCAAAGGGCGACTATGGCGGCGGTCATCCAGGTCCTGTTCATGGGCATCGGCGGCTCTCCGTTCTATGTATCCCGAGTGTACAGGGATTTTAGACGGATGGGGCGGGTTTGTCGGGCAGGCTTGAGCTAAATGTTTTGAATCAAATACGGTTCCGTTGCCGTCACGCTTCGCGGATCCGAAAACTACTGGGATTATTCCAGGATATTACCCTGAACGGTTGGCGGATGTGCCCCGCGTCCCGATAATGGGCGACCACCTCCGCCGGACACCAGTCGCGCCCATCGGTGAACAGCGCACCGATGTCAATCAGCGCCCGGATGAGGGCGATCCTGTCCGCTACCGACAGGATGCTGCGCACCACCTGCCCGTCCTGCGGCAGGAAGCCCAATCGGCTCAGGCCTGCCTCATCGGTGGGTGTCATGGCCCGCGCCACCGCGCGTCCTCCGGCCAGTTCGGTGATGATGATCCCCTCGTCCGGCATGGCGGGCGGCGGCTCATTCGAAGTCAACGAGCGTCCCCCGGGTGTCGAAATGGCTCTGGAT
The DNA here is from genome assembly GCF_007828025.1 of Nitrospirillum bahiense. Taxonomy (NCBI): domain Bacteria; kingdom Pseudomonadati; phylum Pseudomonadota; class Alphaproteobacteria; order Rhodospirillales; family Azospirillaceae; genus Nitrospirillum; species Nitrospirillum bahiense. The sequence goes on from NZ_VITO01000017.1 coordinate 62,345, forward strand.
GGCCCTCACGATGTTTTCCTTCTCCACCCCGGTGGCCGGCCGCCGCGCGCCGGCCGAATCCAGCATGAAGATGGCGTTCAGGTAGACGACATAGCCGGGCAGGAACTGGTCGCCGGGCGCGAGGCCCTCGCCCTCGGCCACCGCCTTTCCGGCGTGGCTTTCCAGATAAATGCCTCCGCGGCAGACGGTGGTCACAGTGTAGTCCATCTTCGGTCTCTCGCAGGACGATCAGGCGCCGGCCCCATCAATAGGCCCGCCCTAGCCGGACCAAGGCGCGCTTCTGGGAGTCATAACCGAAATGCCAGTTCGGCCACTGTTCCGCCGGCATTTCCGCCGTGCAGACCACGGACATCCCGGCCTCGATGTGACGGGAGAGGTATTGGAAGACGTGGCCCGGTGGCGGGGGCAGCTCCGCCAGCGGCATGCCATCGCGGCCGAAGACCGTCAGCCTATGCGGCAGGGCGGGCGGGTCGGCGGTCAGGACGAACAGCATGTCACCCTGCGCATGGGCTGAATCGGCGCCGGGAACGGCTAGGGTGAGGGGGCCGTCCTTTCGCACCCAGCAAACGCTTCTGCCCTTCCGCACCGTCATCAGTCCATCCATGGCACCCTCCGCCCCTACGTCGCCACGCCGCGGTCTTCGCCCGGTGGCGTCATCAGCCGGTCGTCGGCCTGGCGGCGTCGGCACAGGGTCACCAAGGGCAGCGCTGCCGAAAGGTCCTGCCGATAGAGCTCGAATTCCGCCGGGCTGTTCTCGTAGTGCTCTTCGTAATCGACCAGGCGGTTACTGACCGGGATGGACAGATAGAACCGGCCGCCATCGCGTTCCACCCCAATGCTGAAGCGATGGTCGCGGCTGACGGCGATGTTCATGGCCCGTTCTCCGATTCGATCGTGCCGCTGGCATCAGTTTGTTATGCCCAAGCAATGATGACGCTGCAGGAGCCGCCGCGGGCGTCGTAGCTGGATGCGATCGTACCCCAGGGGAATACGTACCGCGTAATTCCCTTGTCGTGCATGGTTGGCGGTCCGAGCTTGTCCGACAGATATTGGTTATGGATATGAACTAAGTCTTCAATAGGCACGCCCTTCTGATTGAAGGAAAAACTGATTTTTTCCAGGGAACCTTGGGCGAAGGCCAAGGAGAAATGAGCGCGGTTTCCATCAATGTTACATGGCCCGATCAGCAGATATTTCCAGCCGGTTCCCATGTCATCTTCTCGGACGATTGGGAAACCGGCGGCTTTTACGGCGGAATAGTCCAAGCCCTTATGGAGCGATGGTTCATTCTCAAGCTCGACCGTGCCGCAGGTGATGTTGATGTTTGCTTTCATTGTCTCACTTGGCGAATGGTATTGAATACAAGGGCTTGAGAGAAGTCTTGTAGCTGGGAATGAAGATTTGATCCACGCCGCCTGTGCCATATTGCGGATTGGCCAATGTCTTTCCGGTCGCGGCGGGCGTGTCTTCCATCACCTCATAAACCGTGACGCCGCTACGGTACTTCGGATAGTCGGGATTATCGATGTTTGGCCGGATTTGTAGGCCATTGTAGTACCCTTCGGCAGTGCCTCCCGTCGCTTCAAAGCCTTCCAGCGTGGTGTGATACTCCGATGGCCCTGGCGAAGCGCCAACCACCAATTTCCCCTTGGGTAGAGTTATGTCGCGGTAATCATCGACGCCGGGGTATTTTTCATTGCCCTGCCATGCCTTGGCCTGCTGCGCAGGCGTAAGAGCTTCTTCCTCCAGCCCGCACGCCAACCCCATCGGATCGACCCACTGTACCGGGTTGGGGGCGTAGGCGGCGATGTTGCTGCCGCCGCGCAGGCGGATGGGGTCCTGGGTGATGAAGCAGCCTTCGGCCGGGGCGTAGTAGCGGTGGCGGTTGTAGTGCAGGCCGGTTTCGGGGTCGTGGTACTGGCCCTGGAAGCGCAGGGGGTTGGGGATGGTGGCGACGGCTTGGCGGGCCAGGGCGCCCCAGGCCTTGTAGTCGGCGGCCCACACCACCTCGCCATTGTCGTTGGTCAGCTCCTGGGGCGTGCCCAGATGATCCAGGTGGTAGTGGTAGGCCTGGGCGCGTTGTCCCGGTTCCGCCCGGCGCAGCTGGGCCAGGGGGCGGAAGGTGCCGGGTTCGTAGACGTAGACGGTGGCCAGGGGGTCGGCGGGCGTGGGGGCCGCCTCTGCCGCCTTGGTCTCCACCGGGGCGCTTTCGGCCAGCAGCGTGTCGCCGTCCCAGAAGAAGGTGGTGCGCTGAGCGGCGGCGGGTGGGGCGGTGCCGGCATCGTTGGCCGGGGTGGGGGCCGTATGCGCGCTTTCCTTCCACACGCGGCGGCCGAAGGCGTCATAGCCGAAGCGGGTGAGGGTGGTGCCCCGGCGGCCGCTCTCCTCCACCGCCGTCAGGCGGTTGCCGGCATCATAGCGGTAGTCCACGGTCACGGCGCCGCCGGCGGCGCGCCATTCCTTCACCCGGTTGCCCCAGGCGTCGTACTCGAACTTGGCGTCGCCATGGACCAGCAGGCGGTCACCCCGGGCCTCGCCACCCCAGAAGGCGGCGTCGGGGCCGGAGGCCAGGATGTTGCCGGCGGGGTCGGTGACGAAGCTTTCGGGGTTCGTACCCTCCACCGACAGCAGGCGGTCGCAGGCGTCGTAGTGATAGCGCTTCACGCCCCGCCGGGCGTCCTCGATGGCGGTCAGGGTGTCGGCGCCGTCATAGCCATAGGCGCGGGCGTAGATGGTCTCACCTAGGCTCCCGCCATTGGCGCGCCGCCGGCCCTCCTGGCGGACCAGGCGGCCCTGGGGATCGAAGGCCTGGATCTGGTGGACGTTGCCGGCCAGGCGCTCCACCTCCCGCCCCGCGGCGTCGCGGGCGAAGCGGGCCAGGGCCTTGCCGTCCAGCCCCACGGCCGCCGGCAGGTTGTCCAGCCCCCAGGCCACCTCCAGCCGGCGCCCATCCGGCAGAATGGTGGCGATACGCCGCCCCCGGGCATCGCGTTGGAAGCGGATTTCCTGGTCGCCCTGCCGCTCCGCCGTCGGCCGTCCGGCGGCGTCATAGCTGAAGGTCACCCGGGTGTCGGGCGTGTCGGCGGACAGCAGCCGCCCCAGCGGGTCGTAGCCGAAGCGATGGCTGTTCCCGTCGGCGTACAGCGTCTCCAGCAGGCGCCCGGCGGGGTCGCGGTTGAAGCGCGTCACGCGGCCCTGGTCCACGGCGGCGGTGACCAGGCCGGCCGTGTCGCGGTGGTAATCCAGCCGCCGGCCGTCAAAGCCGGTCTCCCCCACCAGCCGACCCGCCAGGTCATAGTCCAGCCGGTACTGCTCCCCTTTCTGGTTGCGCAGGGCCACCAGGTTCAGTTCGCTGTCGTAATGATAGCGGAAGACCGAGCCATCGGCGGAAGTGCGCTCCACCGGATAGGGCAGGCCGTCATAGCGCCAGCGGGTCACGCGGCCCAGCGGGTCGCGGTGCAGGGTGACATGGTCCTCGGCGTCGTACTCCAGCGTCACCGTGCCGCCGTCGGGGCGGTGGACGGTGGTGATGTTGCCGTTGGCGTCGCGCTCCAGCCGCACGGGCGCGTCCTCGCCCCGGCGCATCTCCACCACCCGGCCCAGCGCGTCATGGGCATAGCGGCGGCGATCGGCGCGCGCCGTGCCCTGGGCCAGCAGATCGCCGGTGGGGGACCAGGTGAAGCGCGCCAGCAGGCCCAGCGCATCCTGGATGGCCAAGGGCAGGCCACGGGTATCGCGGGTATAGCGGGTGGTATGGCCCAGCGGGTCGGTATGGGTCGCCAGGTTGCCGCGCCGGTCGTAGGTGAAGCTGTCTTCGGTGCCGTCGGCCCGTGTCACCCGCACGGGTTGGCCGAAGCCGGGCCGTGTGAGATCGGCGGGGATGTCGCCGCCGTCGTATGCCAGGCGGGTGACGGCGCCATCGACCTCGGTTCGTTGCGCCAGGCGGCCCAGGGCGTCGTAGGTCAGCCGCAGCGTGCGACCATCCGGCCCCGTCAGGGCCAGCAGGTTGCCGGCTTGGTCGTAGCGGTGGCGGGTGACGCCGCCTACCGGGTTCACCTCCTCCTCCACCAGGCCCAGGCCGTTCCAGCGATAGCGGGTGACGGCACCCAGGCCGTTGGTCACCACCGTGGTGTGTGCCTGGACGTCGTAGGCCATGCGGGCGCGGTACAGGCCCGCCTCGCCGGACAGGTGCACGCCCCAGGTATCGATGCAGCGGGCGCGGCGACCCAGCGCGACGTCGTCCCAGACGAACTGGAATCGCAGGCCGCCGCGCCGCGTCTCTTCCACCAGCAGGTGGTTGTCGTAGCGGTAATGCCAGGCGTTGCCCCGGGCGTCGCGTGCCTCCACCAGGTCGCCGGCCGCGTCATAGGTGTAGCTGACCAGGCGCAAGGGCTGGTCGCCGCCGGCAGGGTCGGGGCCATCGACGGCGGTGATGCGGCCCGCCTCGTCCGTGGTCACGACGAAAGCGCGGCCGGCGCTGTCCTGGATGCCGGCCAATCGGCCGCCAGGGCCGCGATGCAAGATGATGGCGTTGTCGTTGGGGTCGACGACATGCGCCAGGTGGCGCAGGCCGCTCTGTTCGTCCCGGTCGCCGAAGACGTAGGCCAAGCCGCCATAGGTGGCCAGCCAGTAGCGCTGACCGTCCGTATGCAGCACCAGCCGTTCCACCACGTTCAGGCTGGGGCGGCCGGGGGCCGGGTCGGTGAAGAAGGCCAGGCGCCCGTCGGCCAGGCGCGCGGCCCAGCCGCCGCCGTTGATCCAGCGGTACAGCACCATGTCGTGCGGGTGGTGCCAGCCGGACCCCAGCTCGCCCATCAGGGTGGAGCTGGACATCCAGGTGCGCGACCAGACCAGGGGCAGGGGGCCCGCCACCTCGAAATCCGTGGCCTGGGTGAACAGCTCGCCCGTGGCCACGTCCACCGGATGGCCGGCGGTGTAGCGGGTGGCCAGCTTGCCGCCGGCGAAGCCGCCCGCGGCCCCGCCCAGGGCCTCGCCGATGATGCGTCCGCGCTCCCCGCCCACCGCCTGGCCGATGGCGCCACCCACCTTGGAGCCGGCGTAGCCGCCCGCCATGCTGATGACCGTGGTCTCGCCGAAGGTCGCCAGGCCGCACAGCCCCTCCGCCATGAAGGCGCCGGCGGCCCCGGCGCCCAGCGCCAGAAGCGAGCCGCCGATCATCAGATACTCGGCCGCCGTGTTGGCCCAGTCCGGTACCTCGCCATGGATGGACATGTAGGTGCCGGGGTCGCGGCCGATGAAGACATCGTGCGAGCCATCCATGATGGACCCGTCGCACTCCAGCTTGTCGGCGATGCGGGCGGCGGGCTTGCCGTTGATGAAGACAGTCTTGCTGCCCTGGGCGATGTGCTGGTCGGGCGGCCCGTCGCGCGAACAGGCGGCCGCGTCCTGGATGGCGCGGGCAGCCGGCTTGTCGTTGATCAGCACGTTGTCGGAGCAGTCGGGCGAGATCACGCCGGTCTGGTCGGTGAAGGTGCTGCCCAGCGCCTCTCCCAGCAGGGCGCCGCCGCCGGTCGCCGCCATGGCGCCGCCCACCGCCGCGATGACGCCCAGCGCCGCACCGCCCGTGCCCACCACGGCGATGACCGCCAGGGCGGCACCCAGGCCGATGGCCGCGCCGGCGATGAAGCCGGACAGCGCACTGGTGTGTTGGATGGGATCCCCCAGCCGGGCAGCCCCGTATTGCGGCGCGCCGCCGTCCATGGTCAGGCCCCGGTGCCGGCCGGGCTCGGCCAGGCGAAGCTGTTCAGGATCTGCATGAACTGCGCGTCGGCGTCCGCGAACTCCGTCAGGCGGGCGGTGTTGACGATGGTGATGCAGCGGCCGTCGGGCAGCAGGCTGTAGATTTGGCGCTGCTTGATGGGGCCGGCGCCGCCGTCCCACTGGAACAGCAGTTCCACCGCCGGGCGGCCGGCCAGCATGACGTCCTGCCGGGTGATCAGCTGGAAGCTGCGCGCCCGGGCGATCAGGTCCTTCAGCTGCCGGTTGACGTACGCGCCCAGGCCTTCCTCCGCCTGTGGCCGGTCATAGGCGATCATGATGTTGGGCACCACGGGGCTGCCGCTGGGCGGGGCGGACCAGGCCACCATGGAGCGGTCGATCCAGCTGTCCGGCAGCTGGATGCTGAAGTCGAGCGTGCGGCAGGTCTGCGGCATGACGGATTTCCTTTAGATCTGGCCCAGGATGCGGGCGACCGCGACGGCGCTGTCGGCGTCTGCGTTGCCGGTGCTGGGCAGGGCTGAGGCGGTCTGGCCCAGGGTCGGCGTCTGACCCGGCAGGGGTGATTGCCCCGCGCCCGGTGTCTGGAAGGCGGGTGCCTGATAGCTTGGCGCCTGGTAACTGGGCGCTTGGTAACCGGGCACCTGGTAACCGGGTGTCTGATAGCTGGAGGCCTGGACACCGGGCAGAGTGCCGCCCTGGTTCCACGATCCAGCCTGCGGCCCGGCGGTGTAGGGCGAGAGGGGCGGCGTTGCGGAAGAGGTCGCGACCACCGGCGGCGGGGCGTAGGACGGCTGCGTCAGGCCCGTGGGCGACAAGGTCGGAGAGGTGAACCCAGGCGTGACCCCAGGTGCGGCCATCGAGGGCGTGCCCACGGTAGGCGCGGCCATGGTGGGTGCCGAGAGCGAGGGGGCGGCAACCGAGGGCGCCTGGGGCAAGGATGGCAGCCCGGTGTTCACGCCGGTGGCCGACGCCAGGTTGGACAGGCCTGACGCCGTCGACGCCCCCGGAATGCTGGAGGCGCCGGGGATGGCCGGGCTGGCCAGGGAAGGGGCGCCGAGAGCGGGCGTGCCCAAGGAGGGGGTGGCCAGGCCAGAGCCGCCGCCGAGCAGCTGGGCCGCCTGCGCCGCGCTGCCCAGGGGGGCGCCGACGGAAGAGGGCAGGGCCGGCGCGGCGGCGTTGGCCAGCGCCCCGAGGTCGCCGGCGGAACCGAAGCCGGCCGGGGCCGCCGATAGTGACAGGGGTGTGTAGGGCTGGATGCCGAGGCTGGCGCCGATGGCGCCGGGCTGGATCAGGGCGGGAAGGTCGAACATCCGGAAATCTCCCGGGGAATGAAGGTGTCTGGCCTGGGATTGCGCGCGTCGGCGTCAGCCGCTGCAGTTCAGCCAGATTTTCTGGCCGTCCTGGCTGATGCCGTCCTTGTCCAGAACCACGGTGCTGCCGTTGCTGGTCAGGATGATGTGGTCGGTGGTCATCTGCAGGGAGCTTTTGCCCACCTGCAGCACGACCATCTCGCCCGCCACGTTCACCATGGACTTGCCGACGGTTTCGAACATGTTGTTCTGGACGACCATGGAGAGGTCTTTTTGGGAGTGGAAGGCGATCTCCTCGGCGCCGGCCTTGTCCTCCAGGGTGAAGAGGTTGAAGCCGCCGCCGCCGGGGCTGCTGGCGGTGCGGAAGGTGGTCTGGGTTTTCTGGGCGGGCAGGCCGAGGGGGGCGGTGGTCTCGGAATTGGGGACGGAGCCGAGGATGACGGGGCGGTCCGGGTTGCCCTCCAGGAAGGCGACGACGACCTCCATGCCCATGCGGGGGATGGTCTGGGCGCCGAAGCCGCGGCCGGCCCAGCCCTGGGCGACGCGAACCCAGCAGGAACTGCCCTCGTTGGACTGGCCGCGCCGGTCCCAGAAGAACTGCACCTTCACCCGGCCGTGCTTGTCGGTGTGGATCTCCTGGCCCTTGGGGCCGACCACGACGGCGGTCTGCAGGCCGGAGACGGTGGGTCGGGGGGTGACGCGGCGGGGCACGAAGGGGGTGGCGGCCGGCAGGCAGGTGAAGTGGTTGGCGTAGCCTGAGTGGCTGGCGCCGCCGCCCTCATAGCTGAGGTCGCTGGCCCGGTGGCTGGCGGAGAGCACGACATAGGCGCCGTTCTCGGCGGCGACGGGATGGTCGGTCAGCTGGAAGCGGCCGCAGGGGGTCATGGATCGGCAGTCGCTGGCGCCCTGCACCGTCTCGCGCTCGACCTCCTCCGCCTGCATGGCCAGCTTGGCGCGGCGCTCGCCATCGCCGGCGCTGTCGTGCAGGCCGGGATAGTCGAAGTGCTCGTGCTGGGGGTCCTGGGTGTAGCTGGAGACGGTGGGGACGGTCCGCTTCAGGTCCAGCTTGCTGGTCTGGAAGTTGTAGTCGGTCATGGCCCAGGCGCTGGCCTGGTAGGCGTGGCTGCGGTGCCACTCGGTGATGTGGTTGGAGCGGGAGGAGGTGGCGCTGAAGGGGATCAGGGGCTCATCGCCCGTCTGGTAGGCGGAGGTCTGGGCACCCAGGACCAGGGTGTGCTTCCCCGCCTCGTGGCGAAAGAAGTAATAAAGGCCGTCCTCCTCCATCAGGCGGGAGACGAAGGCGAAGTCGGTCTCGCGGTACTGCACGCAGTACTCGCGGGGCGGCGGGGCGCTGACGCCGGAGAAGTCATACTGGGTGACGCCCAGCTCGCCGAAGATGGTCTCCAGGATGTCGAGCGTGGTCTTGTTCTGGAAGATGCGGCAGTCGCTGGTGCGGGTCAGGAACCACAGGCGCGGGACGACGCGCAGGATGTAGTGCCGCTGCCCGCGGGAGGCGGCGTGGCCGCCGGTGAGCGAGGCGACGATGCCGTTGAAGACGCGGTAAACGCCGTCATCCAGGCGCAGCTTCAGGTCCACGCTCTGCGCCACCAGGGCGGCGGGGTCGACATTGTCGTCCATGGCGCGCACGGTCGCGCGGAACTCGAAGGGCGTCGAAATACCCTCCGTCCCCTCCAGCGCCTCCAGCAAAAGCTGGTCGGGCCCCAAGGGGCTCTCGATCCCCAGCAACCGTTCCGCTTGCGTGTAACCGTCCATGGAGGCCTCACATAGGCTGGGCGCCGGCCGGTCGAACGCCGACAAGGGCGGCGATCACCAGGCCGGACACGATGATCATGATCATGGAAAAGGCCATCAACTCAGGCAGGCGGCCGGTCGCCGCCATGTGGTCGACGTCCGCCTTGCGGTAAGGCGCCAGGAACAGGCGCCACAGGCCGGGGAACTCGCCGGCTCCCCCCGTCCTGGCCATCCAGGCCTTGATGGTCGAACGCCACTGCAGCAGGCCGACCATGAAGAACAGCGATAGCGCGGCGACGCCGGCGGCGGCCAGCAGGGGGGCCGCCAGCACCATGGACATGGACTTGCCACCCAGGGCCAGCAGGGCCAGGCAGACGCCCAGCAGCCCGAACAGGGCCAGGAAGGCCTTAGGCGTCCGTTCCCTGTCCGGCAGGCGCGCGGCCAGGGAGGCCAGCAGGCCCAGGGTTGGCGGTGGGGTGGTTGGGGGGAACAGGGACATGGTGGGTCAGCCTGCCGGTGCCAAGGCGTTCAACAGGCTGGTGATGGCGATGTCGAAGGCGCGTTTGTTGATGGCCGTCACCAGATAGGGGTCGGAGGGGCCGGCAGGCGTGACCAGGGTGAAGACCGCCCAGCCCTTGGCCGTGGCGATCACCGTTTGCCGAACCAGGGCGGAGCGCTGGCCCAGCGTCGCGGGGGTGTCCGCCGTCCAGAAGGAAACCCCGGTGGTGCCCGTGGGTACCTCTCGCAGCGCGCCGTCAGCGAAGCTGGCGCCCAGGTGCCGCATCCCGTTCGCCACCAGGTGCGCGATCTGGTCGGGCGCCCGGAAGCGGTCGCGCGGGGCGGTGTAGACGTTGATCATGCCGGCCCGATCCGCGCCCGTGCCATTGGACAGGCCCCAGGACTGGCAATCGGCATCAACGCTGTCATCAGCCCGCACCGTCCAGGATGCCGGCACCTTGAAGCCCAACTGGAAGACCTTGTTCAGGGCGACGTCCTGAAGGATTTCCATGGTGGGCTGGGGCTTGGCCTCCGTCAGCTTGAAGGAGGCGGCCGCCACCAGGAAGGCGTCCTCCGCCGTGGCGTAGCGGCGTTCGGGGGCGAAGCTGTGCAGCAGGTAGATGAACTTGCCATTCTTGAACGTGCGCAGCCGGTACAGATAGGGCTGGCCTTGCACGCTGCGCGAGGCCAGCACATCGGCGTTGCGGCCTGCGTCCGACGGGACGCTGCGGCGGGCCACCACCGTGTAGTGGTTCGCCGCCATCCAGGGATCCAGCCAGTCCTCCGGCGCCACTTCGCGTTCGATCTGCTGGGCGTAGACCTCGGTGATGGCCTCCTGATTTTTTTCGCCATATCGGGCCAGCAATTGCAGGCCGCCGTCCGCCTTGGCGGGGCGTCCGTCCTTCTCGAACCACAGCCAGTCCTTGGGAATCATCAGCTCGAAGGCGAAGGCCGGAACCGGGCTGGGGAAAGCCTGGTGCAGATAGTCGCGTTCCACCTCTGCGCGGGTGGCTTGAACGGTGGTTCGCAGGTCGGCCATGGGTCGTTCCTTCGCGGTGATGGTCTCCGCGGCATGGGTACGCGGTGTAAGGATGGCAAGCAGCCCGGCCGCCAGGATGAAGAATAGGACGCCACGCTCCCGTCGGGCAGGGGATGTCATGGGGCACCTGCCTTGGGGGCGGGACCTATGCTGGCGTCCAGGCCGGTCTTGATGCCCAGGCCGGCTTCGATGTCGCCGAAGATGCCGGCGTGCGTCCGCTGGTCCACGCGGTCGTAGTAGCCATAGCCACCGGCGCCGATGCCGGCGCTGCCGGCAGAGACGCCCTGTTCGCCCTTGACGGCGATGGTCCAGTCATCGGGTACGCCGGGCAGCCAGCCGATGGGGATGGTCACGTTCTCTTCCGCGCTGGCCTGGGCCACGCGCGCGCCGGCTTTGCCGCCCAGCGCGGCGCCGACATAGCGGCCATCGTCCCCCAGCAAGGCCTGGCCCTTGGCGTCGGCGGAGAACAGCTCGCCCGTGCCCTTCACCCCGAGGCCGCCCTTGTTCAGGTCGCCCGCGATGCCTTCGCCGGTGACGCGCTGCATGGCCGCCTTGGCCTCACCCTGGGCGCCCAGGCCGTTGGTGGTCACCCCGGCGTGGCCGGTGCCCTCGGCCGCGAAGATGTCCATGCCGCCGGAAATCTCGCCCCAGCTGTTCTTGCCCTTGGCCGAAATGCGGGCCATGGCGATTTCGCCCTTGGCGTCCACGGTGGCCTTGGTTGGGTCGGCGTGGGCGGTGATCGATCCTTCCGCGCCCATGACCTTGGCGGTGACGGGGCCGGTGGTCTTGTTGGCCGCCCAGGCGGAACCCTCGGCCTTGAAGTCCTGGCCCGGCGGCTTGGCCGGTGCCGGCTCCTTCATGTTCAGCCAGATCTTGCCGCCCTTGTGGCGGATGCCATCCTTGTCCATCACCACGGTGCTGCCGTTGCTGGACAGGATGATGTTGTCCGGCGTGAATTGGATGGAGCTGTTGCCCACCTTGAAGGCCAGCACTTGCCCCGCCTGGCGCACCGACGCCTTGGTCACCGTCTCGAAGGCGTTGTTCTGGACGACCATGGAGAGGTCTTTTTGGGAGTGGAAGGCGATCTCTTCGGCGCCGGCCTTGTCCTCCAGGGTGAAGAGGTTGAAGCCGCCGCCGCCGGGGCTGCTGGCGGTGCGGAAGGTGGTCTGGGTTTTCTGGGCGGGGAGGCCGAGGGGGGCGGTGGTCTCGGAATTGGGGACGGAGCCCAGGATGACGGGGCGGTCCGGATTGCCCTCCAGGAAGGCGACGACGACCTCCATGCCCATGCGGGGGATGGTCTGGGCGCCGAAGCCGCGGCCGGCCCAGCCCTGGGCGACGCGGACCCAGCAGGAACTGGCCTCGTTGGACTGGCCGCGGCGGTCCCAGAAGAACTGCACCTTCACCCGGCCATGCTTGTCGGTGTGGATCTCCTGGCCCTTGGGGCCGACCACGACGGCGGTCTGCAGGCCGGAGATGGTGGGTCGGGGGGTGACGCGGCGGGGCACGAAGGGGGTGGCGGCCGGCAGGCAGGTGAAGTGGTTGGCGTAGCCTGAGTGGCTGGCGCCGCCGCCCTCATAGCTGAGGTCGCTGGCGCGGTGGCTGGCGGAGAGCACGACATAGGCGCCGTTCTCGGCGGCGACGGGATGGTCGGTCAGCTGGAAGCGGCCGCAGGGAGTCATGGAGCGGCAGTCGCTGGCGCCCTGCACCGTCTCGCGCTCGACCTCCTCCGCCTGCATGGCCAGCTTGGCGCGGCGCTCGCCATCGCCGGCGCTGTCGTGCAGGCCGGGATAGTCGAAGTGCTCGTGCTGGGGGTCCTGGCTGTAGCTGGAGACGGTGGGGACGGTCCGCTTCAGGTCCAGCTTGCTGGTCTGGAAGTTGTAGTCGGTCATGGCCCAGGCGCTGGCCTGGTAGGCATGGCTGCGGTGCCACTCGGTGATGTGGTTGGAGCGGGAGGAGGTGGCGCTGAAGGGGATCAGCGGCTCATCCCCCGTCTGGTAGGCGGAGGTCTGGGCGCCCAGGACCAGGGTGTGCTTCCCCGCCTCGTGGCGGAAGAAGTAATAGAGGCCGTCCTCCTCCATCAGGCGGGAGACGAAGGCGAAGTCGGTCTCGCGGTACTGCACGCAGTACTCGCGCGGGGGCGGGGCGCTGACGCCGGAGAAGTCATACTGGGTGACGCCCAGTTCGCCGAAGATGGTCTCCAGGATGTCGAGCGTGGTCTTGTTCTGGAAGATGCGGCAGTCGCTGGTGCGGGTCAGGAACCACAGACGCGGGACGACGCGCAGGACATAGTGCCGCTGCCCGCGGGAGGCGGCGTGGCCGCCGGTGAGCGAGGCGACGATGCCGTTGAAGACGCGGTAAACGCCGTCATCCAGGCGCAGCTTCAGGTCCACGCTCTGCGCCACCAGGGCGGCGGGGTCGATATTGTCGTCCATGGCGCGCACGGTCGCGCGGAACTCGAAGGGCGTGGAGATACCCTCCGTCCCCTCCAGCGCCTCCAGCAAAAGCTGGTCGGGCCCCAAGGGGCTCTCGATCCCCAGCAACCGTTCCGCTTGCGTGTAACCGTCCATCAAATCCTCGTGTGCCCGGCGGACGGATGCGCGCCGAACGTCCCCAGTCTTGGCGGCCCAGTAGCGGCGGCATGGCCGCCTGGCTGCTACTGTCATCACCTGTTAACTCACCGTTCACACGGTGTGATTTCAAAACCTTCCAAACCGCTCCTGTAACTTCGTGCGACACAGAACTATGGGCTGGCGGCGGGGCGTCAAGGGCCGCGCGCGCTTGGCGTGTTTCCTATGCTGTCATGAATACGGCAAGAAAGTGACGCAAATTATTCTTTAACCGCAGGTGAATGAGAGGCATCTTCATGTTGATGTGGCTTTAAAAATCGGCCGTTACTGTAGAATTGGGCGCCCATGCTTCAATTCTGTTTTGCTGCCGACGGCTTGGCCATTCCACGAATGGTTACGCCCTTCCGGTATAGGAAGCTTAATGCTGCATATCCTGATGGCAGACCCAATTGCCGGCCGGAACGCCAGCTTTCGCAGCCAGGTGGCGGGAAACCCTAGGGATTCCGCGCCGTTCACGGGGGCAGGCACCTTCGTATTAACGCGTTATTGGGTTGGACCGGGGGATGGAAAGCTGGTTCCAAGGGGTGTCGCGGCGCCTGCCGCCCGGGTCATATGACCTAGGTTTTGCAGGTATATATCCGATTCATCCCGGTGGTTATAGAACCGGAGGATAAGTAATAGGCTTCCGGAATTTTCTCAGCAATTACAAAGGCGATTGTTTAAAATATCGATTAAAATTGCGTTCAAAATATACTTTGAAGCTATGCCCTATGACTGGGGACAGGCGCCATCTGTGCACGGCTCTACCTCTATCTGGATACGCCACCGAGAACCGTTTCTGGGGGGTCGACGGAACTATCTTCCGAATTATATCAGCGTGCATTGCTTGGTAAATTTATCGTTAAAAGATTGGACACGTTGTCGACCTCTCAGTGACGTCGCCAATGCCGTCCTTGCGCAGCGAGGATCAGATGGCCCTTGTCTTACGTGTTCTTTCGGCCGGGGACTGCTCCATATCCGAAGGCGAAACCCGCGTCTGCGACGGCGCCAGTTTCACCATCGGCCGTGGCGCTGAGAACGATTGGGTGGTCAACGACCCCCAGCGCCACCTGTCGAAGCAGCACTGCCGGATAGAGCTGCGTGGCCAGACCTATTTCGTGACGGACACCAGCACCAACGGTGTCTACGTCGGCGGGGCGGCCACACCTCTGGGCCGGGGCAACAGCCAGCCGGTGAACGACGGCGACGTCATCAACCTGGGCCCCTGCACCCTGCGCCTGGAAATCAGCGGCCAGCCAGCGGCCTCGGTGTCCCCCATGGCGACCATGAGCGGCATCGGCATGACCGGCGGCACCCTGGCCGACCCGGACATGGATTACGGCATGGGGGGGCTGACCAACGGCCACACCGGCTATGTCCCCTCGCTGACCCAGGTCCTGGCCGGCGACCGCGTCGCCGAAATGCAGCTGACCGACATGCTGGGGGAAGGGGAGGCGGAGGTGGAGGCGCCGTTCGGTGGCGCGCTGGCCCCGTCGCTGGCCGCCCATTCCGGTACCGGCGCCTATTTCGAGGCGCCTGAGGTCAAGCACCCCGTCATCCCCATGGATTGGCAGGCAGAGGGCGTCGATGGCGTCGGCGCGCAGGACGAGTTGGAGTCCGTCAGCGCCGCCGCCCAGGTGATGGCGGAAGCCTTCGCCGGAACCCGCAACGGCCAGGCCACGGCCCGCGTGCCCAGCCCGGCCGTTTCCAGCCCCGCCCCGGCGGGTCCGGTCAATGGCGCCCCGATCAATGGCCCCGGCGCCACCATCCTGCCCATCAATCCCGCCGCCGCCCCGGTGCGGCCCCAGCCGGTGGCCGCCCCTGTGGCGCCGGTCCCGCCCGTTTCCCCCGCCATCGCACCCGTCGTGGGGCTGGGCACCATGAACCCGGTGGCGCTCGCCACGCCGGCCGTCCCCCCGCCGGCGCAGCCCGTACCGGTCGCCCCGCCGCAGCCGGCGGCGCAGGCCTCGCCCATTGCCCAGGCTCAGGCCCAGTCGGCGCCCGCCCAGGCCGCAAACTCCCATAACCCGGCTCCCCAAAATCCGGGCCCCCAGATTCCGGACGACGTGTTCGAGGCCTTCCTGGCCGGTGTCGGCCTGCCGCTGGACGCGGTGGACGCGTCCGACGCCCCGGCGCTGATGCACAAGATGGGCGTCGCCCTGCGCGAGGCGGTCAACGGCCTGCGTGAGCTGCTGGAACTGCGCGCCTTCCTGAAGTCCGAGTTCCGCATCGAACACACGCTGCTGCGCGCCAAGGAGAACAACCCCCTGAAGTTCTCCGCCAACCTGGATGGCACGCTGTCCGTGCTGATCGGCCGGCGGGTCATGGGCTTTATGGACGCGCCGGAGGCCATCCGCGAAAGCCTGCGCGACATCAAGGCCCATGAGGTGGCCCTGATCGCCGGCATGAAGACGGTGGTGGGCGATGTGCTGGAACAGCTGTCGCCCGAGACCATCAAGAACGACGTCAGCGCCTCCATGCTGCCGCAGGTGCACAAGGCCCGCTGCTGGGAACGGTACGAGCAGGTCCACCAGCGCATGATGGGCGAGCAGTCGTCGGGACCGCCCCTCGGCAGCAAGTTTTCCTCCGCCTACACCCAGCAGTTCAGAAGCCTCTGAACCGCCTGGGATCCGCCTTCGTCCCCGCCTGGCACCCGCCTCACTTCCACCCGTCCGCCAGCCGCCTGGGGATAACCCCAGCCCCGAGACTGCCCAGACTAACAGGGTCCTCTAGACGATGCCTTTCGCCACGACCACCGCCCGCCGCTCCACCCCGCACCCCATGGGCCGCGCGGCCCTCGCCACCATGCTCGCCGGCGCCGTCCTGCAGCTGGCGGCCTGCTCGCACGAGCCGCCGCCCCCGCCGCCGGTGCGCACCACCGTGCCGGTATCGATCAACGTCGGGCCCGACGCCAATCCCGACACGCTGGGCCGTCCGTCGCCCATCGTGACGCGCGTCTACCAGCTGGCGTCCAAGGACAAGTTCACCATCGCCGCTCCCATCCAGCTGATCCAGCACGATACCCAGGCCCTGGGCACCGATCAGCTGGGCCGGGACGAGTTCGTGCTGCAGCCGGGCGACAAGAAGCAGATGGTCCTGCCGCAGAACGACAAGGTGCATTACGTCGGCATCGTCGCCGCCTATCGCGCCATCGACCAGGCCAACTGGCGGGAGGTCGTGGCCCTGCCGGACACCGGCCCGGTGACGCTGAACGTCACCGTCGGCGCCAACGGCCTGGTGGTGAAGCGCGACACGGCCGACGCCGACACGCCGCCCGGCGCCGCCGCGTCCAAGCGCACCCCCACCAAGTGAGGCCCCGGCCATGATGTCCGCCAACCGCGTGGTCTGGACCGAGGGTATGTTCCTGCGTGTCCAGCATTTCCAGCAAGCCGACCGCCATGTGGAACGGCTGCTGCACGCGCGCACCGAACCGCTGACCCCCTTCGCCTGGGGCCTGAGCGAGCTGACCATAAACCGGGAACTGCTGGGCATCGGCAAGTTCGCCATCGTCTCCGCCAAGGGCATCCTGCCCGACGGCACGCCCTTTTCCATTCCGGACGAGGCCGATCATCCGCCGCCGCTGGAACTGTTCGACACCACCAAGAACTGCGTCATCTACCTGACGCTGCCCGTGCGCCAGCCGGGCGGGGCCGAGGTGGGGCTGACCAATTCCGAGGATGCCATCACCCGCTTCGTCCCGGCGCGGTATGAGGCCGAGGACGCCAACCTGGGCAGCGACCAGGCGGCCGCCATGGACGTCGCCCGCCTGCGCCTGCGCCTGGCGCCGGAGACGCAGCCGCTGGCGGGATATGAGAAGGTCGCCATCGCCCGGGTGGTCGAGGTGCGGTCCGACCGTGCCATCATCCTGGATGAGCAGTTCATCGCCCCGGTCACCTCGGTCGCGGCCCAGGCGCCGCTGGCCGCCTTCCTGACCGAGCTGCAGGCCCTGATCCAGCACCGGGCCGAGGCCCTGGCCGGCCGTCTGTCCGGCCCCTCGGCCAAGGGGGCGGCGGAGATCGCGGACTTCCTGCTGTTGCAGACCGTGAACCGCTATGAGCCGCTGCTGCGCCATTACGCCGCCACGGCGCCCATGCTGCATCCGGAGCGGTTCTACCGCCTGTGTGTCGAGGTGGCGGGGGAACTGGCCACCTTCACCACCGAGGCCAAGCGCGCCGCCGTGTTCCCCGAATACCGGCACGAGGATTTGCAGAACACCTTCCGGCCCGTCTTCTCCGACCTGCGCGCCTCCCTGAGCGCCGTGCTGGAGCAGACCGCCGTCGCCATCCCGCTGCAGGCCCGCCGCCATGGCATCAAGGTCGGTGTCATCGTCGACCGGTCGCTGCTGTTCAACGCCACCTTCGTGCTGGCGGTGAACGCGGACATGCCGGTGGAGCACCTGCGCCGCGTCTTCCCCAACCAGGTGAAGATCGGCCCGGTGGAACAGATCGCCCAGCTGGTGAACGTGGCGCTGCCCGGCATCAATGTCCGGCCCCTGCCGGTGGCGCCCCGCCAGCTTCCATACCGCAGCGGCCAAGTCTTCTTCGAACTGGACCGCAGCAGCCAGCATTTCAAGCAGCTTCAGAAGTCCGGCGGTATCGCCCTGCATCTGGCGGGTGATTTCGCGCAGATCGAAATGGAGCTGTGGGCCATCAAGGGGGGTGCGTGATGTCCTATCCCAGCTACGGCCAGACGGCGCATGAGCCGACCATCGTCAAGCCGACGCCCGGTGGCCGCCGTCCGGCGCCGGTGCAACTGGTGGCGCCGCCCACCGACTACGCGCCGGAAGACACGGTCGACCTGACGTTGGGCGGCCTCAACCCGCTGGTGGCCGCCGCCGGCCCCATCCTGACGCTGGCCCGCCGCCTGCGCACGTCCGCCGCCCAGTCCAATATCGAGGAACTGCGCGAGCGCGTCGCCGACGAGATCAAGACCTTCGAGAAGCGGGCGCAAGGCACCGGCGTCACCAACGAGGCGGCGCGCGCGGCCCACTACGCCCTGTGCGCCACCATCGACGACATCGTGCTGAACACCCCGTGGGGCGCCAGCAGCACCTGGGCGCGGGCCGGCATGGTCATCACCTTCCACATCGACGTGACGGGGGGTGAGCGCTTCTATGACCTGCTGAACCACCTGCTGAAGGATCCGGCCGCCAACTTCCAGGTGCTGGAGCTGATGTACCTGTGCCTGTCGCTGGGGTTCGAGGGCCGGCTGCGCATCCTGCCGCAGGGCTCGCTTGAACACTCCCGCATCCGCGACAACCTCTACCGCATCCTGACCCAGCGGCGCGGCGAGGCCGAGCGCGAGCTGTCGGTGCATTGGCGCGGGGTGGAGGCGCCCTTCCGCCCCCTGCTGCCCAGCATCGAGTTCTGGACCGTCATGGCGGCCACCCTGATCATCATCACCGTGATGGCCACGGGTTTCAGCTTCGCACTGAACGGCAGTTCCGACGCCACGCTGGAAAAGATGGCCACCCTGCCGCCGGTGGGACAGCCCAGCGTCGCCCTGGCGCAGCCCACGGCACCGGTGCAGCCCAAGTCGAAGGATCTGGACCAGTTCCGCGCCTTCCTGGCGCCGGAGATCGCCCAGGGCCTGGTGACCGTCGTGCCCCAGGGCACGGACACCGTCGTGCGCATCCGCAATGCCGGCATGTTCGCGTCCGGCAGCAGCGAGGTGAACGAAAGCTACACCGCCCTGCTGAACCGTATCGGCGAGGCCCTGAACACCCGGCCCGGTGCGGTGCTGATCACGGGACATACCGATAATATTCCCATCCGCACCATCCGGTTCCCGTCGAACTGGCATTTGTCACAGGCCCGTGCCGACGCGGTCGCCGCCGTCATCGCCACCCATCTGACCGACAAGTCCCGTCTGAAGGCCCAGGGCATGGCCGACACCCAACCCATCGCCACCAACGACCAGGACGCCGGCCGGGAAGCCAACCGCCGCATCGACGTGATCCTGAGCTCGCCCGCGGCCGCCGTGCCGGCGCCGTCGGCCGCCTCGGTGACCCCCGCCGCGCCGCCTGCCCCGACCCCCAACCAGGGAACGGCCCAATGAACGTCCCAAGCAGCGTTTACTTCGCGCAGCCCCTGATTTCCGCCCTGGCGCAGCCCTTCCGCGCCCGTTGGGTCTGGTCCCTGGTGTGGGCTATCGGCTTTGCGCTGGTCATCTGGTTCTTCGGCGCCCTGGTGGCGGTGGGCAGCCACCGCCCGCTGGAAGGCGACCTGGTGCGCCTGATCGCCTGTTGCGCCGTGTTCGCCACCTGGGCCGCCTTCAACCTTCAGGTCAATCTCAAGGCCCGGCAGACCGACCGGCGCATGGTCCACGACCTGACCGATCCCAGCGAGGAGGAGAAGCGCCGGGGTGCCGACGCCGCGTCCGCCGAGGAACTGCGCCTGCTGCGCGACCGCCTGCAAGAGGCGCTGAGCCAGCTGCGCAAGAAGGCCGGCCGCAAGGGCATGGGCCGGGGTTATCTCTACCAGCTGCCCTGGTACATCATGGTCGGGCCGCCGGGCTCGGGCAAAACCTCGGCCCTGCTGACCTCGGGCCTGAACTTCCCGCTGTCCACCACCATCGGCCGCGACCCCCTGAAGGGCATCGGCGGCACCCGCAACTGCGACTGGTGGTTCACGGACGAGGCCATCCTGCTGGACACGGCCGGCCGCTACACCACGCAGGACAGCGACCCGCATCAGGACCAGGCCGCCTGGCTGGGCTTCCTGGACCTGCTGAAGAGCTACCGCCCGCGCCAGCCGGTGAACGGCGCCATCGTGGTGATGAGCCTGGCCGACCTGATGGCCCCCGACCCCACGGAGCGCCTGAACCACGCCCGCGCCATCCGCCTGCGCCTGAACGAGCTGTACGACCGCTTCGGCCTGCGCTTCCCGGTCTACATGCTGTTCACCAAGGTCGATCTGGTGCCCGGCTTCGTCGAATACTTCGACAATCTCGGCAAGTCGGAACGCGAACAGGTGTGGGGCATGACCTTCCCCCTGGACGACGGCGCCGCCGACAGTCCCGGCGTGGTCGAGCAGTTCCCGCAGGAGCTGGAGGGCCTGGTCATCCGCCTGAACGAGCGGCTGCTGGAACGGGTGCAGCAGGAGGCGGACATCGAGCGCCGCGGCCTGGTGTTCAACTTCCCCAACCAGGTGGCCAGCCTCAGCGACGCGCTGCTGGAGATCCTCACGGAAATCTTCCGCGCCAGCCCCTATGAGACGCGGCCCCTGCTGCGCGGCAGCTACTTCACCAGCAGCGTGCAGGTGGGCATGCCCATCGACCGCACGATGGCCACCATCGCCGCCACCTTCGGCCTGGATCCGGTGCGCATGCCGGCCAACAACCGCCAGGGCCGCAGCTATTTCCTGACCCGGCTGTTCAACGAGGTGATCTTCGCCGAGGCCGCCGTCGTCAGCCTGAACCCCAAGGTGGAGCAGCGCCGCCGCCGCCTGCGCATCGCGACGTACGCCTCCGCCGCCGTCATCCTGGCCGTGCTGGCCTATGCCTGGAGCACCGGCTATCAGGAGAACAAGCGTCAGGTGGCCCTGATCGACGATGGCCTGCAGGCCTATGACAAGGCGGCCGCCGGCATCCCCAGCCAGGGTGTGACGGACGCCGACCTGGTGCGCGTGGTCAAGCCGCTGAACATCCTGCGCAACCTGCCCACGGGCCTGGAGAACAACGAGGGTGTCGCCAGCCAATGGCTGACCTTCGGCCTCTACCAGGGTGACAAGCTGAAGACGGTGCACGCCGCCGTGTATCACCGGGCGCTGAACGGCCTGATGCTGCCCCGCCTGCTGGTGCGGCTGCAGGACCAGATCCGGGCGCACGAGGATGACGACGACTTCGTGGCCGGCGCGCTCAAGATCTACCTGATGCTGGGCAGCCGTGGCCCCTTGGACGCCAATGCCGTGCGCCAGTGGATGGTGGCCGACTGGGCCGCCACCTGGCCGGGCGAGGCCAACAAGGGCCTGCGCGACGACTTGGCCCGCCACTTGGACAGCCTGCTGACCCGGGGCAGCCTGACGCCCATTCCCTTGGACGCCAACCTGATCACCCAGTCGCGCCGCAGCCTGGAAAAGCTGGCCCCGGCCGAGCGGGTCTACGCCCTGGTCCGCCAGCACGAGGGCATCAGCCAGCTGCCGCAGTGGCGCCCCGTCGACCATGCCGGCGCCACGGCCGACCATGTCTTCACCCGCGTTTCCGGCAAGCCGCTGACCGAGGGCATTCCCGGCCTGTACACGCCGGAAGGCTACAAGGCCTTCCAGCCGGCGCTCTCCGCCGTCATCGCCGAGGTGCAGGGGCAGAGCTGGGTGCTGGGCGACAAGCCCGCCGGGGCCAACGCCCAGGCGCAGCAGGCGGCCCAGGCCGATGACCTGCGCGAGCGGGTGACCCAGCTGTACTACGCCGACTACATCCAGCAGTGGGACACCATGCTGGGCGACCTGCGCATCGTGCCGCTGGCCGACATGCAGCAGACCATCGCCGTGCTGAACCTGGTGTCCAGCCCCGACATGCCGATGCTGAAGCTGCTGAAGGACGTGGCGGCGGAGACGCAGATCGTCCCCCTGCCGGGCCTGCCCAAGGCGGTCCCGGCTGCTGGCGGTGCCGCCGCCCCGGCGGCCCTGCCCACGCCGGACGCGCCGGCCGGCGCCGTGGCCGTGGCCCAGCACTTCCAGCCCATCGCCGATTTCGTCACGCCCAGCAACGGCGCGCCGGCGCGGGCGGAGGATCTGGTGCGCCTGCTGGGCGAGGCCTATCAGGAGCTGAGCAATGTCGCCAGCGGGCCCGGCAACGGCCGCATGGCCATGTACACCCGCGCCTCCCACGGCGGTGCCGGCGGCCCCATCCAGATGCTGAACAGCCAGGCGGCGCAGATGCCGCGCCCGGTCAACGGCTGGATCGCCACCATCACCGGCAGCGCGTCGGAACAGTCGGTGGGCGGCGCCCGCGCCCAGCTGAGCAACCTCTGGGGCGGCGAGGTGGGCGGCTTCTGCACCCGCGCCGTCAAAGACCGCTACCCCTTCGCCAAGGACAGCACCAAGGAAATCTCGGTGGGTGACTTCACCCGGCTGTTCGCCCCCAACGGCATGTTGGACAACTTCTTCAACAATCACCTGAAGACGCTGGTCGACACCTCGGGTGCCAAATGGCGGTGGACCAAGGTTGGCGACACCGGCCTGGGCATCCCCGACAGCGTGCTGGCCTCCTTCCAGTATGCCGCCCAGATCCGCGACGCCTTCTTCCCCGATGGCGGCCAGCAGCCCCGTGTCGCCCTGCAGGTGACGCCGGTGACCCTGGATCCGAAGTCCACCGGCGTGCTGTTCGCCAGTGGCGGCCAGCAGATCGAATACCAGCATGGGCCGCAGTGGCCGGCTTCGCTCCAATGGCCGGACAACGATCCCAACGGCGTCAGCCGCGTGGTGTTCGAGGTAACCGACGGCCTGCCGCAGAGCGTGCTGAAAAGCGGTCCCTGGTCGCTGTTCCACCTGGTGGACCAGGGCACGGTCACGCCGCTGGGCAGTGACAACTTCCGCGTCAACTTCGCTTCCGGCACCCACAACGCCGGCTTCGAGGTGAAGTCCAGCACCTCGCTCAACCCCTTCATCCTCAAAGAACTGAGGGCGTTCCGTTGTCCAGTCTCTTTCTGAATGGCGCCGTCTCGGCTCACGAGCCGGGTTTCTTCGGCAAGATCCCGGCGCGGGGGGACTTCGTCTCCCGGCGGCTGGATCCCGCGACCGTCCGCCCGCTGGACGAATGGCTGCAGGCGTCGCTCGCCACCAGCCAGCGGCAGATGGGTGAGGCGTGGCTGCCCAGCTACCTGGACACGCCGGTCTGGCGCTTTGTCCTGGGGCCGGGGGTCTGCGGCGACACGGCCATGGCCGGTGTGCTGATGCCCAGCGTCGACCGGGTGGGGCGCTACTTCCCCCTGGTGCTGGCGACCCCGCTGCCCGGCTGCGTCGCCCCCATCCGCCTGATCGAAAGCGGTCGCGCCTGGTTCGACAAGGTGGAGGACCTGGCGCTGACCTCGCTGGACGACGACTTCAACTTTGACAGCTTCGACCAGGCCGCCCGTGTGCTGGGCGCACCGCCCTACGACACCACGCGCGGGCCGGTGGAAAGCAGCGCCTTCCGCGTCGGGCTGGCCAACAATGGCGGCGCCAACGGCCGGGGCGCCCTGGGCGGCGCCTATGCCGAACTGCTGGACCAGGTGCTGATCGGTTTCAACAATCGCTTCAGCCTGTGGTGGACCACGGGGTCGGACAAGGTGGCGTCCTCGCTGCTGATCTCGCCCGGCCTGCCGGCGCCGCAGAACTACGCCGCCTTCCTGGATGGACGCTGGGAGCGCTGGGGCTGGGAACGCCCGGCCGACACGGCGCTGCACCTGGCGGACGAGGAACTGCCCATCCTGCTGCTGCGGCCCGTGGTGGCGCTGCCCAGCCATGGCCGCACCCATCCCGGCACCCGCCGCACCATCAACCAGGACGCCCTGCTGCTGCGGCCCGACCTGGGCCTGTGGTGCGTCGCCGACGGCCTGGGCGGCCATTCGGCGGGCGAGGTGGCCAGCGCCCTGACCGTGAAGGCGCTGGACGCGGTGATGCCGCCCCTGTCCTACGGCGGTTTCGTGGAAGAGGTGCGCGAGGCCCTGGTCGAGGCTAACGACAAGCTGCGGGCCCAGGCTGCCACCCTGGGCGACCAGGCGCTGATCGCTTCCACCGCCGTGGTTCTGCTGATCTACGCCAACCGCTTCAATTGCCTGTGGGTGGGCGACAGCCGCATCTACCTGTTGCGCGACGGCCGGCTGCGCCAGCTGACCACCGACCACGTGGCCGCCGGCATCAACCAGCAGCAGCGGGCCACCATGCTGGTCACCCGTGCCGTGGGCGCCGCCGACACGCTGGAAATCGACATGGTGCAGGACGTCGTCCAGCCCGGCGACCGCTTCCTGCTGTGCAGCGACGGCGTCACCAAGGTGCTGAGCGAGACCGAGATCGCCACGCTGATGCGGGGCATGCCCCCGCGCGAGACGGTGGATGCCCTGGTGGAGAACATCCTGGTCAGCGGCGCGCCGGACAACCTGACCGCCGTCATCGTCGATGTGCCGGAAAGCGATCATCCGGTGGCCGAGGCCGCCCTGCAGGCCACGGCCGTGCCGGCGCCGCACCCGTCGGCGCTTGAAGACGTGCGTCAAGGGGGTGCGGAATGAGCCAGGCCGCCGTTCTGACCAATCCCGGCGCCACCGTGGCGAACGAGGGGCCGCAGCAGCCCGACGAGATGACCTCGCTGCTGCTGAGCCCCGAGGCGCCGGATGAACTGACCCGCTTCGCCCCGGCCGAGCTGACCGAGGTCATGGTGGCGGCGGACGTCGCCGCGCCGAACGCCGCCCCGGTGGTGCCAACGCGCGAGGTGGTGGAAAGTCAGGTGGCGGGCTTCATCGCCGGCGTCCGGGCGCAGGCGCACCGCGCCGGCCTGGACGAGGTCGCGTCGCTGGACCTGCTGAGCGGCGCCCGTGCCGCGCTGGACCGCCACATCCAGGCCGCCCAGCGCCCTTGGGAGGATGGACCGGAGCCTGCGGCCAGTGCTGCGCCGGCGGTCAAGGCCGATCCCACCGGCTGGTCGGTGGCGCCGGGCAGCACCATGCTGAACACCTTCATCGTGCGCACCCTGCTGGCGCGCGGCGGGATGGGGGAAATCTATCGGGTGCGCCATCGCGACCTGAAGACCGACCAGGCCATCAAGGTCATCATCCCGGAATACCGGGACGACGCCAAGATCGTGGGCCTGTTCCACGAGGAAGGCCGCCTGCTGCAGCGCATCCGCCATGACGCGGTGGTCAGCTGCGCCGGCCTGTACCGCGACGGCGACGGCCGGTCCATGCTGGTGCTGGAGTATATCGACGGCCAGTCGCTGTCCTACTTCCTGCGGCGCGGGCCTTTGGGCCTGACGGCGCTGGAGGCCCTGCTGCGCCGCCTGGCGGCGGGCCTGACGGCGGTGCACGCCGTCGGCATCGTCCACCGCGATGTCAGCCCCGACAATATCCTGCTGCCCGGCGACAATCCGGCGGCGGCCAAGCTGATCGATTTCGGCGTGGCGCGGGAGATGCGCAACGGCGTCACCCCGCGCGACGGGCTGGATTTCGCCGGCAAGTTCTCCTTCGCCTCGCCCGAGCAGCTGGGCATGCACGGCGGCGCCATCGGCGTCGCGTCCGACATCTACAGCCTGGGCCTGGTCATCGTCGCGGCCGCGCGGGGCGAGAAGCTGGCCATGGGCCAGACGGTGGAGGAGGCGACGGCCGCCCGCCGCCAGGTTCCCGACATCAGCGCCGTGCCCGACCGGCTGCGCGGCTTGGTGGAGGCCATGCTGCAGCCCGATCCCAAGCGCCGGCCCACCGACCTGAACACGCTGCTGCGGGCGCTGGACGCCAACAGCGGTTCGTCGGCCAAGGGCGGCTTCTGGGGCCGGCTGTGGACGTCGCGGAAAGGTGCATGATGGATAACGGCGTTATCGTGCCCCCCGGCGTCCTGGACCTTCCCGCCCTGCTGGCCCCCATCCCGGGCGACCAGCCCTGCGGGCCGGACCTGCGTGTGCACAACGGCGGCGATGCCGCCTATTTCCAGCTGAAGGATCTGCGCGCCACCGCGCGTGCCATTGAGCGGCGGGCGGATTCCGAGGATGAGGCCCAGACCTCTCTGGCGGAATGGCAGCGTATCCAGGACCTGGCGCGCAGCGTCCTGGCCCAGCGCACCAAGGACATCGAGGTCGCCGTCTGGCTGACCGAGGCCGCCGTGCGGCTGGAGGGTTTCGCCGGCCTGGCCGATGGCTTCCGCCTGCTGGCCGGCTTGGTGGAGCAGTATTGGGACGGCGTCCATCCCCAGCCGGACGAGGATGGCATCGCGGTCCGCCTGGCGCCGATCGGCGGCCTTAACGGCCACGGGGCGGAAGGCACGCTGATCCAGCCCATCCGCAAGGTGCCGCTGCTGCGCGAGGACCAGCCCATCGCCTACTGGCACTACGCCCTGGCCCAGCGCGCCAGCCAGACGCCGGACACGCGCAGCCGCCCGGGCCGCACCCCGCCGCCCACGCTGGACGCCTTGTCCCAGCGCATGAGCCAGGTGCCGGCGGCCCGCAACCGGGCGCTGCTGGCCGACATCCGCGCCTGCCGCCAGGCCTTCCGCGACCTGGATCGGCTGCTGACCGAACGGGCGGGCGCCGACGCCCCGCCCACCTCCACCATCACCCACATCCTGGAGGAGGTGGAGGACGCGGTGGTGTTCCTGACCGGCCTGTCGGCCAAGGAAGAGGTGGAGGAGGCCGCCGTGCCCGACGTCATCCTGCATTCCGCCACCGGCGCCCCCGTCGTGGACGAGGCGGCGGCGCCCCAGCGGCCGGCCAAGGGCATCACCAGCCGGGAAGAGGCGCTGACCCTGCTGGCGGAGATCGGTCAGTACTTCCGCCGCACCGAACCCCATTCACCCCTGTCCTACACCATCGAGGACCTGGTCCGGCGCGGCCGCATGCCGCTGCCCGAACTGTTGGCCGAGCTGCTGACGGACGCGGGTGCCCGCAACACCCTGCTGACCACCGCCGGCATCCGGCCGGTGCAGGGCAACGGACAGTAAGACACTGATGAGAAATCATTTTTATTTCGGGGCAACCCCAGACGACATGCAGCAACCCATGGGTAGGAGAAGGTAGATGGCCAGCGTTCATGACAAGCTCGAGCGGGTTCGCAAGCCGCGCGTGCACATCAAATACGAGGTCGAAACCGATGGGGCGATGGTCGAGAAGGAGCTGCCCTTCGTGGTCGGCGTGCTCGGCGATTTCTCCGGCGACCCGACGGATGACCTGAAGCCGCTGAAGGACCGCAAGTTCATCCAGATCGACCGCGACAACTTCAACGAAATCCTGGCGCGCATGAAGCCGTCGCTGTCGTTGCGCGTGCGCAACGAGCTGGAGGACGACGGCAGCGAGATGGCCGTGGAGCTGAAGTTCTCTTCGCTGGAGGACATGGAGCCCGGCCAGATCGTTCGCCAGGTGCCGGCGCTGCGCAAGCTGTTGGAGACGCGCAACCAGCTGCGCGACCTGCTGACCAAGGCCGACCGCTCGACCCAGCTGGAAGACCTGCTGGAATCCATTCTTCAGGACGACACCCAGCTGCGCAAGCTGTCGCAGCAGCTGGGCGCCACCGCCGAGGAGGTGAAGTGATGACCGACACCCTGACCGCTTCCCGCGAGGAAGCCGCGGCCGGCACCGTCGAAGGCCTCTCCCTGCTGGACCAGGCCATCGGCGCCACCAAGCAGACCGAGCCGGCGCGCGTGCAGGAACTGCTGCGCACCCTGACGGAAGAGGCGCTGGGCGGCACCGTCACCTACAGCCGCAACCTGACCCAGACGCTGACCGCGGCGGTGAAGGCCATCGACGCCAAGCTGTCCAAGCAGCTGGCCGCCATCATGCACCACCCGGAATTCCTGAAGCTGGAAGGCAGCTGGCGCGGCCTGCACCACCTGGTCATGAACACCGAGACCAGCGCCAACCTGAAGATCCGCGTGCTGAACGTGCGCAAGCGCGAACTGGCGAAGGATCTGGCCAAGGCGGTGGAGTTCGACCAGAGCGAGCTGTTCAAGAAGCTCTATGAGAACGAGTTCGGCACGCCCGGCGGTGAGCCCTACGGCATGCTGATCGGTGACTATGAGTTCACCAACCACCCCGAGGATGTGCAGATGCTGTCCAGCATCTCCAGCATCGCGGCGGCGGCCTTCGCCCCCTTCATCTCTGCCGCCAGCCCCAAGTTGTTCGGCTTCCAGGATTACCAGGAGCTGGCCAAGCCCCGCGACCTGGAGAAGATCTTCGAGACGGCGGAATACGCGCAGTGGCGCAGCTTCCGCGACAGCGAGGACAGCCGCTTCACCACGCTGACCCTGCCGCGCGTGCTGGCGCGCCTGCCCTACGGCGCCGCCACCCTCAGCGTCGACGACTTCAATTTCGAGGAAGCCCCCTTGGACCCCTCGGGCAAATCGCTGGCGCTGGAGCACAACGAATATTGCTGGATGAACGCGGCCTACGTCCTGGGCTCGCGCGCCACCGAGGCCTTCGCCAAGTACGGCTGGTGCACGGCCATCCGTGGCGCCGAGGGTGGCGGCAAGGTGGAAACCCTGCCCACCCACGTCTTCGTCAGCGATGACGGCGACCCCGACCAGAAGTGCCCGACGGAGATCGGCATCACCGACCGCCGGGACGCCGAGCTGGGCAAGCTGGGCTTCCTGCCGCTCTGCCATTACAAGAACACCGACTATGCGGTGTTCTTCGGCGCCCAGACGGTGCAGAAGCCCAAGAAGTACGACCGCCCGGACGCCACGGCCAACGCCGCCATCTCCGCCCGCCTGCCGTACATGATGGCCACGTCCCGCTTCGCCCATTACCTGAAGGTGATGGCGCGCGACAAGATCGGCTCCTTCCTGGAGGTCGAGGATTGCGAGGCCTGGCTGAACCGCTGGATCAACAACTACGTCAACGCCAACGAGGGCGCCGGCCAGGAAATGAAGGCCGCCTACCCGCTGCGCGAGGCCAAGATCACGGTGAAGGAAATCCCGGGCAAGCCCGGTTCCTATAACGCCATCGCCTGGTTGCGGCCCTGGTTGCAGATGGAGGAACTGACGACCTCGCTGCGCATGGTGGCACGGATACCGAGCAAGCTCTGATGCAACAGACCCTTGAGGCGGCAGCCCCGGGGGTGGAACGACGGATCGACGCGACGGAAGGCCGGGCACCCCGGCCCGACGCGCCCCCGGCTTGGCGGCTGGACCTCAGCCGCCATCCCGACAAGCGCCTGGTCATCGACCAGCTGATCGCGGCGATCGACGCTCTGCTCACGGCCCAGGTCAACGCCATCCTGCACAATCCCCGCTTCCAGCAACTGGAGGCGTCGTGGCGCGGGCTGCTTCAGCTCGTGGAGGCCTCGGCCTCCACCCGCGCCATCAAGATCCGCGTGCTGGACGTGTCCTGGCGCGAGCTGTGCCGCGACTTCGAACGCGCCATCGAGTTCGACCAGAGCCAGCTGTTCACCAAGGTGTACAGCGATGAGTTCGGCACGCCGGGCGGGGAGCCGTTCGGCCTGCTAATCGGCGACTACGCCGTGCAGCACCAGCGCGATGCCGACCACCCCACCGACGACGTGGGTACGCTGAAGGCCATCGCCGCCGTGGCGGCCGCGGCCTTCTGCCCCTTCGTCACCAGCTGCTCCCCGGCGCTGTTCGGGCTGGACAGCTTCGGCGACATGGCCAGCGACGTGGACCTCGCCCGCTCTTTCGAGGGGCACGAGTTCATCCGCTGGCGGGCCCTGCGTGAGGCGGACGACGCCCGCTTCATCGGCATCGCTTTGCCCCGGGTGATGATGCGGCCGCCTTACCGCCACGACCCCAACCGTATCGACGGCTTCCGCTTCATGGAACGCACCGGCCGGCCGGGGGCGGGGGACTACCTGTGGGGCAACGCCGCCTTCGCCTTTGCCACCGTGGTCATGCGCGCCTTCCACCAGTACGGCTGGTTCGCCGACATCCGGGGCGCGCCGGACGACCTGAGCGGCGGCGGCCTGGTGGACCGTTTCCCAGGCCATACCTTCCCGACCCTGGGCGGGGCAGCGGCACCGGCCGCACCCCTGGACGTCTACCTGTCCGATCGGCAGGAGAAGCAGTTGAGCGATCTGGGCATCGTGCCCCTGTCGCGGGTCAGCTACGTCGACGCCTGCGTCTTCTACAGCTGCCAGTCGCTGCACCAGCCCAAGGTCTATGACCGGGCGACGGCCACGTCCAACGCGCGGCTGTCGGCCATGCTGCAGTATGTGCTCTGCGCCTCGCGCTTCGCGCACTACATCAAGATGATCGGCCGGGATAAGATCGGCTCCTTCGCCACGGCGCATGATTTCGAGGAACATCTGCGCGATTGGCTCAGGGGCTATTGCCTGGCCAACGACGACGCCAGCACCTCGTTCAAGGCCCGCTATCCCCTGCGCGAGGCCGAGGTGCAGGTTCGCGACATCGCCGGCCGGCCGGGCGCCTTCGGCTGCGTCATCCATCTGAAACCGCATTTCCAGCTCGACGACGTTCAGACCAGCTTCCGCCTGGTCACGGAACTCGTCGGCCCGCAGGCCTGACGGGAGAGGACCCCATGAGCCAGACCGCCATCACCAACGCCCTGGAGGCCGGCGACCTGTTCGGCGCCTTGTCTGCCGCGACGGCCTGCGTCCAGAAGGCCGCGATCGATACCGGCGCCCGCTATCTGCTGGCGGAGATCCTGTGCGTGGCGGGACAGCTGGAGCGGGCGGATAATCAGTTGTCCGTCGTGCTGAACCAGGACCCCGGCTCGATGGTGCCGGTCTCGCTGCTGCGCCAGCTGATCCGGGCGGAGACGGCGCGCCAGGATTGGTACCGCGAGGGCCGTCCGCCGGAATTCCTGACCGACATCACCGCGGCCGCCCGCCTGCATCTGGAGGCGGGGGTGAAGGCCCGCGCCGGGGACGCGCAGGGGGCCGCCGCCACGCTGGCGGAGGCGGAGACGCTGCGCCGCGCCCCTACCGGCCAGCACAAGGGTGCGGCCTTTACCGACTTCCGCGACCTGGACGACACCTGCGGCGGCCTGCTGGAGATGCTGAGCGCCGATGGCAAATACTTCTGGGTGGGCGCTGACGAGGTTCTGGGCCTGGATTTCGCGCCGCCCAAGCGCCTGTCGGACCTGATCTGGCGCCCCGTGCGCCTGACCCTGCGCGACGGCACCGCCGGCAGCCTGTACATGCCCATGATTTACGCCGGCGCCGGGACCGACGGCCTGACCGACCAGCACCGGCTGGGCCGCCTGACGGATTGGGTGGATCGGCACGGCGCCATCCTGGGGCGGGGCCAGCGCTGCTTCCTGCTTGGCGACGACGCCGTGGGGGCAGCCGACCTCACCTCCCTGCGCTTCGATGAAACCCAGGCCGATGTGGAGGCGGCGTAAGCCATGCCGGCGCAACAGCCCGCCACCATCGTGCCCTCCGTCCTCGACCGGCTGATCCAGCCGGTGGAAGGGCCGGCCGTGCGCAGCCTGGGCTGGAACGCGGCGTTGTCGCAGCTCAAGAACTCCATCCGCCGGGATCTGGAGGCCATGCTGAACACGCGGCGGCGGCCGGGCAAGCTGGGCAATGATGTCGGCGAGCTGCATCGGTCCCCCCTGCAGTACGGCATCCCCGACTTCACGGCCATGAGCATGGCCGCACCGGAGCGCCAGGCCGCCTTCGGCCGCGCGCTGGAGGTGGCCATCCGCGAGTTCGAGCCGCGCCTGTCGTCGGTGGCGGTCACCCTGCTGAACGGCGGCCGCAACCTGGACCGCACCCTGCGCTTCCGGGTGGAGGCGGTGATCCGCCTGGATCCCTCACCCGAGCCCATCGTCTTCGAATCCGTGCTGGACCCCGTCAGCCAGACCTTCCTGATCAAGGGCGACCCCCATGCCTGACACCTTCCTGTCCTTCTACAACCAGGAACTGGCGGCCATCCGGCGGGCGGCGACCCGCTTCGCGGGTGAGCATCCCAAGGTGGCGGGCAACCTGCGCATCAGCCCGACCACGGTGGACGATCCCCACGTCGCCCGGCTGATCGAATCCTTCGCCTATCTGACGGCGCGTGTGCGCCAGAAGCTGGACGACGATTTCCCGGAACTGACCGACGCGCTCCTGGGCGTGCTCTATCCCCACTACGTGACGCCACTGCCGTCGATGGCCATCGTGCAGATGAAGGCGGCGCCGGAACTGACGGGCAGCTTTACCGTGCCGCGCGGCGCCCAGGTGGAGACGGAGGCGGTGCGGGGCGAGGCCTGCCGTTTCCAGACCACCATGCCGGCCGAGATCTGGCCGGTGGAGGTGACGGCGGCCAGCCTGGCGGCCCTGCCGGCGGCGGCCCCCCTGGTGGCGGCCACCCGCCAGGCCAAGTCGGTGCTGCGGCTGAAGATCAGCTCCACCGCGCAAGGCCAGGGCCTGACCGACCTGGGCGTGGATCGCCTGCGCCTGTTCCTCTCCGGCCCGCCGGAGGTGGCGTTCACCCTGCATGAGCTGCTGCTGAACAACGTCGTCGGCATGGCGGTGGTGGAGGATGTGACCGACCCCAACCCCGTGGAACTGGGCCCCGACCATTTGGCCCCGGTGGGCTTCGAGCCCGAGGACGGCATGGTGCCCTACGGCGCCCAGTCCTTCCTGGGCTACCGCCTGCTGAGCGAGCTGTTCACCTTTCCGGAAAAGTTCCTGTTCGTCGATTTGCACGGCCTCAGCGCGCGCTCCCTGCGCGGGGTGGGCCAGCATATGGAGGTCTACCTCTACCTCGACCGCGTGTGGACCGAGGGGGAACGGCTGGTGCGCCCCCAGGTGTTCGCCCTGGGCTGCGCCCCGGTGGTCAACCTGTTCCGGCAGTCGGCCGAGCCCATCATCCTGGGCCATGATGCCACCGAATACCTGGTGCAGGCGGACGCCCGCCGGCCGGAGGCGCGCGAGATCTATGCCATCGAGCGGGTGCGGGCCTCATCCCCCCGGGGGGAGAAGGCGGAGTTCCTGCCCCTCTACGGCAACCATCACGGCACCGATCCGTCGCGCCACCAGCATTTCTGGCACGCCATGCGCCGCCCCCGGGGCGGGCGCGACGCCAGCAGCGAAATGTACCTGTCGCTGGTGGATCTGGGCCTCAACCCCAATGCCCCGCCCGACTGGACGGTCAGCGTGGAGACGCTGTGCTTCAACCGCGACCTGCCGGCGCAGCTGCCCTTCGGCGGCGGCCATCCGCGCATGCATCTGACCGAGGGCGGGCCCATTGCCGGCGTCACCTGCCTGACACCGCCCACGGCGGTGGTGCGGCCGCAAACGGGCGACGGCGCCCGCTGGCGCCTGATCTCCCACCTCAACCTTAACCATCTGTCGCTGGTGGACGGCCAAGGGGGCAGGGATGGTCAGGGCGGGGCGGCGGCCCTAAGGGAGCTGCTGAAGCTTTACGACCTGAAGGACACGCCGGAGACACGGGCCATCATCGATAGCGTCACCGGCATCGGCTACCGCCGCGCCACGGCCCGGGCACCGCACGCCGACTTCGCCGCCCTGTGCCGGGGCGTGGACATCGACCTGGTGATGGACCCGGAGCGGGCGGGCGCCATGGGCATCTACCTGCCCTCGGCGGTGCTGGAGCGCTTCTTCGCCCTCTACACCTCCATCAACTCTTTCACCCGGCTGACGGTGCGGGCCAAGGGCCGGAAGGAGGCGCTGGTCCGCTGGGGTGCCCGCATTGGCGCCAAGGTGACGGCATGAACGCCATCGTGCCCCTGCCGACGCTCAGCGGTTCGCCCGCCCTGCTGGACATGCTGCGGCATGAGCCCTTTCGCTTCGACCTGTTCCGCGCCATCCAGCTGCTGGAACGGCAGTTCGGCGCCTCGGCCGAAGAGGACGAGCTGCCCATCCGTTTCGCCGCGCACCAGTCGTTATGCTTCCCTGCGCATGAGATCCAGCGCCTGCACCTGCCCCATCTGGCGGAAGGCGGGCTGGAGGAAGGCGGGGAAGAGGGCGCAGCGGCGGAGCCCGCCCGGCTGGATCTGAACGTCATGACCCTGACGGGGCCCGTCTCGGCCCTGCCGCAGGCCTATACCGAGACAGCCATCCGCAGCCTGCGCGATCGCACGCCTGGCTTCGCTGCCTTCCTCGACCTGTTCAACGACCGAATCGCCACCCTGCTGTTCCGCGCCTGGCGGCGCTATCGCCTGCCCGCCTTGTATGAGCATCGCGGGCTGGAGGGCGGGGACGCCGCCACGGCCGCCCTGTTCGGCATCGCCGGCTTCGGCACCGGGCACCTGCGCGGCCGCCTGTCGGTGCGGGATGAGGTGGCGGTTTACTACGCCGGCCTGTTCAGCCAGCAGCCGCGCGCCGCCATCTCACTGGAGCGCATGCTGGCCGACGCCTGCGGCTTGCCTGTCAAGGTGCAGCAATTCGCCGGCCGCTGGATCGCCATCCCGGCGGAGGAGCAGACCTGCCTGCGCCTGGGTGGAAAGGCACCCGCCTACAATCGCCTGGGCGTGGACGCCGTTGCCGGTGCCCGCATGTGGGACGTGCAGGGCCAGTTCCGCATCATCCTGGGCCCCCTGACGCGACGCCAGTTCATGGACCATCTGCCGGGCCGGCCGGGGCTGACACGTCTGGTGGAACTGGCGCGTCTTTATGCCGGGCCTGAGTTGGGCTTCGACGTGCAGCTGGTGCTGCACCGGGAGGAGGTGCCGCCCTGCCAGCTGGACGGGCGGGACGGCGCGGGCCCGCGCCTGGGCTACGACAGCTGGCTGGCGTCGCTGCCCATGCTGCACGACCCGGATGATGCAATCATCAGTATCAATGACACTGATTAGTATCACCTGAAGCATATATCGGAAGTAATGCTGTTCTATTAATGTAATGTTACATGAACGGTATAATAACGGGCGGAAAATTCGATACTATAACTATTGGGTAAGTTCCAATTGCCGTTCGAGTTTTATTTTTGCAGTCGTGCCATCGGCGGACCTGGGTCGGACGATGGGGGTAGGGGAATACGTCAACCAAAAGCGCGGGTCTTGAAATGGATTCGATGGATCTAAGGACGCTGGTCGATGGGCTGGATGCCACGGCACGGCGGGCGCTTGAAGCCGCCGCGGGCGGTGCCATGGCCAAAACCCACTATGAGATCGAGATCGAGCACTGGCTGCATGCCTTGCTCGACCGGCCGGACACCGGCCTGCGCCAGGCGCTGCCCAAAGTGGGTCTGGGGCCGGAGGCGCTGGAGCGCGCGCTTGAGCGCGGGCTTGCCCGCTGCCGCACCGGCAGCAGCCGCGCCCCGGCCTTCTCGCCGCGCGTCGTGTCGCTGATGCGCGAGGCCTGGTTCCTGGCCACCTTGCGCTTCAAGGCCGGGGCGGTGTCGCCCCTGCACCTGCTGGCGGCCCTGGTGGCCGATGACAAGGGCGCCTTAGCCTTTGGCGATCTGGCCGCCGCGCTGGAGGCCATCGACCCGCAGGCGCTGGACGCCCTGATCGAGGCCGAGCTTCCCGAGGCCACCGCCGCCGCTGATAGCCAGGCTGCGCGCAAGCCCGGCGGACGTACGCCCAACCTGGACGCCTACACCATCGACCTGACGGCGGAGGCGGCCCAGGGCCGCATCGACCCCATTACCGGCCGCGATGCCGAGGTGCGGCAGGTGATCGACATCCTGACCCGCCGCCGCCAGAACAACCCTATCCTGGTGGGCGAGGCCGGCGTGGGCAAGACCGCCGTGGTGGAAAGCCTGGCCCTGCGCATCGCCGCGGGTGAGGTGCCGGCGGCCCTGCGCGAGGTCAGCATCCGCACCCTGGACCTGGGCCTTTTACAGGCCGGCGCCGGGGTGAAGGGCGAGTTCGAGAACCGCCTGAAGGGCGTGATCGATGAGGTCAAGGGCTCGATCAAGCCCATCATCCTGTTCGTGGACGAGGCGCACACCCTGATCGGTGCCGGCGGCCAGGCGGGGCAGGGTGACGCCGCCAACCTGCTGAAGCCCGATCTGGCCCGTGGCGCGTTGCGCATGGTGGCCGCCACCACCTGGGCGGAATACAAGCGCTATATCGAGCGCGACGCCGCCCTGGTCCGTCGCTTCCAGCCGGTGAAGGTGGACGAGCCGGATGAGGAGACCGCCATCGCGATGATGCGCGGCCTGGTCCCGACGCTGGAGAAGCACCACGGCGTGCGCATCCTGGACGCGGCGGTGCGGGCGGCGGTGCACCTGTCCCACCGCTACATTACCGGGCGCCAACTGCCCGACAAGTGCGTCAGCGTGCTGGACACCGCGTCCGCCATGGTGGCCATGAGCCAGGCCGGCCGGCCGGAGGCGCTGGACGCCGTGGCCCGGGAGACGGAAGGGCTGGAGGCGGAAAAGGCCTCCTTGCTGCGGGAGGTGGCGCTGGGTGCCGACCATGGCGACGTCATCGCCGCCCTGGACGAACGGCTGGCCGACGCCCAGGTGCGCCAGGCCGACCTGCACCGGCGCTGGACGGAAGAGCGCCGCCTGATCGACGAAATCGTCGGTGTGCGGGGATCGCTGGAAACGGCGCAGGGCGATACGGAGGCGGCCGCCCTGCGCGGGCGCCACGCCCGCCTGCACCAGGATCTCACCGACTATCAGGGTGAGGAGCCCTTGATGCACCACGACGTCACCGCGCAGGCGGTGGCCGAGGTGGTGGCGCGGTGGACCGGCATCCCCGTGGGCCGCATGCTGTCCAGCGAGATCGAGACGGTGCTGGGCCTGGAAGGGCGCCTGGGCCAGCGGGTGGTGGGCCAGGACGACGCCCTGCATCTGATCGCCGACGTGCTGCACACCGCCCGGGCCGGTATCGCCGACCCGCGCAAGCCGCCGGCCATCTTCCTGCTGGCCGGCCCCAGCGGCGTGGGCAAGACCGAGACCGCCCTGGCGCTGGCCGACATGATGTATGGCGGGGAACAGAGCCTGACCGTCATCAACATGTCGGAGTTCAAGGAGGAGCATAAGGTCTCCCTCCTCATGGGGTCACCGCCCGGCTATGTCGGCTATGGCGAGGGCGGCATCCTGACCGAGGCGGTGCGCCGCCGGCCCTATGGCGTGCTGCTGCTGGATGAGATGGAAAAGGCGCACCCCGGCGTGCAGGACATCTTCTACCAGGTGTTCGACAAGGGCGTGCTGCGCGACGGCGAAGGTCGCGACATCGACTTCCGCAACACCACCATCCTGATGGCGTCCAACGCCGGGTCCGACCTGCTGACGGCCCTGGCCGCCGACCGCGAGACCCTGCCGGATTTGGCCGGCCTGACGGCCGCGCTGCATCCGGAACTGCTGAAGCACTACAAGGCGGCCTTCCTGGGCCGGGTCACGGTGGTGCCCTACCTGCCGCTGACGGCGGAACGCCTGCGCGACATCGTCGGCCTGCAATTGGGCCGCCTGCGCCAGCGGGTGGAGCAGACCTACGGCGCCGTCCTGTCCGTGTCGCCGGCGGTGATCGAACGGCTGGTGGCCCGGTGCGGCGAAAGCGACGTCGGGGCCCGCGCCATCGACCATGTGCTGTCGCGCAGCCTGATGCCGGCGCTGTCCAAGCGCCTTCTGGAAACCCTGGCCGCCCGGCGCACCATCGCCGCCGCGACCGTGGATTGGGATGACGAGGCCGGGGATTTCCGGATCGACATCCAAACGGTGCCACTGGCCGAAAGGCCGATGGTGGAGTCCGCGGCGGAATAAGCCGCCAAGGCACCGCCCGGACCCAAGCCGCTTGGGGTCACCCGGCGCACCGTACCTACCGCACCGGCCGCTGGCCGCCCGCCAGTCCGGTGCATCGACGCAAACCCGCGTTCAACCAAAGTCCATGAAGTGAGGAGAACTACGAATGCCCATTTACCTGCAGATCGACGGCATCTCCGGCGACGCCACCCAGCAGAACCATCAGCAGTGGACCGACATCAAGACCCTGCAGTGGGGCGTGACCCGGTCCATGAACACCCTGGCCGGCGCCACCGCCAACCGCGAAGGTTCCGAGCCGTCGGTGCGTGAAGTCGTGCTGACCAAGACCAGCGACAGCTCCTCCGTGAAGCTGTTCTCCCAGGCCTGCAGCGGCCGTTCGGGCGTGACCGCCAAGATCCACATCGTCACCAGCGGCAACCCCGGCGACACCTACATCGAGTTCACCCTGACCAACACCCTGATCTCGTCCTACAACATCTCGGCCTCCAGCGACCGGCCGGAAGAGCAGATCGTGCTGAACTTCACCAAGGTGGAGATGAAGTACACCCCGTACGACAGCCAGCACAACCCGCAGTCCCCGATCATCGCCTCCTACGACCTGGCCACCACCAAGTCGGCTTGATCGATCGCTTGAGCGACCACGCGGGCGGGCAGCTGCCCGCGTGGTTCCAAGTTGGTGGCCTGGACCGTATGTGTCTATGCATCCAAGGATGGAGCGCCGGACTATGAATCCTCAATTCCAGCAACGGGTCATCACTCAGGCTAATCGGGTGTCGCATGAGGATCATGAGGTCTTCATCTTCGACCTGAACGATATAATGAAACTGAACGACAGTCTGAAAGACAACTACGACACCGACGCTGTATCGCTGACCCAGCTGGTCCAATCAGGAATCCAGGTTTCCAAGCAGATCAAGTTGTTGGGTGTCCTTGGCTTGGCCTACATAAAAACCGCCAGCGATGGCCGCCAATACCTGATTTTCAAAGGCTATGCCGGCCACCGGCCAAATCTGTCTGGAACCCGGTATGCTCTGGAGAACCCCAAGGTCGGCTGTTTTGTTGTCGGCACGCGGGAGCTTTTGAAGGATGCGGCCAAGGCGACCCGCATTGCGGTCATCGCCTTCATCGCCATCGATATCGTCAAGGAGTGTCTTGCCGACCATTTCTCCCTTGCCCGGCTAGGTGTCCAAATCGCAAGCGATATCGCGCAGGCCGTGGCAGCCAGCGCGATTGGTGTCGGCGTGGGGGCGGCGGTCATTTCCGTGGTGGGTACGGCGGCGATGCCCGTCGTGGCTATCTTTGCGCTTACCGTGGCGGCCGGCTTCTTCGCCGGCATGGCTCTTACTTGGTTGGATAACAAGTACCAGCTGACCAACCAACTGGTCGCGGCGGCGATGAAGATTGAGGACGATCTGGCAGCTCGGGAAGCCGGCTTCTTCGCGGATGTCAGGCAGGCCGCGACCTCCATTTATGAAACGACGGTGGAAGTGTACGGCGTCACGGTCAAAATCTATCGGCTTTGGCAGCGTGCTGAGGACCTTGTTCACTATGATTGGACCCTGCCGCGACTTTCCAGCGGGTTTTAGTGAGTGTTTGGTCAACGGTGACATGGAAAAAGGCGCATCACGTCCGCTTATTGTCCACTGTGCGGCGGCTGTATAAGGCGGACATGAAGCGTGGACGGATTGGCCACGCGCCGTTGGCTGTGAGCGGAGAATGAGATGACGTCGGTTGCGAATACTCGTGACAATGGGCCGCATCAAGGGCGTGCTTCGCTTAAGACTTGGTATTTTTACTTTCTCGACATATTGTTTGTATTCTCTGTCTGGTTGATCTGGGTATCATATCCGGATCTTCTAGTGTTTAATGGTGGTGCTAGCCACGTGCTCTTTAGCAGATATCTGTTTTGTTTTTTTGCTGGACCGTTCTTGTACGGCATCCGAATTGCGATGTACGTCGCAATCTTTAGAAAATATAGAAAACCAATGACGACGGAGATTCGCATCATTCAAATCTCCGCCGTGGCCTTTATTGCGATTATGATTCTTGGAATATTCGCAGGAGATCTGTGGGCGACGGCTCATGGGTATAAGAGATGTTTCAAGGTAGCAGATCGTTCAAATGACTATTTATACGTATTGCAAGGAACGGAATGCCCGCCGGGGCCCAGCCTCGGCGAATACCTACACCCGGAAGACAGTAAGCGGCAGTAGAAGCCGCTTTCGGCAGAAATAGAAGAGTGGGAGAAACGCGATGGCTGTCGTCCTGAACAGTGATTGGGGACCGTTCCGCAATGAGACCGAGGCCACGACCTGCCTGTGCGCCTATGTCGACAAGGTGTGCGGTCCCGGGGTCGGCATTTCCTGGGCCACCAACGGCTATGTCTACCCCCTGCGTGGCCCTACGCGCGATGCCGGCGGCTTTGGCGACATCTTCGTTTTCCAGTGGAGCCACATTCCCGCTCCGCCGCCCAAGCATCAGCCGCCGCCCGACTTCTGGCATCGGGTGAAGGCGTTCATAGAGAGCTGCATGGAAGCGCAGGGCAAGGCCGCCATCGCGCAGAGCGAGGCCGACCTGGCCATGAGCCAGGCCGTGGGACGCGTCTTCAACCGCATGTTTACCTCGCACGGCGATGACGCCCTGGGCGTGGCGCTGGACGTGCTGTGCGTCGCGGCCTCCATCGCGCTCATCCCCACCGGGCTGGGCGTGCTGGGTGTCGCCGGCCTGGTGGGCGGCGCCTTCCTGCTGGTGGCCGACGGTACCGCCTACGGCATGGAGCTGGCCGGCAACGATGAAGGGGCCGAGGCCTTCAAGCAGCACACCGAGAAATACCGCATTATCGCGACGGTCATGACCCTGCCTGACATCGTCGTCGGTGGTCCCAAAGCCATCAAGGAACTGGCGGAGGCGCGGGAACTGTTGCAGGCGGACTTGACGACGGCCCGTTCGGCGGAGACGCTGGCGGCGCGCACCGCCAATGCCTCCCGCGCGGAGCGGTATGCGCAGATTGCGGAGCGTGCTCATTTGCGGTCCCAACTTCGTGCCAAGCAGATCCACGCCGGTATGACGCTGGAGGTCGCCCCCCGCGCCGCTGGCGTCGGCTCCGGCTTCCTTATGATCCGGGAAGAGATCTTGGGTGATGAATCGGCCCTGCATGAAATCGCCCGCCGTCTTCAGGTTCACAGCGTCGCGGTGCACAAATGATGACAGACACCCACTCCGCCCCCGCCTGGCGGCGCCCCTCTCCCGGATATCTCTTCCACCTGGCGCTCGCGGTGGTGGGCATCACTTTCCTGGCCATCGGCCTGGACGGTTCGCTGAAGCTGCGGGCGCAGCTTGATCCGGTGGAAGCGCTGGATGGGGCGGGGCTGGTGGGTTTCCTGTTCAGCTGGGCGCTGGTCTTCGGCTTTCGCCTGATCTTCTGGGGCCGCGTGCCCAGCCAGACCCAGGGCCTGGTTCGCCTGTTGCTCAGCGCCATCTTCGCCGTCGAGGTCGTGGCTACAATCGTGGCCTTGGGCCTGCTGTTCACCCAGCCCGGCGGTGTTGGCGGCAGCGTCCTGGTGACCGTCTTCACCCTAGCGGCCGCCCTCTGCCAGATTTCCACCATCATCTGGCTGCTGCGCTACCGCAAGGAATAGCGCGTCACAGCGGGACGGTCTCTCGCGCCAGCGGGTAGTACAGGGTCACGCGGTTCACGCCGTCCTCGTTGCGGAAGCGGGCGTCGCTGAAGCAGTGGCGGACCAGGGAGAAGCCGCGGCCGGACAGGGCCATGACATCGCTCATGTCGCCCGCCCGCTCGAACGCCGACTGGGTGTCGGACGGCATGGGCAGGCCGTTGTCTTCGACCTCCACCACCAGCTGGCCGTCCCGGATGTCCGCCTTCAGGGTGACGTGCCCGTCGGGCAGGCCGCCGGCGGCGTATTTGATGGCGTTGTTCACCACCTCCGCGAGGCCGATTTCCAGCAGGATCCAGTCCGCCTGGATGGCCTGGCCGGCCGCATCGACCAGCAATTGTGTGAGGAAGCCGACATCCTCCAGGCGACTCCGGATCGAGACGTGCAGGATCGATCCGGCGTCCATGGAGGCTTGCTCACTGGGCAGGGGTGGCGAGAGCGGTGGCGACGTCGGGGTATATGGCGAAGACGCGATCCATACGAGTCAGCGAGAACATGGTCTTGACCGATGGCTGCAGACCGCAGATGCCCGGGCGGCCCGGCAGTTTCAGGTGCTTGACGATGGAAATGAGGGCGCCCAGGCCGCTGGAGTCGATGAACGACACGCCCGTCATGTCGATCAGCACCGGCCCCGGCGACAGTTCCTGCGCCAGGAAGGTATCCTTGAACCGAACGGCGATTGCGGCGTCCAGGCGGCCGGCGTCGATGGTCAGGACGTTGGTACCGTTTGCTTGCGTGATGGTAAGCATGCTGCTCCGACCTCAACTATGAATTTCAAATGCCAGTACGCTTACATCATCGTCGAAACCGGTACCGCCACGCCAGGCGTAAAGATCCTCACGCACCGCGTCGCTGACCTGGTCGATGGGCAGCTCCCGTACTTCATGCAGCAATTTATGCAGGCGCGCTTCGCCGTAGAACTCCCCATCGGGGGAGGCGCATTCCGTCACGCCATCGGAATGCAGCACCACCCGTGTGCCGGGTGCCAGCGACACGATGGTGTCATCGTAGTCCATGCCATCCAGCAGGCCCACGGGGAATCCGCCGGAGCCCACGGCGTAGGGCGCCCCATTCCGCGGCACCACCACCGGGTGGGGATGGCCGGCCTGGCAGAAACGCAGCTGACCGGTGTCCTGGTCCAGCACACCGCAGATCATGGTGAAGTAGTCCACGATCTCGCTGTCGGGCACGAAGCGGCGGTTGAGTTCCGACACGACGGAGTGGGGCGCGTGCGGCCGGCCGTGGTGCTGGCGCCCGTCACCGTTGACGAAGGCGTCGGCGTTCAGCAGGCGGTTCAGCGTCACCGACATCAGGGCGGCGCGGGCGCCGTGGCCCGCGACGTCCACCATGTAAAAGCCGATGGAGCCATCCGGCAGCTCG
This sequence comes from Nitrospirillum bahiense, assembly GCF_007828025.1. Classification (NCBI taxonomy): domain Bacteria; kingdom Pseudomonadati; phylum Pseudomonadota; class Alphaproteobacteria; order Rhodospirillales; family Azospirillaceae; genus Nitrospirillum; species Nitrospirillum bahiense. Next base: position 104,594 of record NZ_VITO01000017.1, read on the forward strand.
AAGAAATTGTACATGTCGCCGGAGATGTCGGCCGATGGCACCAGGCAGGAGGCGAAATGCGCCCGCCCCATGGTTTTCAGCGGTTCCGGCAGCAGGCGGCGCTGGGCGCGGGCGGCGGCGTCCATATCCTCCTGCAGCTTGGTGTAGGTTTCCGTCAGCCGTTCATTGGTCCGCGTCAGCAGTTCATTGTTCTGCATCAGGCGGCTTTGCAGGGCCAGCAGGCGCTTGGTCACCCCCAGCCGGGCCGACAGCATGGCCGGGTTGAAGGGCTTGCTGAGGAAATCGTCCGCCCCTGCCTCCATCGCCGCCAGGAAGTCCGCCTGCCGCTGACGCGCGGTCAGCAGCAGGACGTGGATGTATTTGGGCATATGCAGCGCCCGGATCTGGCGGCAGAATTCGACGCCGTCCATGAACGGCATCTCCCAGTCGCTGATCACCAAATCGATGCGCGGGGCGTTGCGGATGATGGACAACCCTTCCGCCCCGTCGCTGGCCTGCAGGACCTCGAAGCCCTGGGCCATGGTGATGACGCTGACCAGGTCCCGCATGACCGGATCGTCATCGACGATAAGCACGCGTGGTGTTTCTGGCATCTCTCAGTCCGATGTGGTCAGAACCCGGTGTGGATGGTCGTGTCGTGGTGGACGGTGGTGTCCACCGTCGACGACCCGCTGAAGGGATCGGCCACGGCGCTGTCCAGCCCCGAAGACGAGGTAGAGCTGTCAAAGGTGGTGTCCAGGCCCGTGCTCAAGGTTGTACTGAGTGCCGTCAACGTGTCCCCCACCGTGCCCACCGTGTGGCTGAGGTCGAAGTGACCCAACGCCATGTGCGCGCCGCCCTGGTCGTACAGGTCGATGCTGATGGCCCGCGTGCCGTTGTCGGCGCCGGCGTTCAGGTTCAAGGCCTGAAGGACGGACTGGTAGGTGCTGGCATCGGCGTCGCCGGCGAGCGTCAGGCTATGGTGCACGCTGTCGAAGCCGCCGCCAACCACCTCGATATTGGTACTGGCGATCATGGTGCGGCCGTCCGCCGTCGTGTCCAGTTGCAGGCCGGCCAGCGACAGGCTGTCGCCCGTGTGGAAGGCCAGCGGGTCCAGTGACACGATGGCGTGCGACACCGTCTGTCCACTGACCGCCGACAGGCTGAGGCCGGAGGCGAGCAGCCCGTCGGTGGCCAGGCTATGGCTGTCGGCCACCGCCACGTGCAGCAGGCTGCTGGTGCTGGCCGTGCTGCCGTTGGCCTCCTGCGCCGTGGCCGTCACGGTCAGGGCCAGCGTGCCCGTCTCGGTGCCCGAGGGAACCAGTGAGACGTGCGCCAGGTCGGACGACTGCAGCGTCCAGGTGCCGTCATGGTTGTCCGTCCCCGCCGTCAGCATGGCGCCGACGGGCAGGCCGCCCACGGTGACATGCAGGTTTTCCGACCCGTCCGTATCCACCAGGGCAGACTGAATGTTCAGGGCGATGGGGCCGTTGTTGCTGCCGCTGGTGTCCGTCGTCTGCAGGGCAGGGGCGTCGGCCACCGCGGTGACGGCGATGTGGACGTCGCCGCTGGTGGTGGAGATGGCACCGGCCCCGGTGGTGGCGGTGGCCGCGACGTGCGCCGTGATGGCGCTGGCGTCATTGTGGCCCGGGGTCAGGGTCAGGCCCGCCAGGTCGTCAGTGGTCAGCGTCCAGCTGCCGTCGGCGTTGTGGGTGCCGTGGTTCAGCACGGCGTCGCTGGCCAGGCCGGTGACCGTCACCGACACATGGCCGTTGGTGTCCAGGTTGTCGGTCGATACGCCCAGGGTCAGGGCCACCGCCGTATCCTCCGTCGTCGCCGTATCCAGGGCCGCCAGATGGACGCCGGCGGCAGCCGGGGTCACATGCAGGGTGACGGTGCCGGTGGTGTCCGCCGCGCTGCCCGTGCTGGTTTCCACCGCGTGGGCCGTGACCGTCAGGTTCACGTCACTGGTCACGGTGCTGGGCAGGGTGACCTTCAGGCCGGCCAACTGCGCCGCCGTCAGGGTCCAGGTGCCGTCGCCGTTGTTCAGGCCCGCCGACAGCACCGCACCCGTGGGCACGTTGCCGATGGTGACGGACAGATGCTCCGACCCGTCGGTGTCGACCAGCGCCCCGGCGATGTTCAGGGCCGTGGCCGCCCCGGCCGTCACCGCCACCGGCGTGGTGGGCAGGGTCAGGGTTGGGGCGTCGGCCACCGCCGTGACCGTCAGGGCCAGGGTGCCGGTGGTGGTGGCCGTGGCCGCCGTGCCGTCCTGCGCCGTGGCGCTGACCGTCAGGTTCAGCGTACCGCTGTAGCCGGTGGGCGGCGTCACCGTCAGGCCGGTGAGGTCAGCGGTGGTCAGGGAATAGACCCCGCCGCCCAGGCTGGTGCCATGGTTCAGGGTGGCACCGGTGGGCAGGCCCGCCACCAGGATGGTGGTGAAGTGTTCCGACCCGTCGGTATCGCCCAGGGCCGCGCCGACATGCAGGGCGATCGGCGTATGCTCCGCTCCCGTCGATGGCGTGATGGTCAGTATGGGCTGCTGCGTAACTGGGGTGACGGTCACCGACAGGCTCTTCGATGTGCTGGTGTAGTTGCCCTCCAACTCCGAGGAGATGGCCACCACCTGCAGGTTCAGCGTGCCGCTGTAGTTGGTGGGCGGGGTGAGGGTCAGGTTGGCCACTTCCGACGCCTTCAGGTCCCAGTCGCCGGTCAGGGCGTTATAGTGACCTGCGCTGAGGGTGGCGCCGGCCGGCAAGCCCTTGATGGCATAGGACAGGGTTTCCGACCCGTCGGTGTCCGTCAGCGCCCCGGTGATGGTCAGCGGGATGCCATGGTTCTCCGTCACGCTGGCGGGGCCGGTAACGGTGAGGGTGGGGGCGTCGGCCACGGCATCGACCCGCACGTTCAGCAGGCCGATCTGGGTGGTGATGCCCAGCACCTTGACCGAAAGGCCCAGTTGGAAGTCGCTGGCATCATTGGTGGGCGGGGTGATCTTCAAGGTGCTCAGCAGGCCGCTGGCCACCGTCCAGGTACCGTCGCTGTTCTTAGTGCCGCCCGACAGGGTGGCGCCGGCCGGCACGCCAGCGATGGTGACGCTGGCCGCCCCCAGCAGGTTCAGGCTGACCAGGCTGGTGCCCAGGGTGATGGCCGTGTCCTCCAACCCGTGTACGGGGGTCAGCAGCAGGCCGGTCAGCGCCCCCACCACTTCAGAGGCCACCGTGACCGCCAACGGCTGGGTGGCGGAGACGGCGACGGAACCGTTCGCGTCGCGCGCCACTTCCGTCACCGTCAGGTTCATGGTGCCGCTGTAGCTGATGGGCGGGGTGACGGTCAGACCGGTGATCTGGCTGGGCAGCACCGTCCAGGTGCCGTCGCCGTTGTTGATGCCGGCGGACAGGTGGGCGCCGTTGGGCACGCCGCCGATGATGTACGACTGCTGCTGCGTCCCCACCGTGTCCAGCAGCGAGCCCACGACGTTGAGGCCCAGCGCGGTGTGGTACAGCCCACTGACGGCCGAGGTGACGACCGAGCCGACATTGGCCACGGCCGCGACCTGCACGCCCAGGGTGCCGCCCACCGTTTCCGCCTGCGCGCCGACGCCGACACCGTAGGAGACGTTGAGGTTGAAACTGCCGCTGTAGCTGGAGGGCGTGGTGATGGTCAGCCCCGTCAGCTGCGAAGGCGTCAGCAGATAACTGCCGTCCAGCTGCAGGACGCCGTGATTCAGCGAGGCGCCGGCGGGCAGGCCGCTGACGACGACGGAATTGAGGTCGCTCACCGACGCGGCGGCGGACAGCCCCGTGGTGAGGTCCAGCGCGGTGGCCGTCCCCTGCACGCCGACGGCGGCGCCCAGACTGACCGAGACGTCGCTGTGCAGCAGGTTGGGCACGCCCAAGGACCCCAGGACGGTGACCCCCAGGGTGCCGCTGACGCTGGCCGCGCTGCCGCTGCCGGTTTCGGTGGCGATGGCGTTGACGGTCAGGTTCAGCGTGCCGCTGTAGTTGTGCGGCGGGGTCAGCGTCAGACCCGACAGGTCGCTGGGCGACAGCGACCACACCGTGGTGCCGTTGGCCAGCACGGCGGTGAGCTGGCCATGGTTCAGCGTGCCGCCGGCCGGGATGCCCGACACGGTGACCGACAGCTGCTCCGACCCGTCGGTGTCGCCCAGGACGGGGGCCACCCCCAGGGGAATGGCGGCATTGGCCACGCCCAGGGCCGGGGTCATGACCAGGGTGGGCGTATCGGCCACGCCGGCCACCGTGACCGGCAGGGTCAGGCTGGTGGCGGCGTCGTTCAGGGTGCTGGTCTCGGTCGCGTGCGCCGTGACCGTCAGGTTGAAGGTGCCGCTGTAGTTGGTGGGCGGCGTCACCGTCAGGCCGGACAGCTGGGCCGGGGTGAGGAGGTAGCTGCCGTCCAGTTGCAGGATGCCGTGGTTCAGCGTGGCACCCAGCGGCAGGCCGCTGACGACGACGCTCATGACCTCTGACCCGTCGGTGTCGGACAGGCCGCCCATGATGGTCAGCGGGACGGCGTGATCCTCCAGCCCATTGGCGGGCAGGACGGCCAGGTGGGGTGTGTCGGCCACGGCGTTGACGACCACCAGCAGGATGGCGCTGGTGGTGCTCTCCACCGAGCCCAGGGCCGCGTGGGCGGTGACGCCCAGGCTGAGCGTGCCGTTGTAGTTGGCCGGCGGGGTCAGGGCCAGGCCGGACAGCTGGGCGCTCGTTACCGTCCAGCTTCCGTCGGCGTTATGGGTGCCGGCGGACAGGGTGGCCCCCGCCGGGACGCCGGTCAGGGTGACGGACAGCGTCTCACCCGCCACCGGCGCCACCAGGGAGGTGGCGATGGTCAGGGCGATGGGGTGGTCCTCCAGACCCACGGCGGCGGCGACCGCCAGGGTGGGCGCCTGGGTCGTGGCCAGCACGGTGACCGACAGGCTGCCGGTGGCATCCGCGCCGGTGCCGTTGACTGAGGTGTGGGCGTCGACCGACAGGGTCAGGGTACCGGTGTAGTTGGCCGGCGGCGTGATGGTCAGCCCCGTCAGCTGGGCCGGGGTCAGCAGGTAGCTGCCGTCCAGTTGCAGGACGCCGTGGTTCAGGGTGGCGCCCAGGGGCAGGCCGCTGATGGTCACGGCCAGGGTCTCGCCCGTGATCGCCTCCGGCAGGCTGGTGGCCAGGTTCAGGCTGATGGGCTGGTTCTCCAGGCCCAGCGACGTGCCCAGGTTCAGGTTGGGGACATCGGCCACCGGCAGGACGGTGACGCCCATGCTGGCGCTGGCCGCCGCGTCGGTGCCGTTCAGGCCGGCGTGGGCGGTGACGGTCAGGTTCAAGGTACCGTGGTAGTTGGCGGGCGGCGTCAGGGTCAGGCCGGACAGTTGCGCGCCGGTCAGGGTCCAGCTTCCATCGGCGTTGTGGGTGCCGGCCGACAGGGTGGCGCCGGCGGGCACGCCGGTGACGACCACGGACAGCGTCTCGCCCACCACGGGGGCCAGCAGGCCGGCCCCCAGGGTCAGGGCGATGGCGTGGTTCTCCAGGCCCAGGGCGGGCAGGACGGTCACGGTCGGAATGTCCGCCACCTGCAGAACATTCACCGCCAGGTTGGCGCTGGCCGTGGCGTCGGTGCCGTTCAGGCCGGCATGGGCGGTGACGGTCAGGTTCAGGGTGCCGTGGTAGTTGGTTGGCGGCGTCAGGGTCAGGCCGGACAGTTGGGCGCCGGTCAGGGTCCAGCTGCCGTCGGGGTTGTGGGTGCCGGCCGACAGGGTGGCGCCGGCGGGCACTCCGGTGACGACCACGGACAGTGTCTCGCCCACCACGGGGGCGGCCAGGCCGGCGGTCAGGCTCAGGGCCACGGGCTGGTTCTCCAGGCCCACGGCCGGCAGGGTGACCAGGGTCGGGATGTCCGCCACCTGCAGCACGGTGACGGCCACGGTGGCGCCGGCCGTGGCGTCGGTGCCGTTCAGGCTGGCGTGCGCCGTGACGCCCAGGTTCAGGGTGCCGTGATAATTGGCCGGCGGCGTGATGCTGAAGCCCGTCAGTTGGGCGCCGGTCAGGGTCCAGCTGCCATCGGCGTTGTGGGTGCCGGCCGACAGGGTAGCGCCGGCGGGCACGCCGGTGACGACCACGGATAGCGTTTCGCCCACTACGGGGGCGGCCAGGCCGGCGGTCAGGCTCAGGGCCACCGGCTGGTTCTCCAGGCCCACGGCCGGCAAGGTGACCAGGGTCGGGATATCCGCCACCTGCAGGACGTTGACCGACAGGTGCGCGCTGGCCGCGGCGTCGGTGCCGTTCAGGCCGGCGTGGGCGGTGACGGTCAGGTCCAGGGTGCCGTGGTAGTTGGCCGGTGGCGTCAGGGTCAGGCCGGTCAACTGGGCGCCGGTCAGGGTCCAGCTGCCATCGGCGTTATGGGTGCCGGCGGACAGCGTCGCGCCAACGGGCACACCGGTGACGACCACCGACAGCGTCTCCCCCGCCACGGGCGCGGCCAGGCCGGCGGTCAGGCTGAGGGCCACGGGCTGGTTCTCCAGCCCCACGGCCGGCAGCACCGCCAGGGTGGGAACGTCGGCGATCTGCAGGACGTTGACGGCCACGTTGGCGTTGGCCACCGCGTCGGTGCCGTTCAGGCTGGCATGGGCGGCGACGGTCAGGTTCAAGGTGCCGTGATAGTCGTGCGGCGGGGTGATGCTGAGGCCCGTCAGTTGGGCGGCCGTCAGGGTCCAGGTGCCGTCGCTGTTGTGCGTGCCGGCGGACAGCGTGGCGCCCGCGGGCACGCCGCTGATCACCACCGACAGGGCCTCTCCCACCACTGGGGTGGCGAGGCCGGCGGTGATGTTGAGCGCCACCGGCTGGTTCTCCAGGCCCACCACGGGCAGGGTCACCAGGTTGGGGACTTCGGCCACGGGCAGGACGGTGACGGCCAGGTTGGCGCTGGCCGTGGCGTCCGTGCCGTTCAGGCCGGCGTGGGCCGTGACGGTCAGGTTCAGGCTGCCGCTGTAGTCGTGCGGCGGGGTCAGGGTCAGGCCGGTCAGCTGGGCGGCCGTCAGGCTCCAGCTGCCGTCGGCGTTGTGGGTGCCGGCGGACAGGGTGGCGCCCAGGGGCAGGCCGCTGACGACCACGGACAGGCTCTCCCCCGCCACCGGGGTGGCAAGGCCGGCGGTGAGGTTCAGCGCCACGGGCTGGTTTTCCAGCCCGACGGCCGGCAGGACGGCCACGGTCGGGATGTCCGCCACCTGCAGCACGTTGACCGACAGGTGGGCGCTGGCCACGGCGTCCGTGCCGTTCAGGCCGGCGTGGGCGGTGACGGTCAGGTCCAGGGTGCCGTGGTAGTTGGCCGGCGGGGTCAGGGTCAGGCCGGTCAGCTGGGCCCCGGCCACCGTCCACGTGCCGTCATGGTTGTTGGTGCCGGCAGACAAGGTGGCACCGGTGGGCACGCCGCTGACCACCACCGACAGCGTTTCTCCAACCACCGGGCTGACCAACCCGGCGGAGATGTTGAGCGACACCGGCTGGCTTTCCAGGCCCACCACGGGCAGGACCACCAGGGTGGGGATGGTCGCCACCGGCAGCACGGTGACGGCCAGGTTGGCGCTGATCGCCGCGTCCGTGCCGTTGATGTCGGCGTGGGCGGTGATGCCCAGGGTCAGGCTGCCGGTGTAGTCGGCAGGCGGGGTCAGGGTCAGGCCGGTCAGCTGAACCCCGCTCAGGGTCCAGGTGCCGTCGCTGTTGTGGGTACCGGCGGACAGGGTGGCGCCCACCGGCACGCCGCTGACGACGACGGACAGGGTTTCGCCCAGGGCCGGGGCCACCAGGCCGGCGCCGATGGTGAGGGCGATGGGCTGGTTCTCCAGCCCCACCGTGGGCAGCACCGCCAGGGTGGGGATGTCCGCCACGGGCAGGACGGTGACGGCCAGGTTGGCGCTCGCCGTCGCTTCCGTGCCGTTCAGGTCGGCGTGGGCGGTCACGGTCAGGTTCAGGGTGCCGTTGTAGTCATGTGGCGGGGTGACGGTCAGGCCCGTCAGCTGGGCACTGGTCAGGGTCCAGGTGCCGTCGCCGTTGTGGATGCCGGCGGACAGGGTGGCGCCGGCGGGCAGGCCGCCCACCACCACGGACAAGGTTTCCCCCGCCAGCGGGGTGGGCAGCCCGGCGGCGATGTTCAGGGCGATGGGCTGGTCTTCCAGGCCCACCACCGGCAGGGCCACCAGGTTGGGCACCTCGGCCACCGGCAGCACCGTCACCGCCAGGTTGGCGCTGACCGAGGCCTGGGCCCCCGCCAGGTCGGCATGGGCGGTGACGCCCAGGGTGATGGTGCCGTGGTAGTCGGCGGGTGGGGTCAGGGTCAGGCCGGTCAGTTGGGCGCCGGTCAGCGTCCAGGTGCCGTCGTGGTTGTCGGTACCGGCGGACAGGGTGGCGCCCACCGGCACGCCGGTGACGACGACCGATAGGGTTTCCCCCACCGCCGGCGTGGCGATGCCGGCGGTGATGGTCAGGGCGATGGGGTGATCCTCCAGCCCCACCACCGGCAGGACCGCCAGGTTGGGAATGTCGGCCACCGGCAGCACCGTCACCGACAGGCTGGCGTTGGTGGTAGCCTCGACACCGGCCAGGGTGGCATGGGCGGTGATGCCCAGGCTCAACGTGCCGTGATAGTCGGCCGGCGGGGTCAGGGTGACGCCGGACAGCTGGGCGCCGGTCAGGGTCCAGGTGCCGTCGTGGTTGTCGGTACCGGCGGACAGGGTGGCGCCCACCGGCACGCCGCTGACGGTAACGGTCAGCGTCTCACCTGGCGCCGGGGCCGCGATGCCGGCGGCGATGTTCAGGGCGATGGGCTGATGCTCCAGTCCCACCACGGGCAGGACGGCCAGGTTGGGCACGTCGGCAACGGGCACGACGGTGACGGCCAGGCTGGCGCCCACCGACGCCTCCGTCCCGTTCAGGTCGGCATGGGCGGTGACGGTCAGGTTCAGGGTGCCGTGATAGTCGTGCGGCGGTGTCAGTGTCAGGCCGGACAGCTGGGCGCCGGTCAGGGTCCAGGTGCCGTCATGGTTGTCGGTGCCTGCCGACAGGGTGGCGCCCGCCGGCAGGCCGCCAACCACCACGGACAGGGTCTCTCCCACCGCCGGCGTGGCGATGCCGGCGGTGATGGTCAGGGCGATGGGCTGGTCTTCCAGGCCCACCACGGGCAGGACCACCAGGTTGGGCATGTCGGCCACGGGCAGGACGGTGACGGCCACGGTGGCGCTGGCCGTCGCTTCCGTGCCGTTGACATCGGCGTGGGCGGTGACGGCCAGGTTCAGGGTGCCGTGGTAATCGGCGGGCGGGGTGAGGGTCAGGCCGGTCAACTGGGCCGTGGTCAGGGTCCAGGTGCCGTCATGATTGTCTGTGCCGGCGGACAGCGTGGCGCCCGCCGGCATGCCGGCAATGGTGACGCTCAGCGTTTCCCCCGCCACCGGGGCCACCAGGCCGGCGGCGATGGTGAGGGCGACGGGCTGGTCTTCCAGGCCCACCACGGGCAGGACCGCCAGGTTGGGGATGTCTGCCACGGGCAGGACGGTGACGGCGACGGTGGCGCTGGCGGTCGCCTCGGTGCCGTTCACGTCGGCGTGGGCGGTGACGGACAGGTTCAAGGTGCCGTGATAGTCAGCCGGCGGGGTGAGGGTCAGGCCGGTCAACTGGGCCGTGGTCAGGGTCCAGGTGCCGTCATGGTTGTCGGTGCCGGCCGACAGGCTGGCGCCGGCCGGCAGGCCGCTGATGGTGACACTCAACGTTTCCCCCGCCACCGGGGCGGTGAGGCTGGCGGCGATGGTCAGGGCGATGGGCTGGTCTTCCAGGCCCACCACGGGCAGGACCACCAGGTTGGGGATATCCGCCACCGGCAGCACCGTGACAGCCAGCCCGACATTGGCTGAGCCTTCCGTGCCGTTGACGTCGGCGTGGGCTGTCACGGCCAGGTTCAGGGTGCCGCTGTAGTCGGCCGGCGGGGTCAGGGTCAGCCCAGTCAGCTGAGCCCCGGTCAACGTCCAGGTGCCGTCGTGGTTATCGGTGCCGGCGGACAGGGTCGCCCCCGCCGGCACGCCGCTGACCACCACGGACAGGGTCTCGCCTGCCGCCGGACTTGCCAATCCGGCGCCGATGTTCAGGGCGATGGGCTGATCCTCAAGGCCCACCACGGGCAAGGCCACCAGGTTGGGCACGTCGGCCACGGGCAGGACGGTGACGGCCAGGTTGGCGCTGGCGGTCGCCTCCGTGCCGTTGACGTCGGCGTGGGCGGTGACGGTCAGGTTCAGGGTGCCGTTGTAGTCGGCGGGCGGGGTGACGGTCAGGCCGCTCAACTGCACCCCGGTCAGGGTCCAGGTGCCGTCATGGTTGTCAGTGCCGGCCGACAGGGTGGCGCCGGCGGGCAGGCCGGCCACGGTGACCGTCAGGCTTTCACCCACCGACACCGGCGCCGTCAGGCTGGCGGCGATGTTCAGGGCGATGGGCTGGTCCTCCAGCCCCACCGTGGGCAGCACCACCAGGTTGGGGATGTCGGCCACGGGCAGCACCGTGACTGCCAAATTGGCGCTGGCCGTGGCGTCCGTCCCGTTCAGGTCGGCATGGGCGGTGACGGTCAGGTTCAGGCTGCCATGGTAATCGGCGGGTGGTGTCAGGGTGACACCGGTCAGCTGGGCGCTGGTGAGCGTCCAGGTGCCGTCGTGATTGTCGGTGCCGGCGGACAGGCTGGCACCGGCGGGCAGGCCGGCGACGGTGACGCTCAGCGTCTCCCCCGCCGACACCGGGGCCGCCAGGCCGGCGGTGATGGTCAGGGCGATGGGATGGTCTTCCAGCCCCACCACGGGCAGGACCGCCAGGTTGGGGATATCGGCCACCGGCAACACGGTGACGGCGACATTGGCGCTGATGGCGGCGTCCGTGCCGTTCACGTCGGCATGCGCCGTGACGCCCAGGGTCAGGGTGCCGTGATAGTCGGCAGGCGGGGTCAGGGTTAGGCCCGTCAGTTGGGCACCCGTCAGGATCCAGGTGCCGTCGTGGTTGTCGGTACCGGCGGACAGGACGGCGCCGGCCGGCAGGCCGCTCACCGTGACGGTCAGCGTCTCACCCGCCGCAGGGGTCGCCAGGCTGGCGCCGATGGTCAGTGCGATGGGCTGGTCTTCCAGGCCGACGGCCGGCAGGACCACCAGGTTGGGGATGTCAGCCACCGGCAGGACGGTGACGGTCAGGCCGGTGCTTACTGAGGCCTCGGTGCCGTTCACGTCGGCATGCGCCGTGACGCCCAGGGTGATGGTGCCATTGTAGTCGGCGGGCGGGGTGATGGTCAGGCCGGTCAGCTGCACGCCGGTCAGGGTCCAGGTGCCGTCATGGTTATCGGTGCCGGCCGAGAGGACGGCGCCGGTGGGCACGCCGCTGACCACCACCGACAGGGCTTCGCCCGCCACCGGCGCGGCCAGGCCGGCACTGATGTTGAGCGCGATGGGCTGGTCTTCCAGGCCCACCACGGGCAAGGCCACCAGGTTGGGCACGTCGGCGACGGGCAGCACGGTGACGGCGATGGCGGCGTTGGCCGTGGCCTCCGTCCCATTGACGTCGGCGTGGGCGGTGACGGTCAGGTTCAGGGTGCCGCTGTAATCGGCCGGCGGTGTCAGCGTCAGGCCCGTCAGCTGCGCGGCTGTCAGGGTCCAGGTTCCATCATGGTTGTCGGTGCCGGCCGACAGGGTGGCGCCCACCGGCACGCCGGCTACCACCAGCGATAGGGTTTCGCCCGCCACGGGGGTCGCCAGGCTGGCGGCGATGGACAGGGCGATGGGGTGGTCCTCCAGGCCCACGGCCGGCAGGGCCACCAGGTTGGGGATATCCGCCACAGGCAGGACGGTGACTGCCAGGCTGCCGCTGACCGTTGCCTCGGTGCCGTTCACGTCGGCATGGGCGGTGACGCCCAGGGTCAGGGTGCCGTTGTAATCGGCCGGTGGGGTGAGGGTGAGGCCGGTCAGCTGGACGCCCGTCAGGGTCCAGGTGCCGTCATGGTTGTCGGTGCCGGCCGACAGGACGGCGCCGGTGGGCACGCCGCTGACCACCACCGACAGGGTTTCCCCCGCCGCGGGCGTGGTGAGGCCGGCGCCAATGTTCAGGGCGATGGGCTGGTCTTCCAGTCCGACCGCCGGCAACACCACCAGGTTGGGCACGTCTGCCACCGGCAGGACGGTGACGGCGACGGCGGCATTGGCGGTGGCCTCCGTCCCGTTCACCTCGGCATGGGCGGCGACGGTCAGGTTCAGGGTGCCGCTGTAGTCGGCGGGCGGGGTGATGGTCAGGCCGGTCAGCTGGGCGCCGGTCAGGGTCCAGGTGCCGTCGTGGTTGTCGGTGCCGGCGGACAGGGTGGCACCCACGGGCACGCCGCCCACCACCACCGACAGGGTTTCCCCCGCAGCCGGCGTCATCAGCCCGGCGGCGATGGTCAGGGCGATGGGCTGGTCCTCCAGGCCCACGGCCGGCAGGGCCACCAGATTGGGGATATCCGCCACAGGCTGGACGGTGACCGCCAGGCCGCCGCTGACCGTCGCCTCGGTGCCGTTCACGTCGGCATGGGCGGTGACGGTCAGGTTCAGGGTGCCGTGATAATCGGCGGGCGGCGTCAAGGTCAGGCCGGACAGCTGTGCCCCGGTCAGGGTCCAGGTGCCGTCATGGTTGTCGGTGCCGGCCGACAGGGTGGCGCCCACCGGTACGCCGCTCACCACCACGGACAGGGTCTCCCCCGTCGCCGGCGTCGCCAGGCCAGCGCCGATGTTCAGGGCGATGGGTTGGTCTTCAAGGCCCACCGCTGGCAGCACCACGAGGTTCGGCACGTCCGCCACGGGCAGGACGGTGACGGCCACGGTGGCGCTGGCCGTGGCCTCCGTGCCGTTGACGTCGGCGTGGGCGGTGACGGTCAGGTTCAGCGCGCCGCTGTAATCGGCGGGCGGGGTGATGGTCAGGCCGGTCAGCTGGACGCCGGTCAGGGTCCAGGTACCGTCATGATTGTCCGTACCGGCGGATAGGGTGGCGCCCACGGGCACGCCGCTGATGACAACGGACAGGGTTTCCCCCGCCGCCGGAGACGCCAGGCCGGCGGCGATGGTCAGGGCGATGGGCTGGTCCTCCAGCCCCACGGTGGGCAACACCACCAGAGTGGGCACGTCGGCCACCGGCAGCACGCTGACCGACAGACTGCCCGTCGTGTCGGCGGTGGTGCCGTTGGCGTCGGCATGCGCCGCCACGGTCAGGGTGACGGTGCCGTTGTAATCGGCCGGTGGCGTCAGGGTCAGGCCCGTCAGCTGGGCGGGGGTCAAGGTCCAGGTGCCGTCGTGGTTGTCGGTGCCGGCGGACAGGGTGGCGCCGGCGGGCACGCCCGCGATGGTGATGGACAGGGTCTCGCCATCGGCCGGGGCATGCAGCCCGGCGGCGATGGTCAGGGCGATGGGCTGGTCTTCCAGGCCCACGGCCGGCAGCGTCACCAGGGTGGGGGCGTCGGCCACCGGCAGGACGGTGACCGACAGGCTGCCGCTGGCGTCGGCGCTGGTGCCGTTGACCTCGGCATGGGCGGTGACGGTCAGGGTGACGGTGCCGTTGTAATCGGCCGGCGGCGTCAGGGTCAGGCCGGTCAACTGGGCGGTGGTCAGGGTCCAGGTGCCGTCGTGGTTGTCGGTACCGGCCGACAGGGTGGCGCCTACCGGCACACCGGCGATGGTGACGGACAGGGTTTCAGCCGCCGCGGGAGCCGCCAAGCCGGCGGCGATGCTCAGGGCAATGGGCTGATCCTCCAGCCCGACGGCAGGCAGGACGGCCAGGCTGGGCACATCGGCCACAGGCGTGACGGTAACGGCCAGGCTGGCACTGGTGGTGGCTTCCAGGCCGCCCACCTCGGCATGGGCGGTGACGGACAGGGTGATAGTGCCGTTGTAGTCGGCGGGCGGCGTCAAGGTCAGGCCCGTCAGCTGTGCCCCGGTCAGTGTCCAGGTGCCGTCATGGTTGTCGGTGCCGGCGGACAGGGTGGCGCCGGCCGGCAGGCCGCTGATGGTGACATGCAGCGTCTCCCCGGCCACCGGGGCGGTCAGGCCGGCCGCCAGCGTCAGGGCGATGGGCTGGTCCTCTAGGCCCACGGCGGGCAGGACCACCAGGCTGGGCGCCTCGATACTGGCACCGGCACCAATGGAGACATCCACTGGCGCCACGGTGACCGCCAGGCTGGCACTGGTGGTGGCCTCCAGGCCGCCCACCTCGGCATGGGCGGTGACGGACAGGTTCAGCGTGCCGCTGTAATCGGCGGGCGGGGTGATGGTCAGGCCGGTGAGCTGGACGCCGGTGAGTGTCCAGGTGCCGTCGTGGTTGTCGGTACCAGCGGACAGGGTGGCGCCCACGGGAACGCCGGCGATGGTGACGCTCAGGGTCTCGCCATCGGCTGGAGCCACCAAGCCGGCGGCGATGGTCAGGGCGATGGGCTGGTCCTCCAGCCCGATGGCGGGCAGGACGGCCAGGGTGGGGGCGTCGGCCACGGGGGTGACGGTGACGGCCAGGTTGGCGCTGGTGGTGGCCTCGACCCCCGCCAGCTCGGCATGGGCGGTGACGCCCAGGGTCAGGGTGCCACTGTAGTCGGCGGGTGGGGTGATGGTCAGGCCCGTGAGCTGCACGGCCGTCAGGGTCCAGGTGCCGTCACCATTGTCGGTGCCGGCGGACAGGGTGGCGCCGGCCGGCAGTCCGCTGATGGTGACGCTCAACGTCTCCCCCGCCAGCGGGTTGGGCAGGTTGGTGGCGATGGTGAGGGCGATGGGCTGGTCTTCCAGGCCGATGGCCGGCAGCAGGGTCAGGCCCGGGGCGTCGATGCCCACGCCGACATGCACGGTGTCGGGGTCGACCGTCACCGCCAGGGTGCCGGTGGTATCGGCGCTGGTGCCACCCACCTCGGCATGGGCTGTGACGGACAGGGTCAGCGTGCCGCTGTAATCGGCCGGCGGCGTCAGGGTCAGGCCCGTCAGCTGGCCGGCGCTCAGTGTCCAGGTGCCGTCGTGGTTGTCCACGCCCGCCGACAGGTGGGCGCCCGCCGGTACACCGGCCACCGTCACCGACAGTGTCTCACCCTGTGCCGGATCGACCAGACTGGCGGAGATGCTCAACGCGATGGGTTGGTCCTCATGCCCCACCGACGCCTGCAGGCTCAACACCGGCGCATCCGCCACGGGCGCCACCGTGATGGACAGGGTGCCCGTGGTGTCGGCAGTGGTGCCATTGACCGCAGCCTCCGCCGTGACGGACAGCGTCAAGGTACCGCTGTAGTCATGCGGCGGAGTGATGGTGAGGTCGGTGAGCTGGGCGCCGGTCAGGGTCCAGGTGCCATCACCATTGTCGGTGCCGGCGGACAGGGTGGCGCCGGCGGGGACACCGGCGATGGTGACGGACAGGGTCTCGCCATCGGCCGGAGCGTGCAGCCCGGCAGCGATGGTGAGGGCGATGGGCTGGTCCTCCAGGCCCACGGCGGGCAGGATCGTCAGGGTGGGGGCGTCGGCCACGGGGGCGACGGTGACGGCCAGGCTGCCGGTGGTGTCGGCGTAGGTGCCGCCCACTTCAGCATGGGCGGTGACGCTCAGGTTCAGCGTGCCGCTGTAATCGGCCGGCGGAGTTATGGTGAGGCCGGTGAGCTGGGCGCCGGTCAAGGTCCAGGTGCCGTCGCCATTGTCGGTGCCGGCGGACAGGGTGGCGCCGACGGGGACACCGGCGATGGTGACGGACAGGGTCTCGCCATCGGCCGGAGCGTGCAGGCCGGCGGCGATGGTCAGGGCGATAGGTTGGTCCTCCAGGCCCACGGCGGGCAGGATCGTCAGGGTAGGGGCATCGGCCACCGGGGCGACGGTGACGGCCAGACTGCCGGCGGCACTGATATCCGTGTCGTCCAGCGTGGCATGAGCTGTCACACCCAAATTCAGGGTGCCGCTGTAGTCAGTCGGGGAGGTGAGGGTCAGGCCCACCAATTGATCGCCGGTCAGCGTCCAGGTGCCGTCATGGTTGTCAATGCCGGCGGACAGGGTGGCGCCGGCCGGAACACCATCGATGGTGACGCTAACGGTTCCGGAAGCACCCATGGCGGGCAAGCCGACGGAGATGGAAACGCCGATGGAGTGATCTTCCAGGCCAAGCGCAGGTGACAGCGTCAGGCTGATTGAGGCACCTGTACCTGGATCGGTGTGTCCACCGGTGCCAGGATCGGTCGTCCCACCGGAACCCGTGCCGGTGCCGGGATCATTGCCGCCGGTCCCGGTGGAGGGATCGGTGGGGGTGGAGCCCGTGCCACCGCTGCCGGTGGTGGGGTCGGTCGTTCCGGCACCGGTGTTGCCGCCGCCGGCCTCGACGCCGCCGGAGCCTGTGCCGGTGGTCGGATCAGTGCCGTGGTCGGTGCCGCCGGTTCCGGTCCCGGTGGAGGGATCGGTGGGGGTGGTGCCCGTGCCGCCGCCGCCAGTGGTGGGGCTGGTCGAGCCGGTGCCGGTGTTGCCACCGCCGGCCTCGACCCCGCCGGAGCCCGCGCCGGTGGTCGGATCAGTGCTGTGGTCAGTGCCGCCGGTTCCGGTCCCGGTGGAGGGATCGGTGGGCATGGTGCCCGTGCCACCGCTGCCGGTGGTGGGGTCTGTCGAGCCGGTGCCGGTGTTGCCACCGCCAGCCTGGGTGCCACCGGAGCCGGTGCCGGTGGTCAGGTCGGTGCCGTGATCGGTGCCACCGGTTCCGGTCCCAGTGGAGGGATCGGTGGGGGTGGTGCCCGTGCCGCCGCCGCCGGTGGTGGGGTCGGTTGAGCCGGAGCCGGTGTTGCCACCGCCGGCCTCGACCCCGCCGGAGCCCGTGCTGGTGGTCGGGTCAGTGCCGTGATCGGTGCCGCCGGTTCCGGTCCCAGTGGAGGGATCGGTGGGCGTAGTGCCGGTGCCACCGCTGCCGGTGGTGGGGTCGGTCGAGCCGGAGCCGGTGTTGCCGCCGCCGGCCTCAACGCCGCCGGAGCCTGTGCCGGTGGTCGGGTCAGTGCCGCCGGTTCCGGTCCCGGTTGAGGGATCGGTGGGCATGGTGCCCGTGCCACCGCTGCCGGTGGTGGGGTCTGTCGAGCCGGTGCCGGTGTTGCCACCGCCAGCCTGGGTGCCACCGGAGCCGGTGCCGGTGGTCAGGTCGGTGCCGTGATCGGTGCCACCGGTTCCGGTCCCAGTGGAGGGATCGGTGGGGGTGGTGCCCGTGCCGCCGCCGCCGGTGGTGGGGTCGGTTGAGCCGGAGCCGGTGTTGCCACCGCCAGCCTCGACGCTGCCGGAGCCTGTGCCGGTGGTCGGATCAGTGCCGTGATCGGTGCCACCGGTTCCGGTTCCGGTGGAGGGATCGGTGGGGGTGGTGCCCGTGCCGCCGCCGCCAGTGGTGGGGCTGGTCGAGCCGGTGCCGGTGTTGCCACCGCCGGCCTCGACGCTGCCGGAGCCTGTGCTGGTGGTCGGGTCAGTGCCGTGATCGGTGCCGCCGGTTCCGGTCCCGGTTGAGGGATCTGTGGGCGTGGTGCCGGTGCCACCGCTGCCGGTGGTGGGGTCTGTCGTGCCGGAGCCGGTGTTGCCACCGCCGGCCTCGACCCCGCCGGAGCCCGCGCCGGTGGTCGGATCAGTGCCGTGGTCGGTGCCGCCCGTGCCGGTCCCAGTGGAGGGATCGGTGGGAGAGGTTCCGGTGCCCGTACCGCCGGTACCGGTGGTTGGGTCTGTCGAGCCGGAGCCGGTGTTGCCACCGCCAGCCTCGACGCCGCCGGAGCCTGTGCCGGTGGTCGGATCAGTGCTGTGGTCGGTGCCGCCGGTTCCGGTTCCGGTGGAGGGATCGGTGGGGGTGGTGCCCGTGCCGCCGCCGCCAGTGGTGGGGCTGGTCGAACCGGTACCGGTGTTGCCACCGCCAGCCTCGACGCCGCCGGAGCCTGTGCCGGTGGTCGGATCAGTGCCGTGGTTGGTGCCGCCGGTTCCGGTTGAGGGATCGGTGGGCGTGCTGCCCGTGCCACCGCCGCCGGTGGTGGGGTCGGTCGAGCCGGTGCCGGTGTTGCCACCGCCGGCCTCAACGCCGCCGGAGCCTGTGCCGGTGGTCGGGTCAGTGCCGTGGTCGGTGCCGCCGGTTCCGGTCCCGGTTGAGGGATCAGTGGGCGTGGTGCCCGTGCCGCCGCTGCCGGTGGTGGGGCTGGTTGAGCCGGTACCGGTGTTGCCACCGCCGGCCTCGACGCCACCGGAGCCTGTGCCGGTGGTCGGATCAGTGCCGTGGTCGGTGCTGCCGGTCCCGG
Organism: Nitrospirillum bahiense; assembly: GCF_007828025.1. Lineage (NCBI taxonomy): Bacteria > Pseudomonadati > Pseudomonadota > Alphaproteobacteria > Rhodospirillales > Azospirillaceae > Nitrospirillum > Nitrospirillum bahiense. The sequence continues at coordinate 122,861 of NZ_VITO01000017.1, forward strand.
TCGAGGGATCGGTGGGCGTGGCGCCCGTGCCACCACTGCCGGTGGTGGGGTTGGTCGAGCCGGAGCCGGTGTTGCCGCCGCCGGCATCGACCCCGCCGGAGCCCGTGCCAGTGGTCGGGTCAGTGCCGTGGTTGGTGCCGCCGGTTCCGGTGGAGGGATCGGTGGGCGTGCTGCCCGTGCCACCGCTGCCGGTGGTGGGGTCGGTTGAGCCGGAGCCGGTGTTGCCACCGCCGGCCTCGACGCTGCCGGAGCCTGTGCCGGTGGTCGGGTCAGTGCCGTGGCCGGTGCCGCCCGTGCCGGTCCCAGTGGAGGGATCGATGGGGGTGGTAGCGGTGCCACCGCTGCCGGTGGCGGGGTCTGTCGAGCCGGTACCGGTGTTGCCGCCGCCAGCCTGGGTGCCACCGGAGCCGGTGCCTGTGGTCGGGTCGGTGCCGTGATCCGTGCCATCAGAACCGGTCCCGGTGGAGGGATCGGTGGGCGTGGTGCCGGTGCCGCCGCTGCCGGTGGTGGGGTTGGTCGCGCCGGAGCCGGTGTTGCCACCGCCGGCCTCAACGCCGCCAGAGCCTGTGCCGCTGGTCGGATCAGTGCCGTGGTCGGCACCGCCGGTCCCGGTGGAGGGATCGGTGGGCGTGGCGCCCGTGCCACCACTACCAGTGGTGGGGTCGGTTGAGCCGGTACCGGTGTTGCCGCCGCCGGCCTCGACCCCGCCGGAGCCCGTGCCGGTGGTTGGATCGGTGCCGTGGTCGGTGCCGCCGGTTCCGGTGGAGGGATCGGTGGGGGTGGAGCCGGAGCCCGTGCCACCGCCGCCGGTGGTGGGGTTGGTCGAGCCGGAGCCGGTGTTGCCACCGCCGGCCTCGACGCTGCCGGAACCTGTGCCGGTGGTTGGATTGGTGCCGTGGTCGGTGCCGCCGGTTCCGGTGGAGGGATCGGTGGGGGTGGAGCCGGAGCCCGTGCCACCGCCGCCAGTGGTGGGGCTGGTCGAGCCGGTGCCGGTGTTGCCACCGCCGGCCTCGACCCCGCCGGAACCCGCGCCGGTGGTCGGATCAGTGCTGTGGTCGGTGCCGCCGGTTCCGGTTCCGGTTCCGGTGGAGGGATCGGTGGGAGAGGTTCCGGTGCCCGTACCGCCGCTACCGGTGGTGGGGTCGGTCGAGCCGGAGCCGGTGTTGCCGCCGCCGGCCTCGACGTTGCCGGAACCTGTGCCGGTGGTCGGATCAGTGCTGTGGCCGGTGCTGCCGGTCCCGGTTGAGGGATCGGTGGGCGTGGTGCCGGTGCCACCGCCGCCGGTGGTGGGGTTGGTCGTTCCAGTGCCGGTGTTGCCACCGCCAGCCTGGGTGCCGCCGGAGCCTGTGCCGGTGGTCGGGTCAGTGCCGTGGTCGGCGCCGCCCGTGCCGGTTCCGGTCGAGGGATCGGTGGGGGGGGTAGCGGTGCCACCGCTGCCGGTGGCGGGGTCTGTCGAGCCGGTGCCGGTGTTGCCACCGCTAGTCTGGGTGCCACCGGAGCCGGTGCCGGTGGTCGGATCAGTGCTGTGGTCGGTGCCGCCCGATCCAGTCCCGGTTGAGGGATCGGTGGGGGTGGTGCCCGTGCCACCGCTGCCGGCTTCGACGCCGCCGGTTCCGGTACTGCCGGTTCCGGCCTGGGTGCCCGTGCCCGTGTTCGTGCCGGTGGACGGTGTGGTGGTGTTGCCAGTCGAGGCGTCGCTGGCGGTGCCGGTATGATCCGTGCCACCGGTGCTGGTGCCGCCGGTGGTCGTGCCCCCGCTGGTTGTGCCGGCGTCGGTGCCGGATGAGGCGGTGCCGCCGGTGGAGGACGAGCCCGACGACGCTCCGGAGGACGTGCCGCCCGTGGACGGGGTGGTCGTGGTCGCCGTGCCAGTCCCAGTGCCGGTGCCGGCACCGGTATTCGTGCCCGTGTTGGTCGTCGTGGTGCTGGTGTTCGTGTTGGTGCTGTCCAGCGCGGTCTGCTGGGTGTTGGTCTGACTGGACGGCGCGGCCACGGCGGGGGCGGATTCGGCGTGGACCGGGGTGGCGGTCGAGGGCAGGACGGTGGCGCGGGCCTGGGCCGGGGCGGCCGTGGAGGAGGTCAGGGCCGGCGCCGTGCCGCCGCTGCCCACCGGATCGCCGCCGGTATCGCCGCCGCCGAGGAAGGACGTGCCGCCACCGCTGCTGGTGCCGCCGCTGGAGATCAGGTCGGTGGTGTTCTCTTGCAGCGACGGCGCCGTGCTGGACAGGGCCGCCGTCTCCGTGACGTTGTTGGCGTAGGCGCCGGTGGCCGGCGCCTGGACGGTGCTGGCGCCGCCTTCCAGCTGGCTGCCATTATGGACGGAACTGAGGTAACCGCTTTCAGAGCGTGGGTCCCGGGCGGTATCGGCGCCCGGCCGTTCCAGCGCCTTCAATGGCCGGCTGTTCTGCTGCGTGGCGGCTTGGTCGCGAAGGGCTTGGGTCTTGGCGTTCGACGACGACTTGTCGCTCTGCTGAGCCATGGCGGTGTTCCCGTCATAAGGGGGGCCGGAATGAGACGGGTGCCGGGCACCCGCTCGCGGTCGTTGAGGCGGAAAAAGCGGGGCGGTCGCGGGGGCGGCGGTGTCGAGGCCGCTCCCGGATCCGCTGTCAGGTGGCGGGCTCAGCGCTCATGGAAGGCGCTGTCCACTGTCGTGTAGATGGGTTTCAGCAGGTATTGGAATACCGTCTTCTCGCCCGTGGTGATGTCGGCCTGAACCGTCATGCCGGGCACCACCTGATAGCGTTCCTTGTCATGGCCGACGTAGGAGGCGGCCAGCTTCACCCGGGCCAGGTAGTAGGGGTTCTTCTGCTCGTCCATGAAGGTGGTGGGCGAAACGGTGTCCAGCGTGCCGTCGATGCGGCCGTAGCGGGCGTAGTCGAAGGCCTGCACCTTCACCTTCACCGGCTGGCCGGGGCGGACGAAACCGATGTCGCGGGTGGAGACGCGCACCTCGGCCATCAGCTCGTCATCCACGGGTACCAGGCGGGCAACGATCCCGCCGGGGGCGACCACGCCGCCGATGGTCTTGACCGGCAGTTCCATGACGATACCGCGCACGGGCGCCACGGTGACCAGGTGGTCCACCCGGTCCTCCTGCCCCTCGATCAGCTTGTTCAGTTCCGCCAGCTGGGCGCCGGTGGTCTCCAGCTTGTCCAGGGCCTCTTGCCGCAGGCGGCCGTCCAACTCTGACAGGCGGGACCTGTTCTCACCCAGGCTGTGCTGGGTGCTGGCGATGACTCCCTCAAGGCGGGCTTTCTCCGACTGGGCGCTGGCCAGGTCGCGCTGCGCCTCCAGCAGGTTCAGCTTGGAGTTCAGCCCCTTTTCCACCAGATCCTTACGCAGTTGAACCTTATGCTCGGCGATGTCCAGGTCGGTCATGACCGAGGCCAGCTGCAGCTTGCTGGCGGTCAGCAAGGCGGCCGCCTGCTGGCCCTGGTTCACCAGCACGGCGCGCTGGTTCCTCTTGGCCTCGATCTGGGCGGCCAGCAGCTGGCGGTTGTTGTCCACCACGTCGGGCTGGCTGGCATAAGGCGTGAAGTCGGCCGGCCGGTCCTCGGCGAAGGCCTGCAGCCGTTCCATCTGCGCCTGCAGGGCGATGCGCCGGGCGGTGTACTGGTCGCGGCTGGAGCGGGTGGTGGCCCCCTCGAACCGCACCAGGGGCTGGCCGGCTTCCACCAGCTGGCCCTGTTTCACCAGGATCTCGGCGACGGTGCCGCCCTCCAGGTGCTGGGCCACCTGGACCGAGCGGGAGGGGACGATCTCGCCGAACGACGTGGCGACCTCGTGCACCGGGGTCAGCACCGCCCAGGCGATGGCGGCCGTCACGCAGAGGCCGGCCACCAGGATGGTGCTGCGCGTCAGGGGCGAGATGCCGGGGTCGGTGACCAGTTCGTCGGAGGCGAACTCGGGCAGGCGGAACCAGTTGGGCAGGGCTACGGCGCGCATCAGATCATGCCTCTCGGAATACGGTCGCGAACCTTTTCGGCGGTCCCGAAGTAACGGGTGGTGCCGTTCTCCAGGATCAGGACCTTGTCGGCGATGCCGAGGTGGCCTCGGCGGTGGGTGGCGAAGAAGACGGTGGACCGCTGGCGCAGCATCTCGATGGCCGACATGAAGGCGAACTCGCCCTCGAAGTCGAAGCCGCTGATGGGCTCGTCCAGCAAGACCAGCGGGGTGTTGCGCAGGTAGGCGCGGGCCAGCGACAGGCGGGCCAGCACGCCGGTGGGCAGGGGGGCGGAGTGCATGTCGAAGCGGGTATCCAGCCCGTCCTTCAGGCCCTTCACCGTGTCCAGCGCGCCGGCCTGGTCCAGGGCGTCGATCAGCTCGGCGTCGCTGGCCAGGGGGGCGGCCAGGCGCAAATTGTCGGCCAGAGAGCCCTGGAAGAACTGCGGCACCTGCGTGACGAAGGCGATGGAGCGGCGCAGCTGGATGGGGTCGAACTGGCGGATGTCGCGGCCATCGATGCGGACGGAGCCGCCCTGGGCCGTGTACAGGCCGCTGATCAGCTTCAGCACGGTGGACTTGCCGCCGCCGCAGCGGCCGACGATGGCCACCACCTCGCGCGGCGCCACCTCGAAACCCACGTTGGCCAGGATGGGCTCCGGCTCACGGTGATAACGGAAGGTGACGCGGGTGAAGGAGACGCGGCCCTGAATCTCGGCCACGCGGTCCGGCCGCACCGTCTCCGACCGTTCCGGCGGCGTGGCCATCAGGGTCTCGATCTGGCGGATGGAGGAGCGGATCTGCCCCACCCGTGCGCTGGCCATGAAGGCGGCCTGCAGGGGCCCCAGCATGCGCCAGATCAGCATCATGCTGGCGATCAGGCCGCCGGTGGTCAGGTCGCCGGCCAGCACGCGATGCACGCCGAACACCAGAGTGACCAGGGCGGTCATGGTGCCCAGGATCTGGCTGATGGTGCTGGTGGTGGCCGATGCCTGGCCGTAGCGCAGATTGGCTTCCGCCGCGTTTCGGGCCACGGTGTCATAGCGGTCGCGCCAGATGTCCACCAGGCCCAGCGTGCGGATGGACCGCATGCGCTCGATGATCTCCAGCGTCAGTTCCTGGCGACGGGAATTGGCCACGGCGGCCTGGGTGACGCGATAGCGGGTGACGGCGTTGGCCACGAAAGCCAGCAGGCCATAGACGCCGACCGCCACCAGCGGCACCAGGCCCAGCCAGCCGCCCAGCACGAAGATGGCGGCGATGAACAGAAACATGAAGGGCAGGTCCAGCGTCGCCTGGGCCAGCGGGCCGGTCAGCAGGTCGCGCACCCGGTCGATGTCGCGCACGCGGGCCACCTGGGCGGCAATGCTGACCCGCTCGGTCAGGGCGCTGGGCAGGCTCAGAAGGCGGCCGAACACGGCGTTGCCGACGACATATCCCAGGCGGGCGCCGGCATGGGCCATGGTGTGGCTGCGCAGCCGGCGCATGGTCAGTTCGAAGAGGGAGGCGCCGATGGCGCCGATGCCTAGCGGTACCAGCAGCCAGGGGGTGTTGGCGGCGATGACCTTGTCATAGACGGTCATCACGAACAACGGGTTGGCCAGGGCCAGCAGGTTGGCCATCAGGGTCAGGGCCATGCTGGCGAAGATCAGCGGCGTGCTCTCGCCGATGCGGCTGCGCAGCCAGCCCTGACGTTCCGTCCCGCTGTGGGGCAGGGTGCCGGGGCGCACGGTCACCAGCGTGCCGGCGGGCAGGGCGTCGTCGCCCCCGGCGGTCGCTGGCGTGGCCTCGGCCTGCGGCCGCGTCACGACGAAGCGGTTCTCCAGCACCTCCACCAGCGTGGGGGGCGCACCCAGGGGAATGTGCAGCATGACGCCCACGGCCTTGTCTGCCGGTCCGGCGATGCGGCGCAGATCATCCAGGGAGAACCCATCGGCGGTGTGCAGGGCGCTGACGTAGCCCAGGCGGCCCAGGATGTCGCGCAGATCGGCCATGGGGTTGGCCCGCGCCTCGGCCGGCAGCGCCTCCAGGATCTGGCGGCGGGAGCCGGACCAGCCATGGCGGTTCAGCAACTGCGCCAGCGGGTCCAGAAATTCGGTCCAGTTCACGCTGACCGTGGCGGCGGGCACCGGCAGGGCCGGGGGCCGGAGCATGGGGTCCCGCTGGGACGTCCCGCTGTCGAGGAGAAGCGTCATAATGCGAACTCCAGGGTGCGATCCAATTGGCCGTCGGCCAAGCGGTAGATGCGGTCGGCCAGCTTCAGGACGGCGGGCCGGTGGCTGACCAGGACCAGCGCGCATTCGGTGCGCAGCTCGTTCATCAGGCCGAACAGGTGGCGGTCGCCCTCGTCATCGACGGCGGAGTTGGCATCGTCGAACAGGATGATGCGCGGTTTGTGGATCAGTGCGCGGGCCACGGCGATGCGCTGGGCCAGGCCGCGGGGCAGGGGCTCGGTGGCGCCGTCGCCCACGAAGGTGGCGAAGCCGTGGGGCAGGGCGTGGATGAGATCGGAGATGCCCGCCCGCTCCGCCGCCACCAGGGCCAGCTCGTCATACTCGGGCCGGAACAGGGTGATGTTCTCGGTGATGGTGCCGCGGAACAGGATCTCCTGCTGCGGCAGGAAGGCGATGGCCTCACGCACCGATTCCGGATCGTACTGGTCCAGATCCAGGCCGTCCAGGGTGATGCGGCCGCGGCTGGGCTGGTAGAAGCCGCCCATGAGGGACAGAAGCGTGGTCTTGCCGCTGCCGTTGGGACCCACCAGGGCGATGATCTCGCCCTTGCTCAGTTCCAGGTCGATGCCGCTCAGCACCTCCTGCTCCGGCTTGAAGCCGAAGGACAGGCCGCTCAGCACCATGCGCGGCTGCGTCTGGTTGGCGTCGGCCGTGCCCATGGCGCGGCGTTCGCGCGGCATGGCATACAAGGCGTCCATCTGTTCGCGGGCGATGGCGGCCTGCTGCAAGCGCGACCACAGCTGCAGGATGTTCTGCATGGGCGACAGGGCGCGGCCGACCAGCAGCACGCAGGCCGACAGGCCGCCGACGCTGAGCTGGCCGCGCAGCACAAGTAGGCTGCCGAAGCCCACGGTCAGCAGGCCCGCGACCTGCACCACGCATTGCCCGATCTCACCCAGGTGCTGGGCCGACAGCTCGGCGCTGCGGTTCTCGCCCAGGCGGCGCTCCTGCAGCTTCTCGTACCGGCGCAGCAGCGGATGCTCCAGCGCCATGGCCTTCACCGACTGGATGCCGCTCAACAGGCTGATGATGAAGCTGAGGCGCTTGTCCTCCGCATCCGCCACGCGCAGCAGCGAGGTGCGCGCCATGCGGATGGCCGGCAGGGCCAGCAGCACGATGGCCAGTATGCTGACCAGCGGCACCAGGGTCAGGATGCCGCCGATGTAGAGGATGATGCCCAGGTAGATGACGACGAAGGGAATGTCGTACAGGCTGACCATGATCTGGCCGGACGCGAAATCCCGTAAAGACGCGATGGAATTCAACCTTTCCATGTGCGCGCCGGAGGTGTGCGCCTGAAACGCCTGTATATCGCTGTCCAGCAGATGAAAAATGGCGCGGCGACTTTCCGATATTTCATACTGGGCACTACGCGCACTGAAGATCCGCTGCCGCGCAATTCGTAGGAACAGCTCCATCAGCAACGCGGTAACAATTCCGCCCGCCAACATGAACATCGTATCAATGGTGTGGTTCGGCAAAATACGATCATATACCTGTAGCAAGGCGATCGGCATCGCTAAGGACAGGATATTAATCGTGATGCTTGATGTCATTATATAGGCGTTATGTGGAATTTTAACGCCGCCAACATTCATGGATACTGATGCGGTTCTGCTCATGGCTTTCACCATTTGATTCGATGGCGCATCCTGATTATGTGTAACTTAAAAAAGTGTTAAATGCTATTTGTTGGTTTGTATTGGTATTTTCCAGATATGTGCAAATACTTGACCCTATTCAAAAGGTGATGTGGCTGCAAAATTAAAAGTTGTGTCCGCGTGATTGTACCCGGCGTCACAATCCAGACGTCGGTGTTGCGCATTAAAACGCCGCACTCCATGGGCCGAGACTGCCGGCAAGCTGCACAGGAGTGGATATGGGACGGCCCCCGGCCTGGGGCACCGCCTGCCCCCCTATAGCATTGTTCCGAAAAGAAGATTCGCAGTATAGCTACGTAAGTATGCCGATATGCGGCTGTTTCGAATGATCGCGATTTTTTGCCAATTCTCGAAATCGACTTGTCGCGACTGGCCGTGATTACGCAGGTATGAGCAGAAGTGATTGAAATGAGAAAAGTGGAGTGGTCGAAAAATGGCCCGGCGGTCTGTTTGGCCGCAAAATTAATGCTACAGGATAGGCTATACTCAGGGATTAATACCTCCCCGAGCATTTACACCCTGTTAATGCGGGCGTAGCCGGGCCTCTCCTTTTGGTAAGAAGCAACCTATTGGTGGGGATTGCCCCATTTGCCGGCCGCCCTGTCGAGGTGCCTCCGGAGTCCGCCGATGCATCCTCGTTCTCCGTTCGACGGGGGGCGGGCCGGGCCAAGCCGGATCCATCACCCTACCCTTTTGGGCAGGTGGGGTTCGGAGCCTTCCTGATCCCAGCGTCTCCTCCTTATGTAAAACACGGGGGACGCGATCTTATTTCCGGTAGCTGCGCATATGCTCACTCGCCGCCAGCGGCGAGGTCGAAGTCAGGCTGTCAGGGCGTTGGTGCGCCGCAAGAAAACCCAGGCTCGGCGCCCCTTTAAGGGGCAGCTCTGCAATTGGCGCATGATGAGAGGATGGTGCTCTCGACAGCGCTTTACGCCTTATTTCCGCGCCAATCTCCCGCCGCTGCAACGTCGGGTACCAAACGTATGCGCCGGCAATATGAATAAATCATTTGGCCGATTTCCAGAGAACATATTCCCATATAGGGTCGTATACCGCTGCACAGATATGGCCAAACTGTGCATTTTTTGGCAAATTGTTCAAAGTGAACGAGTTTTACGTTCCCCATACAATATTGGCAACTGAGATATATTTTCCCAATTTTGCCATTTATGTCCGGTAAACATAGCTTGATGCTATGCCTGATGATTATGCATCTACTATCTTGATGCAAATCTCCAACGAAGGGGTTACTCGGGTATTCAGATGTGCTGGGACCGCTGTCCCCTGCGCGCGTCCCGGCGCGTGGGGATGGCAACCGGCGTAACGCCGGTTTCTGATTTGGGGGAGTGGGCTTATGGGCAAGATGCTGCCGGACGTGCGCAGGGACCTGGATACACAGGGCCAGGACACGCGGACGCGGCCGTCGCGCGCACGGCCGTCGCGTACGCTGCTGCTGGCGGGCACCTCCCTCCTGGCCATGGGCACGGCCATGACGGCCCCCCAGGCGACGGCGGCCGACACCACCATCACCGGCGGCAGCACGTCGTTCGTGGCGACCCAGTCATCGGGCAACCTGACCCTCACCAACAGCGGCACCCTCAGCGGCGCCACCGCCCTCAAGTACACCGATGGCACCAGCTTCCTGATCAACCAGGGCCTGATCCAGGGCAGCATCCGCGGGGCGTATCTGGCCGGCACCCAGGCCGCCGGCTACGTCACCCTGACCACGCTGGTGAACACCGGCAGCATCGTCTCCGCCGGCAACGCCATCGAAATCGGCCTGGGCAACACCCTGGTCTCGCTGGTCAACAGCGGCATGATCCAGGGCAACCTGCTGCTGGGCGGCGACAGCGCCGTCACCATCTTCGGCGGCACGGGCGGTGCCACCGGCACCTTCACCGGTGTGGACGGCACCACCCAGGGTATGATCACCAGCGGCGCCGACCTGACGCTGGCCAGTGGCAGCCTGCTGCTGAACGACGCCGTGACCATGGGCGGCAACACGCTGGTGAACAGCGGGGCGAGCGTCATCCTGTCCAGCATCGTCAGCGTCACCGGCAATTACCGTCAATCGGCCGGCGAGCTGGCCCTGGGCAGCAATGGTGAACTGGTGGTCAGTGGCGCTGCCACCGTCACCGGCGGCACCGTCTCCGCCTTCCTGGGCAACCTGTCGACGTCGGGCAACTACGTGGCGGGCGACACCCTGGCCACGCTGATCGCCGCCGGCAGCGGCAGCTACAGCGGCATCACCGCCAACCTGGGCAACGGTCTCCCCCTCCTGTTCACGGGGCAGGGGTCGGACGGGTCCAACCTGCTGGCCATGGCCAACAGTGATTACATCGGCGGCACGCTGGGCAGCGTCACCAATACCGGCAGCATCAGCGCCCTGTACGTGGCCGCCACGGGCAGCCTGGGCGGCTTCCGGAATGAGACCACCGGCACCATCAGCGCCGACGCCGGCATCACCATCCTAGGCACCGTCGGCACCCTGGACAATGCCGGCCACATCTTCATCACCGGCACCAGCGGCTTCGTCGCCAACGGCAGCATCGGTACGCTGATCAACAGCGGCGTCATTTATAGTCCAGACACCTTGTCCGGTGTCGGCCTGGCGATCCGTGGGACCATCGGCCAGCTGGTGAACCAGGCGGGCGGCAGCATCAACAACGGCATTGTGGGCGTTTTCGTCATCGGCCCCAGCTCCAACCACGGCACCGCCGCCATTATTAACACGCTCAGCAATAGTGGCTTCATCGGTGGCACCATCGGGGCGGTCTATGTTGACGGGACCATCGGCCTGCTGGAAAACCAGGCCGGCGGCACCATCACGGGCGGCAACACCGCCGGCATCCTGGTCTATGGCGGCATCAGCACCCTGACCAACACCGGCCTGATCCAGAGCAACTATCACGCCATCGATATCGCTGCCGCCCAGTTCATTGGCGGGACCATCGGCCTGCTGGACAATCAGGCCGGCGGCACCATCGTCGGATCCCAGGTTGGTGTCGCCAACACCGTCGTCGTCCATACCCTGGTGAACAGCGGCATCATCGCCGGCGGCAACCAGGGCGTCTTCAACCAGGTCATCATCGGCACCCTGGAAAACCTGGCTGGCGGGACCATCACCGCATCGGGCGGCGGCACCTCGACGGCTATCCGCAACGTCGGCATCATGGGCACGCTGACCAACGCCGGCCTGATCGCCGGCAACTATGGCCTGTACGTGGGCGCCGGGGGCACGCTGGACGCCTTTAGCAACAGCGGCACCATCGCGGGTCAGTTCGCCGTCAACATCCAGGGCGGCACCGTCGGCACCCTGGACAACAGCGGCACGATCACCGGCACCTATGCCGTGGTGATCAACGGCACCATCGGCACCTTCATCAACGGCGGCCTGGTCCAGGGCACGGTGCTGAATGGCGCCAACAACGACCTGACCATCCAGGGCGGCGCCGGCGGCACGGTGGGCACCTTCACCGGCCAGGACGGCGTGTCCAAGGGCATGATCGTCAACCAGCAGAGCGATCTGACCTTCAGCGCCGGCAGCCTGTTGCTGAATGACGACATCGACGCCACCGGCCATACGGTCGCCAACGCCGGCGCCAGCCTGCAGATCGCTACCCTGGTCACCATCACCGGCGCCTATGACCAGGCGGCGGGCACCCTGGTGCTGGGCGCGGCCGGCGGCCTGTCGGTCACGGGTGCGGCCACCGTGGGCGGCCTGGTGCAGGCCGACCTCGCCGGCATGGCCACCGCCAACTTCCTTGTGGGCGATACCGTTGCCACGCTGGTGCATGCGGATGGCGGTCTGGTGTGGAGCGGCAGCCTGGGCCCCAGCGCGCTGGGCGGCCACCTGGCCGTCGGCGATGCCACCACCAGCACCGATTTGATGGCTCTGGCCGCCAGCGATTATATCGGCGGCACTTACGGCACCCTCAGCATTGGTGGCGGCACGCTGCTGTCGGCCCCCACCGCGCTCTACATTGCCGGCACGGGCACCCTGGGCGCACTGGCCAACAGCGGCACCATCGCCGGCGACATCACCAACGACAGCGCCCGCGACCTGACGATCCTGGGCGGCGCCGGTCTAACCATCGCTACCCTGACGGGCAGCAGCCTGACCAACCAGGGCACCATCACCAGCACGCTGGCCAACGTGGTGCTGGGCGGCGGCAACCTGGCATTGAACGACGCCGTCAATGTCGGCACCGGCACCCTGGTCAACAATGGCGCCAATCTGACGCTGTCCACCCTGGTCAATGTCAGCGGCAATTACAACCAGGCGACCGGCGGCCTGGAACTGGGCGGCAGCGGCACGCTGGCGGTCAGCGGGGCCGCCAGCATCACCGGCGGCAGCCTGGTGTCGGGGCGTCCGCTGTCCGCCACCGGCAACTACCTGGCCGGCACCATCCTGGACACCCTGGTGACGGGTGGCGCGGGGTCCAGCTATGACGGGGTGACGGTTACCAACAACAGTGCTGTGGTGGGGGGCATCGGCGGCATCGTCTCCGGTGACGACCTGCTGCTGGGCGCGACCGGCAACTATATCGGCGGCACCTATGGCAGCTTGGCCAACACCGGTACCTTGTCGGGTGCCTTTGGCTTGGTCGTGGGCAACCTCGGCACCCTGGACACCTTCAGCAACAGCGGCCTGATCTCCGTCACGGGCACGACCCGCATCGGCATCTACGACCGCGGCGGCTCTCTCGGCCAGCTCGACAACAGCGGCACCATCATCGTCCATAGGGGCGTCCAACTCGACACTGGCGCGACCGTGGGCACGATCGCCAACAGCGGCAGCATCGGCGCCTCTGCCTCCGCCATCGAGCTGTATAACGCCCGGGCCGGGCTGATCACCAACACCGGCACCATCGCCGGCACCGCTACGTTCGGCGACGGCATCATCCTGCTGCAAGGCGCCAGTGTCGAAACCGTCGACAACGCCGGAGTGATCAGCGAGACCGGCTACGGCGGCAACGGTATCGTCAACTATTCGGCCAGCACCATCGGCACCGTGCTCAACAGCGGCACCATCATCGCCGGCGGCCTCGGGATCGGGAACTTCAGCAGCAGCGCCAGCATCGGCACCCTGGTCAACAGCGGCCTGATCAGCGGCGGCACGGGCGCCATCCTGAACGGCGACACCGCCACCATCGGCACGCTGATCAACACTGGCACCCTGCGCGCCGCCAACGGCAGCGGCTACGCGCTGGCCAACCACAACGGTGCCGTCATCGGCACGCTGATCAACGCCGGTGTCATCGCGGGCACAGTGACGGGTGCCCTCTACAACTCCGACACCATCGGCACCGATTTCACCATCCAGGGCGGCGACACCGGCACGGTGGGCACCTTCATCGCCTGGGACATGTCTGCTAAGGGCATGATCTACAACACGCTGGGTAACGTCACCTTCACCTCGGGCGCCCTGCTGCTGCACGACGACATCTACGTCCCCGGCTATTCCGTCACCAATGTCGCCGCCGCCCTGGCCCTGGACACGCTGGTCACCATCACCGGCGCCTACAGCCAGTTGGGCGGCACCCTGTCCATGGGCACCGCCGGCGGGCTGTCGGTCACCGGCAGCGCCGGGCTGGCGGGCCTGTACCAAGTCACGCTCAGCGGCAATGCCGGCGCCAACTATGTGGTGGGTGACGCCGTCGGGACCGTGGTGCAGGCCGATGGCGGCGTATCCTACAGCGGCAGCCTGACGGGCACGGCGCTGGACGGCCACGTGGTCCTGATCAACGGCACCACCAGCAACCAGCTGCTGGCCCTGGCGGCCAGCGACTATATCGGTGGCAGCTACGGCACGATCAGCGTCACCGGCCTGCTGGCGGCACCCACCGCCCTGTACATCGCCGGCACGGGCAGCCTGGGCGCCCTGGCCAACAGCGGCACCATCGCCGGCGACATCGTCAATCTCGGCACCGCCGACCTGACCATCACTGGCGGCACGGGCGGCGCGGTCGGCACCCTGACGGGCGCCAGCCTGACCAGCCAGGGCACCATCACCAGCACTCTCGCCAACGTCGTGCTGGCCGGCGGCAGCCTGCTGCTGAACGACGCCGTGAACGTCGGCGCGGGCACGCTGGCCAACGCCGGGGCCACCGTATCCCTCTCCACCATCGTCAGCGTCACCGGCAACTACAGCCAGGCGACCGGCACACTGGCCCTGGCCACGGGGGCGGAACTGGTGGTCAGCGGGGCCGCCAGCATCAGCGGCGCCACCGTCACCATCGCCCGCCAGTCCACCCTGGGCAATTATGTGGCCGGCAGCGTCTATGCCACCCTGGTGGCCGGTGGTGCGGGGTCCAGCTATACCAGCGTCGCCGTCACCACCGGCAGCCACGCGCTGGGCTTGGCCGGCACCGTGTCAAACAACGGCCTGCTGTTGGGCGCCACCGGCGACTATATCGGCGGCAGCCTGGGCAGCCTGGCCAACAGCGGCACGCTGGCGGGCCATGTCGGCCTTAGCATCGCCCAGGGCGGCCAGCTTGGCACCTTCACCAACGACGGCCTGATCAGCATTGGCGGCGGTGTGGCCGTCGAAAACCGGGGCAGCATCGGCCTGCTGGAAAACCTGGCCGGCGGCACCATCACCGGCACGGTAGGCCTGTACAGCGGCAACAGCGGCACCCTCAGCACCTTGGCCAACGCCGGCCTGATCAGCGGCACCTACGGCGTCTACCTGGAATACGCCCAGGTCACGCTGCTGACCAACAGCGGCACACTGGAGGCCCTGGCCGGCGCCGGCGCGCCGGTCGCGCTGAACCTGTCGCAGAGCACCCTCAGCACCCTGGTGAACAGCGGCCTGGTCAGCACCGACGGGTATGGCTATGGCGTCAATCTCAACTTCGCCACCATCAACACGCTGGTCAACCAGGGCACCATCGCCGCGGGCATCGGCATCAGGATGGCCTACGCCAGCCTCACCGCGCTGGGGAACAGCGGCACCATCAGCGGCACCACCGCCATTCAGAACAGCTACGGCGTCGGCATCGGGACCCTGGTCAACAGCGGCACCATCATGGGCGTCAGGGCCTATCTGGGTTTTGCGAACGCCAGCCTGGGCACGCTGGTGAACAGCGGCCTGATCCGGGGCGGCATCTACAACGGCAACACCGACTATGGCGACACCGTCGCCGCCGACCTGACCATCCAGGGTGGTGCCGGCGGCACGGTGGGCACCTTCACCGGCCAGGATGGTGTCTCCACGGGCCTGATCTTCAACAGCCTGAGCAACCTGGTGTTCGCCAGCGGCGCCCTGCTGCTGAACGACGACGTCCGGGCCAACGCCCATACCGTGTCCAACACCGGTGCCGCCCTCACCCTGGTCAACACCATCAACCTGACGGGTGCCTACAGCCAGTCCGCCGGCACCCTGGTGCTGGATGGGGCGGCGCAACTGAACGTCATCGGCGTGGCCAGCATCGCCAGCCAGGTGGCGGCCTCGGTCGCCGGCGACGGCACCGCCAATTACCTGGTGGGCGACACGGTGGGCACCCTGGTGCAGGCCTCGGGCGGCCTGACCTACGCCGGCACCTTCGTCAACGATGGCGCGCTGGATGGCCATGCGCAACTGACCGTGGGTACCAGCGGCAGCGAACTACTGGCGCTCGCCACCACCGACTATATCGGCGCCGGCTACGGCACGGTCAGCGTCACCGGCCTGCTGACGGGCCCCACCGCGCTGTACATCGCCGGCACGGGCAGCCTGGGCGCTCTGGCCAACTCCGGCACCATCGCCGGTAACATCGTCAACGCCAGCGCCAACACCCTCAGCATCACGGGTGGCACCAGCGGCACGGTGGGCACCCTGACGGGCGGCAGCCTGACCAACCAGGGCACCATCACCAGCACGCTCGCCAACGTGGTGCTGGCCGGCGGCAGCCTGCTGCTGAACGACGCCGTGAACGTCGGCACGGGCACGCTGGCCAACGCCGGGGCCGCCGTATCCCTGTCCACCATCGTCAGCGTCACCGGCAATTACAGCCAGGCGACCGGCACGCTGGCCCTGGCCACGGGGGCGGAACTGGCGGTCAGCGGGGCCGCCAGCATCGGCGGCGGAACCGTCGCGGTCGCCGCTCTCTCCGACACCGGCAACTATCTGGCCGGCAGCATCTACGGCACCCTGGTGGCCGGCGGCGCCGGGTCCGACTTCAGCGGCGCCACGGTGACCGGCAGCGCCATCCCGGGCATGGGCAGCACCGTGACCGGCAACAACCTGGCGCTGTTCGCCACCGGCAACTACATCGGCGCCAGCTATGGCAGCCTGTCCAACAGCGGCACGCTGGCGGGGGCCGTGGCCCTGCAGGTCGGTGGCCTCGGCAGCCTGGGCACCTTCCGCAACAGCGGATTGGTCACGGGCGCCTATCGCCCCATCCTGAACTACAACACCTTGGGCCTGCTGGAAAACCAGGCCGGCGGCACCATCACCGCCGCCGCCGCCGGCACCCTGCACCAGGACACCGCGGCCATCTACAACGGCCAGTTCAGCTCTATCGGCACCATCACCAACGCCGGCCTGATCGCCGTCGCCAACGATCCCGGTGATTTCAGCGTCTATCAAATCTACGCCATCTCCAACAATAGCGGGACCATCGGCCAGATCACCAACTCCGGCACCATCACCGGTTTCAACGCCATCTTCAGCAGCGGCACCGGGAACGTCATCGGCACCATTGACAACCAGGGGGTGATCAGTGGCCGGGCCAATATCAATCTTGCATTCTCTCGGGTCGGCTTGGTGACCAACAGCGGCACCTTGAGCGGCTATGGCACCACCTCAGCCGGTCTCGTGCAGATCTCCTACGCCACCGTCGGTACCATCGCCAACAGCGGGCTGATGGCGGTGGACCATAACGGCGGCGCCATCTCCAACACCTACGGCACCATCGGCACGGTGCTGAACCAGGGCACCATTCGCATCAGCGGCAGCGGCACGGCCATCAACAACTACGGCATACCGGGGACGATCGGCACCATCGTCAACTCCGGGACCATCCTGGCCGACAACGTGGCGATCCAGGAGGCCTACGGCGCCGCCCTAGGCACCGTGATCAACACCGGCACCATCGCCGCCGGCGTCGTCATCCGCTCCTACGGCAATTCCGGCCTGGGTACCGTGGCCAACAGCGGCCTGATCCGGGGCAACCTCATGAATGGCGACGCCACGGGGACGTGGACGGGCCAGGTGGATACCGCCGTCGGCGACCTGACCCTGCTGGGCGGCACCGGCACCCTCGTGGGCACCTTCACCGGCCTGACCGGCAAGGGCCTGATCGACAACAGGGTAAGCAACCTGTCTATCGCCGGCGGCAACCTGCTGCTGAACGACGACATCCTGGCCACCGGCCACAGCGTCGTCAACAGCGGCGCCGCCCTGACCCTGGGCAGCGCCATCACCGTCACCGGCACCTATGCGCAGAGCGCCGGCAGGCTGGTGGTGGGCAACGGCAACACCCTGCAGGCCGACAGCGCCACGGTGACCGGTGGCGAGATCGGCCTGGATACCCTGGGCAACTATATTGTCGGCCAAGCGCAGACCGTGATCGGCGCCGCCACCGGCACCTACAGCGGCGCCACCCTGAGCGGCCTCGGCACGGGCTCCGCCAGCGTCCAGGGCACCCTGGTGCAGAGCGGCGGCGCGCTGCTGGCGCAGTTCAGCAGCGACTACGTCGGCGGCAGCCTGGTGACCCTGACCAACAGCGGCACAATCACCACCGGCCTCGCCGGCATCCTCGTCGCCCGCACCGGCAGCGTCGGCACCCTGATCAACGACGGCAGCATCAGCGCCCCCTCGGCCATCGCGCTGGTCGGCACCGTGGGCAGCGTGCTCAACACCGGCGTCGTCCGTGGAGCTATCGGCCTGTTTGGCGACAGCACCACGCGCTTCGCCAACAGCGGCACCATCACCGGCGCCTACAATTCCTTTATCGGAGTTTCCTACGCTGGTTTGATAGTGGCCTCCAGCATCGGCACGCTGGTCAACAGCGGCACCATCAGCGCCCAGTACGCTCTGCTGATGGCGGGTAGCCAGGGCGGCGCCAGCAGCATCGGCACGCTGGTCAACAGCGGCGTCATCGCCGGCAATATCGTCAACGGCAACGGCGGCGTCCTGGGTTTCCTGCCCAGCGACACCGTCGCCGGCGACCTGACCATCCAGGGCGGCACCGGCGGGACGGTCGGCACCTTCACTGGCCAGTCCGGCACCGGCCTGATCCAGAACAAGCTGAGCAACCTGGTGTTCAGCGGCGGCAGCCTGCTGCTGAACGATGACGTTGACGTCACCGGCCACACCGCGCTCAACAGCGGCGCCAGCCTGACCCTGGCCAACACCATCGATGTCACCGGCACCTACGTCCAAGGCAGCGCCGGCGCGCTGGTGGTGGGCAAGGGTGGCCAGCTGGCCATCGACGGCCAGGCCACCATCGCCGGCCAGCTGCGCGCGGGCCTGGCCACCGACAATTTCCTACCGGGCCAGCAGGCCACCCTGGTGACCGGCAGCGTGGGGTCGGACTACAGCGCCGCGACCATCGCCAGCAACCTGGCGCAGCTGGCGCTGAACAACACCATCGTGAACAACGCCGTGGTGATCACGGCACAGAACTACTACATCGGCGGCAGCCTGGGCGCCGACATCACCAACACCGGCACCGTCAGCGCCGCCACCGCCGTCTACATCGCCGGTGGCGCCACGGCCGTGGGCACCCTGGTCAACAGCGGCGTGATCGCCGGCAACATCATCGACGACCGCGCGGGCGCCAGCCTGCTGCTGGCCGGCGGCGCCGGCATCGGCACCTTCACCGGCGGCACCATCACCCACACCCTGGGCGACATCCACGTCACCCAGGGCACCATCCGGTTGAACGATTCCGTCAACGCCGGCACCGGCGCGCTGTTCATCGACAGCCCGGCCTTCGTGACATTGGGCGGCACCGTCGCCGTGACCGGCACCCTGCGCATGGCCGGCGGCCTGCTGATCGGCACCACCACCGGCCTGCTGACGGCCGACAGCGCCACGGTCACGGGCCGGGTGCTGACGGACGCTCGGGGCAACTACCTGGCGGGCGACACGCCCACCCTGATCCAGGCCGCCACCGCCGACTACAGCGCCGCCACCCTGGCCAGCCTGTTCGGCCTCAGCGGCAGCGTGGCGCAGGACGGCGGCAACCTGGTCGTCCATTACCTGAACGACTACGTCGGGGCCGGCCTGGCCACCCTGAACAACAGCGGCACCCTAACCAGCGGCGGCTATGGCGTGTACGTGGCCGGCACCGGCAGCATCGGCACGCTCAGCAACAGCGGCGTGCTGGGGGGCGTGACGGCGGGCGTGGTTGGCAATGGTGGCACCATCGCCACCCTGGTCAACACCGGCACCATCAACGCCGCCTACGCCCTGGGCCTGGGCGGCGGCGCCACGCTCGGCACCCTGGTCAACAGCGGCGTCATCGCCGGCACCATCGTCAATGGCGACAACAACTTGGTCGGCCTGGGCGTCGACACGGTGGCCGCCAACCTGTCCATCCAGGGCGGCGGCGGCGCCCTGGTCGGCACCTTCACCGGCCAGAACCTGACGGCCAAGGGCAGCATCCTCAACCGCCTGAGCGACCTGCTGTTCACCGGCGGAAACCTCTGGCTGAACGACGACATCGACGCCACCGCCCATACGGTCGGCAACCTGGGCGCCGACCTCACCCTGACCAACGCCATCACCGTTACAGGCGCCTACAGCCAGGCGGCCGGCGGCACGCTGGTGGTGGGCACGGCCGGCCGACTGTCCGTCACCGACGCCGCCACCGTGGCCGGCACCGTCGTGGCCGGCCTGGCGACCGAAAACGCCGCCCTGGGCCAGATCTCCACCCTGGTCACCGGCGATTCGGGCAGCGACTACAGCGCGGTGAACGTCGCGACCGTCACCGGCATGGGCGTCACCGCCAGCATCAGCGGCGGCAGCCTGCTGGGCATCCATACCAACTATTACGTCGGTGGCAGCCTGGGCAGCCTGGCCAACAGCGGCAGCATCAGCGCCGCCACCATTCTCTATATCGCCGCCACCGGCACGCTGGACACGCTGACCAACAGCGGCACCATCGCCGGCAACATCATCAACCGCAGCGCCCGCATCCTGTCGATCAGCGGCGGCACCGGCGGCGCCGTCGGCAGCTTCACCGGCGGCACCATCACCAATACCGCCAGCGACCTGGCCCTCGTGTCCGGTGACCTGTCGCTGGCCGACGCCGTCAATGTGACCGGCCATACGTTAGTCAACAGCGGCGCCAATGTCACAGTGGCCGGCGCCGTCAGCGTCACGGGGGACTACGGCCAGTCCGCCGGCACCCTCCTGCTGCGGCCCGGCACCGACAGCCTGAACGTCAGCGGCAACGCCCGCCTGACGGGTGGCACCGTGGCCATGGCGGGCTTCAGCGTCACCGGCAACTATTTTGCCGGTACCCTGGGCACCCTGGTTCATGCCGGCGGCACTCTCGCCACCGGCGCCACCGTTATCGCCGACGGCGTGGGCAACCTGAACATCGCCAGCAGCGTCAGCGGCGGCGACCTGCTGGCCCTGATCGGCAACGACTACATCGGCGGCACGCTGGGCAGCCTGGTCAACACCGACACCATAATCAGCCGCACCGCCCTGTACGTGGCCACCAGCGGCGGCGTCGGCAGCCTGGCCAACAATGGCACGCTGACAGGCCAATACGCCGGCCTCAGCAACGCCGGCAGCATCGGCACCCTGGTGAACACCAGCATCATCAGCCAGGGCGGCGGCACCTTCAGCAGCGCCATTGGCGCCTCTGTCGGCATCCGGAACACGGGTGTCATCGGCCGCCTCAGCAACAGCGGCCTGATCAGCGCCGCCAACACCGGCCTGAACAGCCAGGGCAGCATCGCCACCCTGTCCAACAGCGGCACCATCACCGCCACCCACTTCGGCCTGCGCAATAACAGCGTCATCGGCAACATCGGCGTCATCGATACCCTGACCAACACCGGCTGGATCTACGGCCGCATCACCGGCATGGTGCAGAATCAGGGCAGCATTGACCTGCTGGACAACAGCGGCACGATTTCCGGCTACGTCGACGCCGTTGGCGTGACCGGTGGCACCATCGGCACCTTGCTGAACAGCGGCACGCTGTCCAGCAGCCTCGCCGGCGTGGTGGAGCTTTCCAACCGGGGCAGCATCGCCATCCTTGCCAACGGCGGCCTGATCAGCGGCAGTGGCAATGCCATTACCATTGAGAGCGGTGCCACCCTGGGCCTGTTGATCAACAGCGGCACCATCGCCGGTGCCATCTGGAACGATGCGGCCCGCGACCTGACCATCCAGGGCGGCAGCGGCACGGTCGGCACCTTCACCGGCGCCACCGGCCACGGCCTGATCAGCAATACCGCCAGCAACGTCGTGTTCTCGGCCGGGAGCCTGCTGCTGGATGACGACATCGACGCCACCGGCCATACCGTGCTGAACACCGGCGCCGCCGTCACCCTGGCGGCACCCACCCACGTCACCGGTGACTATGGCCAGAGCGGCGGCACCCTGTCGCTGAACACGGCCAACGCGCTGGGCGCCAGCGGCACGATCAGCATCAGCGGCGGCTATGTCCAGGTGAACAACCTGACGGCCACGGTCAATTACGTCCACACCACCCTGGGCGTTCTGGCCACCGGCAACGCCGCGTCCGACTACAGCGGCGCCATTTACCTCAACACCGTCGATGGCGTGGTGGTGGGCGGCGTGGCCGCCAACGGCACCCTGACCGGCGTGGTGCTGAACGACTATATCGGCACCACCTACGCCACGCTGGTGAACAGCGACAGCATCCAGGCGACGCTGGGGGCGGCGCAGCTGTACGTCACGGCTTCGGGCAGCCTGGGCGGCTACACCAACACCGGCACCCTGTTCGGCGGCGGCACGGACCTGGTGCATGTCGGCGGCAGCGTCGGCACCTTCAGTAACGCCGGCGTCCTCAACGCCTTCAGCAAGGCGATCCACCTGGCCGGTGGCAGCATCGGCACCCTGTCGAACACCGGCGGCATCTTCGCGAACACGGGTGTGTCGGTGGACGCGCCCGGCACAATCGGCGTGCTGAGCAACGCCGGCACGATCTGGAGCCAGCGCACCGCCGTTTACAACCTGGGCAGCATCGGCAGCCTGGCCAACACTGGATCGATCGCCACGCTGGTCAGCGGCGGCACCACCGGCCTGCTGGACAATTCCGGTTCCATCACCGCCATCCAGCTAGGCGTAAGCATCAACGGCACCAGCCCCACGGCATGGATCGGCACCCTGCTGAACAGCGGCCGGCTGGGCGGCGGCGATACCGGTGTGTCCATCGCCACCGGCGGCACCATTGCCCTCCTGTCGGTCACCGCCGACGGCCTGATCACCGGCAGCCGGTACGGCGTCTACAGCGATCAGTCCATTGGCACCCTGGCCAATCAGGGCACGATCTTCGGCCAGCAAGCGGGCATCAATAACAATGGGATGGGCAGCATCGGCCTGCTGACCAACGACGGCACCATCCAGGCCCAGTCCGGCTATGGCATCAACAACGACGGTGGCACCCTCGGCACGCTGGTGAACAGCGGCCTCATCCGGGCCGAGGCCCCCTTGGGCACCGGCATCTATGGCGGCAGCATCGGCCTGTTGTCCATCGCCGGCGGCGGCCAGGTCATTGGTGCCCAGGGTGTCTACGCCGGGGTGATGAACACCCTGGCCAACAGCGGCACCATCGAGGCCAGCACCATCGGCGTCCGCGCCAATACCCTGGATACCCTGGTGAACGACGGAATCATCCAGGGCGGGACGCTCACCGCCGGCATGACCGCCGGCCAGGGCGTCATTTACAACAACGCCGTCGGCCTGCTGCGCAACAGCGGCACCATCAGCGGCGGCTATGCCGGCGTCAGCGCCGGCGGCACGACCGGCACGATCCTCAACAGCGGCAGCATCCTCAGCCGCTTTGGGGCCGTAGGCGTCAACGGCCTGGACCTGCTGAACAACAGCGGTCTCCTCAGCGGCGGCACCGGCGTCTTCAGCAACAGCGGCGTCGGCAGCATGATCAACACCGGCACCGTGGTCGGTGGCACCGTCGCCCTAAACGGCGCCTTCGGGTTCATCGACAACGCCGGGCTGATCCAGGGCCCGGTGGCGGCCCGGTTCAGCAACCAGGTCATTGGCTTCACCAACAGCGGCATCGTGGCCGGCGACATCGTCGCCACCATCGGTGATCTCAGCATCACCGGCGGCAGCGGCACGCATGTCGGCACCTTCACCGGCTATGCCGCCAACACGCAGGGCACTATCACCGTCACCGGCGGCAACCTGCTGCTGGCGGGGGGCAGCCTGGCCCTGAACGACCAGGTGCAGGCCAGCGTCGTCAATACCGGCGCCAACCTGACCACCGCGTCGGCGGTGACCATCGCCGGCGCCTACACCCAGGCCGGCGGTACCCTGCAGCTCAACACCGCCACCCCGCTGCAGGTGGCCGACCAGGCCACCATCGCCGGCGGCGTGCGGGTGGGCCAGGCCACGGCCAACTTCACCGTCAACCAGACCACCACCCTGGTCAGCGCGGCAGCAGGCTCCGACTACAGCGGCGCCACCGTGGGCGGCCTGGCGGGCATGGATGTCGCCGGCACGGTGGACGGCGCTGGCCGTCTGATCGCCGCCTTCCAGAACGACTATGTCGGCGGCACGCTGCTGACCCTGTCCAACACTGGCAGCATCAGCGCCAACACCCGCGTCTATGTGGCGGGCACGGGTAGCCTGGGCACCCTGGTCAACACCGCCCGCCTGTTCGGTACCCTGGCCGCCGTCTCCATCGCCGCCGGCGGCGTGCTGGACGTCATGGACAACGAACAGACGGTGGACGGCAACGTCATCAACGACGGCAGCCATGGGCTGACCATCGTCGGCAACACCAGCCAGGCCAGTTCCTTCCAGAACGGCACCATCCGCAGCCGCGGCGCCGACGTGGTGCTGGCCGCCGGTCGCCTCTCCATGGGCGACGTCGTCGACGTCGGCGCCCTGACGCTGCGCAACACCGGCGCCACCATCCTGTCCAACGCGCCGCTGAACGTGCTGGGCAACTACCGCCAGACGGCGGGTGAACTGGATGTCGTCGCCAACAGCGGCGCCCTGCGGGCCAGCGGCAATGTCGACTTGGCGGGCCAAGTGCTGGTCTACGCCGGCAACGCCAACATCCTGGCCGGCGATGTCAGCACCATCGCCCAGGCGGGCGGCACGCTGGGTGTCAGTGGCGCCACCGTCCAGGGCTGGAACCTGTCCATCACCAGCGCCGTCAGCGGCGGTGCGCTGCTGGCCACTGCCCATACCGATTATCTGGGGGCCTCGACCACCAGCGTGCTCACCACGGCGGACATCGACGGCACCGCCGTCGCGGCCTATGTGGCGACATCCGCCACCATCGGTACCGTCACCAACCAGGGCACGCTGTCCGCCCGGTCCAACACGGCGGTGCAGCTGAACGGTACCATCGGCATCCTGGCCAACACTGGCCTGATCGCCGGCCAGGACAACGCGCTGTCCATCAGCGGCAATCTCTCCACCCTGGCCAACGCCGGCACCATCGCGGGTGATATCCTCAACACCACCAGCCGCGCGCTGGTCATCACTGGCGGCAGCACCGGCACGGTGGGTACCGTCACGGGCTATGCCGGCGGGCGGGGTACCATCACCAATGTGCTGAGCGGCCTGACCTTCGCCGCCGGCAATTTGCTGGTGAACGACGATATCGACGCCGCCGGACAGACGGTGACCAACAGCGGCGCCACCCTGACGCTGGGCAACGGCACCATCACCGGCGCCTTCGCCCAGACGGGCGGCACCCTGTCCATCACCAGCCTGACGGTCAGCGACGCGGTCAGCCTGACGGGCGGCGTGCTGGTGGCCCAGGGCGTCACCGCCAGCGGCAACTATCTGGCCAGCACCCTGGGCACCCTGGTCACGGCCGGTGCCGCCTCCAGCTACGCCGGCGTCACGTTGGCGTCCGACCTGATCGGTCTAAACGTCGTCGGCCAGACGGTGGGCAACGACCTGCTGCTGGTCGCCAACAACGACTATGTCGGCGGCACCCTGGCTACGCTGACCAACAGCGGCACCATCACCGCCGCCACCGCCGTCTATATCGCTGCCACCGGCAGCCTGGGCACCCTGGTCAACACGGGCACACTGTCGGGTGACATCCGCAACCTGTCGGCCAACGCGCTGGCCATCGCCGGCAACACGGCCGGCGGCACGGGCCTGCTGACCGGTGGCACCATCCGCAACACACAGTCCGACCTGACCTTCACCGAAGGCGCCTTGCGGCTGGAGGACGCCATCGACGTCACCGGTCATACGGTGGTGAACAGCGGCGCCAACCTCACCATCGGCGGCACCATCGCCGTGACCGGCAACTTCAGCCAGACCGGCGGCAGCCTGCTGATGGACCTGTACGGCAGCCAGCTGACCGTGTCCGGCAGCGTGGCCATGGCCGGCGGCGCCCTGACCATCACCGGCGCCAGCAACCTGGCCAACTATACCGTCGGCTCCGCCCTCTCCACCCTGGTGGCCGGCGGTGCCGGCGCCGATTACGCCGGCCTGTCCATCACCACCGACCTGACAGGTTTCGACATCGACAGCAGCATCGCCGGCAACGCCCTGGTCGCCGTGGCCTTCAGCGACTACATCGGCGGCACGCTGGGCACCCTGAACAACACCGGCACTATCAGCGGTGTCGCGACCGGCCTTTACGTCGCCAGCACCGGCAGCCTGGGCACCTTCACCAATACTGGTGCCATCAACACCAGCAGCCGGGCCGTGGCCATCAGCCCCTACGGCACAGCCGGCCGGGTGGACACCCTGGTCAACCAGGGCGGCATCACCGGCCAGACCGCCGTCTTCGTCGGCCAGGGCGGTATCCTTGGCACCCTGGTCAACAGCGGCACGCTGGCCGGAACCGGCTATGCCGCCATCAGCAACTTCGCCGGCACCATCGGCCTGATCCAGAACAGCGGCACCATCGCGTCCTCCTACCCCTATTCGGCCCTGGCCAACAACTGGGGGGCCGTGATCGGCACCGTGTCCAATACCGGCGTGCTGCAAGGCCTGTACAACGGCGGCACCATCGGCCTGGTCAGCATCGGCACCGCCGGCACCATGCACGGCTGGTTCACGGGCCTGGCCAATGCCGGCACGCTGGCGGCCGTGATCAACGACGGCCAGATCTCCGGTCCTATCGGCGTGCAGGTTGGCGGCAGCAACGGCAACGCCGGCGGGGGCAGCATGGGCACGCTGACCAACGCCGGAACCATCAGCGGCACCTCGCGCGGCCTCGACAACTTGGTGAGCGGGGCCCTCAGTCCCACCATCGGCCGGGTGGACAACAGCGGCCTGATCGCCAGCACCAACGGTGCCGCGATCTTCAACGAAGGCTCGGCCAACGCGCTGGGCACCCTCGGCACCCTGGCCAACCGCGGCACCATCCAGGGCGCCTACGGCGTGGCCAACGACGGCGTCCTGGGCGCCCTGCTGAACGGCGGCACCCTGGCCGGCAGTGCTGCGGCCCTGACCATCGGTACGCTGGGCACCCTGGGCTATTTCCGGAACGATGGCCTGGTGGCGGGCGATATCGTCAACCTGGCCGCCCGGGACCTGACCATCAACAACGCCGGATCCATCGGCACCTTCACCGGCTACGGCGCCGGCACCCAGGGCACCATCCGCAACGCCGGCGGCAACGTCGTGTTCGCCTCCGGCGCCCTGACGCTGAACGACGCCATCGACGTGGGCAGCCACACGGTGGTCAACAGCGGCATCGCCCTGACCCTGGCCGGCACCGTCAGCATCACCGGCAACTATGCCGAGGCCGGCGGCACCGTCACCATGGCTCCGGGCAACCAGCTGGCCGTCAGCGGCGTGGCCAGCATCAACGGCGCCGTCTTCTCCCTGACCGGCCAGACGGCCACCGGCAACTATCTGGCCGGCACCTTGGGCACGGTCGTGGCCGGGGGCGCGGGTTCCGACTACAGCGGCACCTCGCTCACCTCCGGCTATCAGGGTGTGGCCGCCATTTCCACCGGCGGCAACCTGGTGGCCGTGGCCACCAGCGACTACATCGGCGGCAGCCTGGCGTCGGCCGGCAACAGCGACACCATCGTCAGCAGCTTGGCCTCCAGCTTCCTGACGGTGGCCAGCACTGGCACCCTGGGCAGCTTCACCAACAGCGGCATGCTGACGGGCGGCGTCTTCCAGGTGGACGTTGCCGGTGTCATCGGCACCTTCGTCAACGCCGGCAGCCTCAGCGGCAACAGCCTGGCCTTCCATGTCGATACCATCGGCAGCGTCGGCACCCTGTCCAACAGCGGCGTGATCGGCACCGCCGGCAACCAGGTGCGCATCGCCGGCACCCTGGGCCTGCTGTCCAACAGCGGCACCCTGGGCGGCGTGTCCGTGGGCGGCACGGGTACGCTGGGTACCGTGGACAACAGCGGCCGCCTCGCCAGCGTGCTGGTCGCCCTGGGCGGCCGCCTGGACAGCCTGGTCAACACCGGCTGGATGGGCAGCCTGGGCGCCAACGGCCTGGTCGCCCTCATCAGCAACGGCGGCACCATCAGCGGCGGCTCCACCGGGATCAACCTGACCCAGGCCAGCATCGGCAGCCTGTCCAATACCGGCACCATCAGCGCCGTTGTCGCCGTCGCCGTTGACGGCAGCAGCACCATCGGCGCCCTGTCGAACACCGGCCGGATCAGCAGCCTGGGCGACAGCGGCACCATCGGCGTCCTGGACAATGCCGGCTCCCTCACCGAGGTGGACGTCAGCGGCCGGGTGCTGTCCCTGCTGAACAGCGGGTCCATCGGCGGCAACGCCAACGGCATCTACCTGGCGCAAGGCGGCACCATCGCCAGCCTGTCGATCAGCGCCGGTGGCGTGCTGGCCGGCACCCAGCTGGGCCTCCAGAGTGAGGAGCGCATCGGCACCCTGACCAACGACGGCCTGATCCAGGGGGCCGGCGCGGGCATCAACAACCGCCGCACCACCAGCACCATCGACCTGCTGAACAACCGCGGCACCATCTGGGCCACGGGCAGCACCGGTTTCGCCATCAACAACGCCGGCACTATCGGCACCCTGCTGAACAGCGGCGTGATCCGCGCCGAGGCGCCCCTGGGCACCGGCATCTATGGCGGCAGCATCGGCCTGTTGTCCATCGCCGGCGGCGGCCAGGTCATTGGCGCCCAGGGTGTCTACGCCGGGGTGATGAACACTTTGGCCAACAGCGGCACCATCCAGGGCGGCACCATCGGCGTCCGCGCCGACACCCTGGATACGCTGGTGAACGACGGAATCATCCAGGGCGGGACGCTCACCGCCGGCATGACCGCCGGCCAGGGCATCATGTACAACAACGCCGTCGGCCTGCTGCGCAACAGCGGCACCATCAGCGGCGGCTATGCCGGCGTCAGCGCCGGCGGCACGACCGGCACGATCCTCAACAGCGGCAGCATCCTCAGCCGCTTTGGGGCCGTGGGCGTCAACGGCCTGGACCTGCTGAACAACAGCGGTCTCCTCAGCGGCGGCACCGGCGTCTTCAGCAACAGCGGCATCGGCAGCCTGGTGAACACCGGCACCGTGGTCGGCGGCACCGTCGCCCTAAACGGCGCCTTCGGCGTCATCGACAACGCCGGCATGATCCAGGGCCCGGTGGCGGCCCGGTTCAGCAACCAGATCATTGGCTTCACCAACAGCGGCATCGTGGCGGGCGACATCGTCGCCACCATCGGCGACCTCAGCATCACCGGCGGCAGCGGCACGCATGTCGGCACCTTCACCGGCTATGCCGCCAACACCATGGGCACTATCACCGTCACCGGTGGAAATGTGGTGTTCGCCGGCGGCGGCCTTTGGCTGAACGATCAGGTGGCGGGCAGCGTGGTCAACGCCGGTTCCGACCTGATCCTGACCAGCATTGTCAGCATCAGCGGCGCCTACAGCCAGACCAGCGGCACGCTGGATCTCAGCCGGGGTGCGGGCCAGCTGGTGGTGGCCAATGCCGCCAACATCACCGGCGGCACAGTCCTGGCGAGCGTCAGCGCCGGCGCCAACTACCTGGCCGGCACGCTGGGCACCCTGGTTGCCGGCGCGGCGGGTTCCACCTACACCGGCGCCACCATCGTCACCGCCGTCACCGGCCTGGCGTCCAGCGGCATCACCGCCGGCGGCGACCTGCTGCTGATGGTCGATAACGACTACATCGGCGGCACCCTGGCCACGTTGACCAACAGCGGCGCCGTCACCGCCGCCACCGCGCTCTACATCGCCGCCAGCGGCAATCTTGGCACACTGGTCAACAGCGGCACCCTGACCGGCAACATCCGCAACCTGACGACCCATGACCTGGTGGTCGTGGGCGGCCCCGGGGGCGGCGTGGTGGGTACCCTGACCGGCGGCACCATCGTCAACAGCCTGTCGGGCGTGTCCTTCATCGCCGGCAACCTGCTGCTGGCCGACGCCATCGATGTCGGCGGCAACACGGTGGTGAACAGCGGGGCCAACTTGACCATCGGCGGCACCGTTGCCATCACCGGCAACTATAGCCAGACCGGTGGCGGCCTGGTGCTGTCGTTGGGCGGCAGCCAGCTGGCGGTCGGCGGCAGTGCCGCCCTGACCGGCGGCGTGGTGACCATCACCGGTGCCAGCAGCCTGGCCAACTACACCGTGGGCTCTGCCCTTGCCACCCTGGTGTCCGGTGGGGCGGGATCCCGCTACACCCTGTCCATCACCAACGATCTGACCGGTTTCGACATCGGCAGCACGGTGGTGGGCAACGATCTGCTGGCCGTGGCCCACAGCGACTATATCGGCGGCTCCCTGGGCAGCCTGTCCAACACCGGCACGGTCAGCGCCACTACGGCCTTGCTCATCGCCAACACCGGTTCATTGGGCAGCTTCAGCAACAGCGGCAGCCTGTTGGGTGGCGCCTATGGCGTGTTCAACAACGGCACCCTGGGCACGCTTCATAATGCCGGCCTCGTTTCCGCCACCTTCTCCGGCGTTATCAATACCGCCCTGCTGGGCACCTTGGTCAACGACACCACCGGCACCGTGATGGGGCAGGCGGATGGTGTCTTCAACCAGGGCAGGGTGGGCCGCGTGGCCAACGCCGGTCTCATCACCGGCGCCACAGCCATGGTCAACGGTGGCGCCGGCACCATCGCCACCATCGCCAATAGCGGCCTGATCCAGGGTGCTCAGATCGGCCTGCTGAACGCCGCGACCGTCGGCTTGCTCGATAACAGCGGCACGCTGGCCGGCATCACCGCCCTGCGCAACGCGGCGAGCGGTACCTTCGGCGCCATCGTCAACAGCGGCCTGATCCAGGGCGACATCATCAACCTGGCGACCAGCGGCCTAACCATCGGCGGCAGCGGCACCCAGGTGGGCACCCTGGCCGGCGGTACCATCACCAGCACCGCTGCCGACGTAACTTTCAACACAGGCACGCTGCTGCTGGCCGACGCGGTCACCGTCACCGGCCATACTCTGGTCAACAGCGGCGCCACCCTGGTGCTCAATAGCATCGTCGCCGTCACCGGCAACTACAGCCAGACGGGCGGCGTCTTGGGCCTGACCGCCGGCAGCAGCGGCCTGGCGGTCAGTGGTGCCGCCACCCTGTCGGGCGGCATCGTGGCGGCCGCCTATGACGCGGGCGTCAACTACTTCGGCGGGTCCATCGCCACCCTCGTGTCGGCGGCGGGCGGCCTCAGCGTCTCGGCCTCCATCACCAACACCGTGACGGGCCTGGCCATGGTGACGCGGCTGTCGGGCACCGACCTGACGGCCAGCATCGCCAACGACTACATCGGCGGCGCGTTGGGCAGCCTGGCCAACACCGCTGCCCTCGGCGGGCCCACCGCCTTCTACGTGGCGGCGGCGGGCAGCGTCGGCACCCTGGTCAACAGCGGCACCCTGTCCGGCACCCTCATTGGCCTGGCAGTGGCCGGTGGCCAAATGGGTCAAGTTACTAACGCCGGCCTGATCCGCGGCTCCTCCACCGCCGGTGTGCAGGTGGGCACGGGCGGCCGTCTCGGCACGCTCAGCAACAGCGGCACTATCGCCTCCGACATCGGCTCGGGCGTGCTGGTCCAGGGCAGCCTGGGCAGCCTGGACAACAGCGGCCAGGTGACCGGCGGCGGCGTGGCTTTGGGCATCGCCAATGGCGGCATCGTGGGTTCGGTCAGCAACTTGGCTGGCGGCACGCTGGCCGCCGGCACCGTCGCCGTCCTGGTGGCGTTGGGCGGCACCCTGGGGGGCTTCAGCAACGCCGGTGTCCTGACCGGCGCCCGTCTGGCCGATGTCGCCGGCAGCGCCGCGCTGATCGGCAATAGCGGCACCTTGACTGGCGGTGCCTCCACCGCCTTCCGCGTCAGCGGCACGCTGGGCACCTTGGCCAACAGCGGCCTGATCACCGCCGCCCACGGCGTGCTCAGCATCACCAGCAGCGGCGTGCTGGACCTGCTGGCCAACAGCGGCACCATCATTGGCGACATCACCAACGCCGGCGCCCGGGACCTGACCCTCACCGGTGGTGGCACCGTGGCGGGCACCTTCACCGGCGGCACCCTCACCAACCTGACCAGCAACGTGGTGCTGGCGGGGGGCGGCCTGGCCTTCAACGACGCCGTGAACGTCACCGGCCATACCCTGGTCAACAGCGGCGCCAACGTCCTGCTGTCCAGCACCCTGACCATCACCGGCGCCTATAGCCAGACCGGCGGCACCCTGGCCCTGGCCGGCAACCATTTGGTGGTCAGCGGTGTCGCCAGCCTCAGCGGCGGCACGGTCAGCACCAGCATCGCGGCGGCGACCAACGTCAACTATCTACAGGGTGACATCCTGGGCACCCTGGTGGTCGGCGGCGCCGGCTCCAGCTACGCCGGCGTCTTCACCCAGGTGAACGTGACGGGCCTGGGGGCGGCCGCCAGCGCCGTGACCATTGGCGCCGACACCGACCTGGTGGCCACCGTTTCCAACAACTACATCGGCGGTTCCCTGTCCTCGCTGGGCAATGCCGGTACCATCGTTGCCGTCACCGCCCTCTATGTCGGTAGCGGCGGCAGCGTCGGCAGTGTCAGCAACAGCGGCACGCTGTCGGGCAGCGTGGTGGGCGTGGTCAACAACGGCACCGTCGGCACGTTGACCAACAGCGGTACCGTCACCGGTTCCATCGCCGGTGTCGCCAACGCCGGTTCCGTGGGCAGCTTCGGCAACGACGGCTCGGTCAGCGGCTCCATCGCCGGTGTGGTCAACAGCGGCACCATCGGCACCCTGGGCAATACCGGTACCGTCACCGGCAGCGTCACCGGCCTGGGCAACCAGGCGGGCGCCAGCATCGGCACGCTCAGCAACAGTGGTACAGTCGCCGGCCAGATGGCGCTGAACAACGCCGGCACCATCGAGGTGGTCGTCAACAATGGCGCCTTGATCGACGCCGGCGCCCCCACGGCCGCCGGCCTGTACAACACGGGCAACATCGCCACCGTACTGAACGGCGGCACCATCCTGGGCGCCACCTACGGTGTCTACAACGCCGGAACCATCGGCACCCTGGCCAACAGCGGCCTGATCACGGCGCCGACGGCCCTCTATCTCGACACAGGCGCCAGCCTGGGCGTTCTGGCCAACAGCGGCACCGTCACCGGCAACATCCTGAACCTGTCGGCCAACACCCTCAGCATCACCGGCGGCAGCGGTGCGGTCGTGGGCACCCTGACCGGCTATGCCGCCGGTAGCCAGGGGACCATCACCAACACCCTAAGCAACGTGGTGTTGGCCTCGGGCAACCTGTTGCTGAACGATGCCGTGAACGTGACCGGCCACACCCTGGTCAACAGCGGCGCCTCGGTGATCCTGGACAGCCTGGTCAGCGTCACCGGCGCCTACAGCCAGACGGCAGGCACGCTGACACTGACGGATCCCGCCCATGGCGGCTTGGCCGTCAGCGGGGCCGCCAGTTTCAGCGGCGGCACGGTCGTCGCCCAATACAGCGCCACCGGCAACTACCTGGCCGGCGTGGACACGCTGGTCGCCGGCGGCACCGGCTCCAGCTATAGCGGCGTGGCGGTGCAGGGCTCCCTGACCGGGCTGTTGGTGAGCCAGGGTGTCGTGGGCACCAACCTGCTGGCGGTGATCGGCAACGACTATGTCGGCGGTACCCTGGGCAATCTTTCCAACACCGGCACCCTCACCGCCGCCACGGT